>PLTV01000314.1:16648-24244 GCA_003164635.1 Acidobacteriaceae bacterium
CAGCCCGCGCTGTTCCTGCATTTTGCTTTGAGCTTCCCCGAGGAACGGTTCAAGCAGGTGCGCCGCCGCTGGCTGCTTCCGCTTGTTTATGCTCCCGGGGTTGGGCTTCTAGGCCTGTGGGTGTGGGCCATTCAGACGCGCATGGCGACTGGCTTGCTGAGGCATCGACTTGACCAGACGGGCACTGCGTACGACGTGGCCTTCTACGGCCTTGCGGCGCTGCTGTTTCTGCGCAGTTACAGGAAGGCCGATACTCCGCTGCTGCGCCAGCAGCTGAAGTGGGTCACGCGGGGCACGTTGCTGGCGGTGCTGCCTTTCACACTTTTCTACGCAGTTCCTTTTCTGCTCGATCTGCATCCCGACCGTCGACTGACTGATCTGGCCGGCCTTTCGCTTGTTTTTCTGCCACTCACATTCAGCTGGGCGATCGTTCGCTACCGGCTGATGGATACGGACCTAATTTTCAAGAGGGGCGTAGCCTACATGCTGGCGACCGGGTTGATTATCGGCGGCTACGTTGGCACNNCTTACGGCCCTGGTATTCGATCCGCTCAAGCGCCGCATTCAGGGCTGGGTGGACCGGGCCTTCGATCGGCACCGGTATGACTATCGCAAAGCTCTGGTGGATTTTGGCCGCGGACTGAGTTCGGAGACCAATCTTGAGGCTCTTCTTTCGGCCATTGTGGAGCGCCTGCCCCGCGCCCTGCTGGTGGCGCGCGTCGCTATCTTCCTGGTTGAAGATTCGGGACGCCTACGACTGGCTGCCTCGCACGGATTGCCTGCCGAGGTTGGCTTTGCTTCTGGGCATCACGGCGTTGACTCGCTCGCGCTTGGCTTTCTCGACTTCGATCATGCCAGCGACCACTCGCACATCTTCCTTGAAAACGCGCAGGCCGCGCTGCATCTACCCGAAGATCAGCAGCGCACCGCCGCCCTGCTGGACCTGAACTACTACCTTCCTTGCCGTGTTGCTGCGAGCACCGGCCAGGATGGCACAGCGGCGCCGCGCACCATTGCCGTGATTGGCCTCGGCCGCACCATTGGCGGCGACTTCCTGTCATCGGAAGACGTCGAGTTGCTGGAATCCCTTGCGAGCTACATTGGGATCGCGCTGCAGAACGCGCGGCTTTACGCAAGCCTGCAAGACAAGATCGGCGAGTTCGAGCGCCTGAAGGAATTCAACGAGAACATCGTCGNNGTGGAATCGATCAACGTGGGAATTCTTGCGATCGACCTCGACGATCGCATCGAGAGCTGGAACGCGCAGATGGAGGCGATGTACGCGCTTAGCCGCGCCGAAGCGCTGGGGCAGGAACTTCGTACCGTTTTCCCGTCGGAATTTGTGGATGCAATAGACAGTTTCCGCAACGAACAGGGCGTACATCACCTGTACAAATTCCGCATGACGACCCGCGCGGGCGAACAGCGCACGGCGAACATCGCGGTTGCGCCCTTGCTGTCGCGCGATTTTGTTTCTGTTGGCCGCATCATTCTTGTGGACGACATCACCGAGCGCGTGTCACTGGAGTCGCAGCTCGCGCAGGCCGACAAGCTGAGTTCCATTGGCCTGCTTGCCGCGGGAGTGGCGCACGAGATCAACACGCCACTGGCCGTGATTTCGAGCTACGCGCAGATGCTCTCAAAACAGCTTAAGGCTGATCCGCGCCTCAGCCCCGTGCTCGACAAGATTACGCAGCAAAGCTTCCGTGCTGCCGAAATCGCCAACGGCCTGCTTAACTTCTCGCGTACTTCGACAACGGAGTTTCGCGATACGAATCTGAATCAAGTGATTCGCGACACGTTGTCGCTTCTGGAACACCAATTCAAGACCGCGCAGATTTCCGTTGCCCTGGATCTTGCCGAAGGGCTGCCTGTGATTCACGGCAATCCGGGCAAGCTGCAACAGGTATTTCTTAACTTGCTGCTGAATGCCAAAGAGGCCATGCCGAGCGGCGGAAACCTCCGCGTCGCCACGCTCGCGAACGGGCATGTTGAAGCGCGGATCACGGATTCCGGCTCAGGCATCGCTCCGGAACATCTGAAGCGTATCTACGATCCGTTCTTTACGACCAAGACCACTCCTAAGCCCGGCGATCGCCGCGGCACGGGGCTGGGACTCTCTGTTTCCTACGGCATTATCCAGGAACACGCCGGCAAGATTCACGTGGAGAGCGCTATCGGCTCCGGCACTACCTTTCATCTTGAGTTTCCGCTTATAAGGAATTCCGTACATGCCTGAGGTCGACGTCCCTTCGAATCTTTCTGTCGCCACGCCGGCCGTCCCTGACGGATCAAACGGCGCGAGCATCCTCGTTATTGACGATGAGGCGGCCATTCGCGAGTCGCTCGAAGTTCTCCTCGGGCTCGAAGGCTATTCGGTGCGCATGGCCAGCGATGGAGAGCAGGGTCTGCGCGTGCTGGAACTGGAAAACTTCGATCTCGTGCTCCTGGATCTCGCGCTTCCGGGCCAAAGCGGGCTCGAGCTCTTGCCGCAAATCAAGGAGCGCCAGCCCGAACTGCCGGTCATCATGATCACCGCCTATGGAACCGTGGACAATGTCGTGGAAGCGGTCCGAGCCGGGGCCGAAAACTTTGTACAGAAGCCGTGGGACAACGAGAAGCTTCTCGCCGATATTCGGTCTGCCGTCGCGCGCCACAAAGCCGAAGAAGAGAACCTGCAGCTCAAGCGGACTCTCAAGCAGCGCTACAACTTCCAGAACATCGTGGGCAAAAGCGAAACCATGCTGCGCGTCTTCGATCTGGTTGCCCAGGTGGCGCCCAGCCGATCGACTGTTCTGATCCAGGGAGAAAGCGGTACGGGCAAGGAACTTATCGCCAAGGCAATTCATGCTAATTCGCCGCGTCGCGACAAGCCCTTCGTCCCCATCAATACCGGCGCCATGCCTTCGGAGCTGCTTGAATCCACGCTTTTCGGCCACGTCAAGGGCGCGTTCACTTCCGCCATTGCCTCAAAGAAGGGACTTTTCGAAGTTGCCAACGGAGGCACGCTGTTCCTGGATGAGATTGCGACCATGGGCATGGATACGCAAGCCAAGATTCTGCGCGTGCTGCAGGACCGCCGCTTCATGCATCTAGGCGGCATCCAGGAAATTCAGGTCGACGTGCGCATTCTAGCCGCGACCAACGTTGATCTGCGCACGGCCGTGCGCGACGGGCGCTTCCGTGAAGATCTTTTTTATCGCCTGAACGTCATCGCCGTCGATTTGCCGCCGCTTCGTGCCCGGCGTGAAGACATCCCCCTGCTCGCCGCGCACTTTCTTGATTTCTACGCCAACGAAAATGGACTCTCGCCGCGCAGGTTATCCTCCGACGCCCTGCGTGCGCTCATCGATTACGAATGGCCGGGCAATGTGCGCGAGCTGGAAAACTCCATCGAACGCGGCGTCGTGCTCTCGACCGGTCCCATCATCGGCTCCGATCTGCTGCCCGGGCACATCACCGGCCGCAGCTTTCAGGACGCGCTGCTCGAACACAACCCCAACGCGTCGCTCTTCGACATTCTGGAAGATATCGAACGGCGCATCATCATCGAGAAGCTCGAGCGCTGCAACTGGAATCAGACCGATGCCGCGGAACAGTTCCGCATCCCTCTGTCGACACTGAACCAGAAGATCAAGCGGCTGAACATCGAGATCCGGAAAAAAACCCGCGAATAGGTTTTTGGATTGTCACGCTGATTGACGAGGGCACAGGATCGGAAGCTAAGGATTTGCGAGTGATTTGCGGGTTCAGGATCGAGATCGAACGCATCCTACACGGCCGCCAATTCACTTTCCTCGATTAATGCGCGGTCGGCGGCACGCTTTTCCACAGCACGCAGCCATAGCTTCAAAAACATTCTTAAATCCGCGGGCGGATGCAACCAGATATCGGCTTCGGTGGTCCGCTGTTTTGTGCGCATGAGCACGCTCAAATGGGCGCCGTGGAGCGCATTGACCGCGCGAAATGCGGATTCATCGGTAAGGTCGTCACCCACATACGCCACCGGACCGTGCGCGCCCATCTCTTCGAGAATTGCATCGACAGCACCACCTTTGTCGCGGCCCACGCGGAGTTCCAGTCCGGCTTCAAACTCCAGCAGACGAAGGCCATCCATTTCGGCCAGGGGTTCGAATAAATCGCGCGTTCTCTTCTCGACCGCGCGTGCCTTCGTCGCGGACAAACCGCGCCAGTGCATCACGCAGGCGTTGGGCTTGTCTTCAAATATGCCGCCGAGACTGTCGTTGTTGAGCCGCACCCGCAACTCATCGAGCTTGGCCAAGGCCTGCGGTGAAGCCGATTCCAAGCTTCTGTGCCCGGTGGGGGAAAGTCGTTCCGCGCCATGCAGCCCCCAAACTTCGAGTGCCGGCCGGAGCTTCAAAAGTGGGCCGATTTCGCCGGCTGGCCTCCCTGTCACCACCGCCAAGCGCGTTTGCCCGTCCCGCTGAATCCGCGCCAGCAACTCTGGCACGCCGGCGTATGGGTGAGCTTCAAAGCGGTCCACCCGAAAGGACGCCATGGTTCCGTCGTAGTCCAACAGCAGCAGTGGAGGCGCTGCGCCCTTAAATGCATTGAAGAATGTTTCTAATGTAGCTTGAGCGTCGGAACTCAACCAATCCTCGCTTTCTCTACCGGTTTACTGCGCTTGTCAAACGGGGTCGGCACCGAAACCGGTCCCGGCTTGCGGAACCCGAAGGCCTGCCCGTCGAGGCGCAACTCATGCAGGTCGCCCAGAACGTTGGCGGCCCAGCGATATACATTGTGATCCATGAGGTAGCGCCGCATGTGCTGCATGCGCAACCTGCGCTCACTGCGGCTCATTTCCAGGCCTGAATGCACCGTTTCAGCAACGGCTGCAATGTCGTAGGGATTCACCAGCAGTGAGTCTTTCAATTCGCTGGCCGCCCCGGTGAATTTGCTCAAGACGAGCACGCCATCTTCGTCGGAACGCGCGGCCACGTATTCTTTTGCCACCAGGTTCATGCCGTCGTGCAGCGACGTGACCAGGCAGATGTCGGCAGCGCGATACCAGCGGTCGACCTCCTGGTGGGAGCATTGCCGCTCAATGAGCACAATCGGTCGCCAGTAGGCAGTCTGGAAGCGCTTGTTGATGCGATCTGCAGTGCGTTCCACCTCGCGCCGTAGTTCCAAATAGCTGGGAATGCGAGTGCGGCTTGGCGCAGCGACTTGCACCATCGTCAGGCGCTCCAGGTGGTACGGGTGTTTTTCGAAAAGCTGCTCGATGGCCAGCAGGCGCTCCACGATGCCCTTGGTGTAGTCAAGCCGGTCTACGCCGAGCGCAACGATGTCGCAGTTCACATCGAACTCGTCCAGAAGGCTCTGCCGTCCCACTGGCCGTGATCGGCCGATGCCAACTGTACGGCCCAGACCGGTCTTGTAGGGGCCTTCAACCACCACGCTGACGGGATACGGGCGAACCGCGCTGACGTGGCCCAAACGCAGAGCGGTCATGTGCTCGCGATCGGTACGCGCTTCAAGCACGCTGTCGACCGAGGCCAGGAAATTGTTGCAATGCAGCGGAATGTGGAAGCCGATCAGATCCGCGCCCAGCAATCCATCCAAAAGTTCCGGCTGCCATGGGCAAATGCTGAACGATTCCGGATTCGGCCAAGGGATATGCCAGAAGATTGCCACACGCGCATCGGGGCGGGCTTCTTTGATGAGCCGCGGCAACAGCGCGAAGTGGTAATCCTGCACGAAGACGATGGGGTCGGAGCAACCTTCCATCTCTTCAAGGAGCGCGGCCGCGAACTTTTCATTGACCTGCTTGTAGGCTTCCCAATCGGATTCGCGGAAGATTGGCCGCGTGTGGGCGATGTGGCATAACGGCCAGAGGCCCTCGTTGGCGAAACCGTCGTAGTAGCTCGACTCTTCTTCGCTGGTGAGCCAGACGCGGCGCAGACTGTAACGCGGATCGCCGGGCGGCACGCGGAGGCGGTCGTATTCATCCACCATCAGGCGGTCTTCGCTGCCGCTTCCGTGGGCAACCCACACCCCGTCGCAGGCGCGCAGGACCGGCTCCAACGCAGTTACAAGTCCGCTGGGTGGAACGACGCAGACAATCTCCCGGCCCTGGCGCACATGCGCATAGGGCTCGCGGTTAGAAACGACAAAGATCTTGCTTGAGCCAAAACGCTCCTGCATGTGGACAGCCAGGCGCTCTTCGGTCCAGACATGCTCGCCGGCGTCGCGCAACCGCGCCTCAGCCTGAGCGGCCGCGCGGGCTTCGACGAGGCTCTCCGCCATTGTTTCTACTTCGCGGGCGAGGGGGCGAAAGAGGCTCAACTCCGCGATGCTTTCTTCCGCCCCGTCGCTCTGGCCTGTCCGCAACAGGCGCAGACGCTCTGCGACGCGCATCATGGGGCGCATCAGGAACCAGCGGACCATGAGCAGTGTGACGCCGACAATCAAGAGCACGTAGGCCGCAATGCGCCAGAAGCTGCGCTGCCACACGGCGTTGCCTTCGCCGCGAATGAAGCGCGCATCCTCAACCAGGACGAGGACGCCGTTCATCTGGCCATCGCTTCGGAGTGGAATCGCGTCTTCAAGCCATTGCCAGTCGTCGTGGTGACCGAAGGCGGTGACCTCTGCGCCCCGTTTTCCCACTTTTTCAATCACGCCAGGCGTGAGCGCCTGCAGGACGGTGTTTGGCCCGGCAGCGGCCACGAGCCGGCCACCCGGGTTATAGATGGCGATGCCGAGGGCTTCGCCCGACCGTTGATGCCGCACCAACGATGCATTGATTGCATCAACATTTCCTGAAGCTACGCCCTGCTCCATTTCTGGCTGCAGGATTGTACTGAGCAACGCCGTTTGGCGAATCAACTCGCGGCGCAGTGCGAGCTTATGGGCGAGCACGTCAAAATAGGTCGACCCGACGGAGACCAGGGTCGTACCCACGATGAGCGCAAGGATCAGCCGCATGCGGAAGAACGGCATGTCATCACTCCTTGGACCGATTCGACAGGCCTCTTGACTAAGACAGGCCACACTGTGCATTGGATGCATGTCTGCACATTTAGGACCATGAGGCAAATTGTTGAAATCACGGACGCGGAGTCGGCAAGCAGCGAACGTCGAAGGGAAATTTTGCCGCCTGCGTGGAAAATTCTGCGCGGGTTGAAGCTGCAGCGTCAAGAGCGACGCTACCTCATTCTAAGCCAACTCGGTGGCATGCGCTATCCTGACGAGGACGGTGGCTGCATTCAGCGCCTCGCACTTCATCCGGCAGATTGAAGAAACCATGGCGATTGACGCACTCGAGAGAACCACCAAACAAATTGTGCTCACGGTGCAGGACTACTCCCTGTTCGCGGTTGGCGCCGTGACGAATCTTGTGCGCCCTCCGCGCTACTGGACCGACTTCCTGCTGCAATGCAATATCATCGGCGTGGGCTCGGCGGCCATTGTGCTTATGTCCGGGTTTTTCACAGGCGGCGTGCTGGCGCTTCAGTCTTCGGCTACGCTGTCGCAGTTCGGAGCCACGGCGGTCACCGGCCGATTCGTTTCCACCACGATGATTCGCGAGTTGGGGCCCGTGCTCACCGGCATCATGGTCGCCGGCCGCAATGCTTC
>PLTV01000314.1:24271-32666 GCA_003164635.1 Acidobacteriaceae bacterium
TTTTTTCTCACCATTCTCGCCGATGCGTTCGGCATCATGGGCGGCGGCTTCGTCACCGTCTTCATGAATCACCAGAACGGCACGCAGTATCTATCAATGGCGTGGGAGCACCTTCGCTATCCCGACATCATTCAAGGGCTGGTCAAACCACTGTTCTCTGGTTTCATCATCGCCTCAATCGGCTGCTTCTACGGAATGCGCACCACGGGCGGCACCGAGGGCGTTGGCCGATCAACCATCCAGGCCGTCGTAGTCGCTTCAGTGCTGATCATCTTCGTCGACTTCCTGGTCACCCAGGTGCTCCTTACCCTGTTCCCGCCACTGTGAACCTGCCCAATGACTGAGACGACCGAATCCATGCTGCCCGGTCCCGGCGAGCCGACTGCGCCGCTGGTCGATCCGATTGTCGCCTTTCGCAACGTCTCGATTGCTTTCGATGGACCGCCCGTACTTCAGGACATAAGCTTCTCCATCGGTCCGCGCGAAACACGCATCCTGCTCGGCCCCGCGGGCGTCGGGAAAAGCGTTCTGCTCAAGCTCATCAATGGCCTGCTTCGTCCCGACCGGGGCGACGTTCTGCTTTTTGGCGAAGACATCTCCACAATGCGCGAAGAGCAACTCTTTCCTCTTCGGATCCGCACCGGCATGGTCTTCCAAGAGGGCGCGCTGTTCGACTCGCTGACGGTGCGCGATAACGTTGCCTACCAGCTGATTCAGGAACGTATGCCCGACGAAGAGATCGATAAGCGAGTACACCAGGCACTCACTTTCGTCGAGCTCGACCACACGTTCAATTTTTTTCCTGCCGACATTTCGGGGGGGATGCGCAGGCGCGTGGCCATTGCACGCGCACTGATTCGCCAGCCTGAGCTCATTCTTTACGATTCGCCGACGGGGGGCCTCGACCCCATCACGTCCACGACAATCATCGAGCTCATCATTAAGGAACGCGACGTTTACCGAACGCCTTCAATCCTCGTCACGCATCGGCTCCAGGACGCCTTCACTCTTTGCACCCATCGCTTCGACAGCGAAGAAAACAAGATGGTCCCGCTTCCCAAGGGACAGACGGACCCGAACACCACTTTCCTGATGCTCGAAGAGGGGCGCATGATCTTCGACGGCTCGCTCCACGAGATCCTCCACAGCGACAATCCTTTTGTTCGAGAATTCCTGGAATGAATAGAGGCAGGGACTGAGGGACAAGGGACTAAGGGACTAGAAGCAGGGGCTAGCCTAGTCCCTTAGTCCCTTGTCCCTAGTCCCTTAGTCGCTCAATCTGCTAACCTTGCCTCGCCAGATCCAGCACGGTGCCCTCATGTCCTTTAAGTTCCAGAACTTCGACTTCCTTCATCTCGACGCCACCCTTTCTGAAGACGAGCTGCTTGTGCGGCGCACAGCACGCGACTTTGTCGAAGACAAGATTGTGCCCATCATCGAAGAGTGCTTTCGCGAAGGCCGTTTCCCACGCGAACTCGTGCCAATTATGGGCGAGCTTGGCTTTTTTGGAGCCAACCTGGAGGGTTACGGTTGCGCCGGGATGTCGAACGTGGAGTACGGGCTGGTCACGCAGGAGCTGGAGCGCGGCGACTCCGGACTGCGCAGCTTCGTGAGCGTGCAGTCTGCGCTGGTGATGTATCCGATCTACACATTTGGATCGGAAGAACAGAAAAACGCGTGGCTGCCGGGACTCGCCACAGGCGAAAAGCTGGGCTGCTTCGGACTGACTGAGCCTGGATTCGGATCTAACCCCGGAGGGATGACGACCACCGCGCGCAAGTCCGGGGATGAGTACATTCTCAACGGCGAAAAGATGTGGATCACCTCCGGCTCCATCGCCAACATCGCTATCATCTGGGCCAAAGTTATCGATGAAGACAATAAGGTTCGGGGCTTCCTGGTTGAAACGGACCGTCCCGGATTCCGCGCCTTCGATGTACACGGCAAGTGGTCGCTCCGCGCGTCGGTCACCAGCGGACTATCGCTGCAGGACGTGCACATTCCCGCGACCAACCTGCTTCCTGGAACGGGCGGGCTGAAGAGCCCGCTCATGTGCCTCAATCAGGCGCGGTACGGCATCAGCTGGGGCGCAATCGGCGCAGCGATGTCGTGCTACGACACGGCGCTGCAATACTCCAAGACAAGAAAGCAGTTCCACAACCAGCCCATCGCCGGACATCAACTTATTCAGGAGAAGCTTGTGTGGATGGCCTCGGAGATATCGAAGGCGCAACTGCTTTCGCTGCACGTTGGGCGGTTAAAGGATGCGGGCAAGGTTGGCCATCAACATATCTCGATGGCCAAGCGCAACAATGTATGGATGGCTCTGGAAACAGCGCGCATGGCGCGCGATATCCTGGGCGCGAATGGAATTACAGAGGATTACCCCATCATGCGCCACATGATGAATCTGGAGTCGGTGAAGACTTACGAGGGCACCCACGATATTCACGCACTTATCCTGGGCCAGCACCTGACCGGCATTGCTGCTTACTAAGTCGAAGCTCACGAGTTATCTCAAACGACCGCAGGAATTGAAGGACTGCGACGGCATTCGCGCGCTAACACAAAGGTGTTACTCGCATGGCCGTAACTGGTTAGGTGCGCCCCCACAATAGTCATTGTCAGGGTTAGGAACCTGCGTAACATTACCTTCATGCAAACCAAAGCAGCAGCGGCGTTGGCGATGTTCGCAGTGGCGTTGCCGCTTTCTGCCTACTGCGCGGCGCACCGGCACGATGTCGCGCACCACGCGGTTCGAACCAGTTCCAGCCACGCGGCTCACTTCGCGACTGTTGCGGCAGATATTTCGGGTCACGCATTTCACATGCCCCGCCGCATGCGCCGGATGCATCTTCGCGCCGTACGACTTCGCACGTTGCGCCACGCCTCTATTCACTTCCGGATTCCCTACGAACCCACGGGTGGAACGGGAACTCCGTTTGCAATCGACAATTGGTCGGCTCCGTATTACGTTGCGTATCCCGCACCCCTTGCAGGAAACCAGCCTTCGACGGTAGCAGCCAATCCACACCCATTGACTGCCCGGACAAGCAGGGATGCGATTGGATCCATTCTCCCAGCCGATAGTTCATCGCGCACTGCGCCGGCTTTCGAATCCGCACCGGTATCCGGTCCTGCAGAATCGCCTGCCGAAACACCCGGCGTGGATGCGGTGACCATCGTTTTTAGAGACGGGCGCCCGCGGCAGCAGATTCGGAATTACATTCTGACGCGCAAGACTCTCTTTATCGGCGACGACGACCAGCCCTCGATCCCCGTGGAGCAGCTCGACCTCACCGCTACCATTAAAGCGAATGAGGAAGCTGGAGTTATCTTTCAGGTTCCGCCCGCTATCCAGTAAAAATCCTGCCGCCTCCAAATTTCTCCGCATAAAACAGATTTTCCTGCCCTCTTGACTCCGGAATAGCCCATGCCTACCATTAGCTATAGGAGTTCCATCGGAGTTTGTGGCCGCTTCCCCCTTGGCAATCAAGCCAGGAATGACGGCAGTTGCAACCGGGTTATTCACGCTTCAATAGCCAGGGACCGTTGCTCCTCTTCGGGGACTGCGCCGCTCCATCATCCCGACTCGCCTTATGCAGACTGCCTACAAACGGCTCAGCGTCATTGCCGGGTTTCTCACCCTGCTGGCCCTTCTGTTCGTCAATGCCCTCATCACCTATCGTGAACTCACCTTCCAGGTTCAGAGTCAGGCTCAGGTCGCGCACAGCCGCGATGTCCTCTATGAGCTCTCCCAGACCGAATCGCTCCTCAAAGATAGCGAGACCGGACAGCGCGGCTATCTCTACACCGGCGATCTCAAGTACCTCACGCCCTACAACTCCGCGATTGGCGAAGTCCCTTTGCACATCGACCGCCTCGCGCAGCTGACTGCCGACGATCCCACCCAGCAGAAACTCGTCGCCGAGCTGCGCGTTCAGGCCCAGAACAAGGCCGCCGAACTCCAGCAATCCATCGCGCTCTTCAAAGCCGGAAAATTCGAAGACGCCAAAGCCGTCGTGCTCTCCGACGCGGGCCTGCTCTCCATGGATCACATTCGGCTCATTGTCGTCGAAATGCAGCGTGAAGAAACCAATCTGGAGACAGCCCGTCTTGATCGCTACCGGAAAAGCATTGGCGGCACCTTCAAGAGCATCTATCTCACCACCGCTCTCGCCGCCATTGGACTCGCCCTCCTCGCCTACTACATCCTTCACCAGATTCGGCTCCGCGAAGATTACGCCAAAGACATGCGTGGCCGCGAAGAATGGTTTCGCGTCACCCTTACCTGCATCGGTGATGGGGTTATCGCCACCGACGCAGCCGGCCGCGTTACGTTCATGAATCCGATTGCTGAATCGTTGACCGGAAGCAAGCTTGCCGATGTCACCGGAAAAATCATTTATGATGTCTTCCCCATCGCGCACGAACAAACCGGCATGCCTGCGGCGAATCCAGTCGATGAGGTCCTGACCACCGGCAGAATCGTCGCCATGGCGAACCACACCGTGCTCAAGCACGTGGATGGGCGCTTGATCCCCATCGAAGACAGCGCCGCCCCCATTCGCGACGATCGCCAGAATCTTCTTGGTGTCGTGCTGGTTTTTCGCGATGCCACTTACGAACGCAAGTCTGAAGAAATCCTGCGCAAGACTGAAAAGCTTGCCTCGGCGGCGCGTCTTTCCGCCACCGTCGCGCACGAAATCAACAATCCACTGGAAGCGATCTTCAACCTTGTGTTCGTCGCCAAGTCGGACCCCGCCGCGCCCCCCAGCATTGTGAAACACCTTACCCGGGCCGAGCAGGAACTGGAACGCGTTGCGCATATCACCCGCCAAACCCTGGGCTTCTATCGCGATACCAGCGTCTCAGAACCTGTTGACATGGCTGCTGTTGTCGAGTCAGTTCTCAGCCTGTACTCGCACAAATTTCTGGCCAAAGAAATATCCGTCGACCTGAGCCTTGACAGCTGCCCGCCGGTCCATGGTCTCGCCGGCGAATTGAAACAGGCCGTAGCCAACCTTATCTCCAACGCCGCGGACGCGGTGTCGGTGAAGGGACTCATCACCATCCGCCTGCGCGCTCTTCCGCAACCCTCCGGACCCATTGTCGAGCTTGTGATCGAGGACGACGGACCCGGGATTCCTGCCGCTCACACGACGCGCATCTTTGAACCTTTCTTTACGACGAAGCAGGATGTGGGCACCGGCCTCGGCCTCTGGGTGACACAGGGCATCGTCCATCGTCATGGGGGAACCATCTCTGTCGACACACAACAGGACGGCTCGCCCAGGCGGGGCGCCNNGCCCGATCGCAGGTGGCATACTTTTCTCATGCTGAAAACCAGCTTGATCCTCGCCTGCGCAGTGGCCGTGCCTTTAGCCTCACAGCAGGCCCAGCAGCCCATCGTCCTGCATGCCGCGCGCCTGCTTCAGGTAGACAACGGCACGATCCTTCAGCCCGGCGAAATCCTCGTCGAGGGCGACCGTATCAAGGCTGTAGGCACCTCTGTCGCCCATCCTGCGAACGCGCGGGTTCTCGATCTTGGCGATTCGACGCTGTTGCCGGGCCTCATCGACGTGCACGTGCATCTGTTCCTGCATCCGGGCGCGGAAGACCTGCAGACCGTGCAGGAATCGGTGCCCTGGCGCGTGATTCTGGCTGAGCAGGCCGCCAAGGCCGATTTGCTCGCCGGCTTCACTGCCGAGCGCGATACGGGCACGGAGGGCGCGGGCTCCGCCGACACCGACATCCGCTATGCCATTAACAAGGGACTCATCCCTGGCCCGCGCCTACGCATCAGCGGCAATGCGATTGATCTATTGGGCGGTCACGAAGACGCGATCGGCTATAACCCCGCCCAGCACGTGCTCTCCAACGCCGACTACGCCAATACTGCAGACCAGATCGTAGAAGTGATGCGCGCGCAGCACAAAGAAGGATCCGATTTCGCCAAGATCTACGAGACGGGGAAAGACCGCATGGTTCCCGACGGGCACGGCGGCCTGACGCTGCAGACGCCCTACCAGTACACGGCTGCCCAGCTCACTGCCGCCGTGGAAGAAGCGCATCGACTGGGTACAAACGTTGGCGTACACGCGATGGGCGAGCCGGGAACGCTCTACGCCGCCGAGGCCGGCGTCGCCTCCATCGACCACGCCACGCACCTCAGCGACGAGACGATGAAGCTGATGATCGAGAAGAAAATTCCCGCGGTGCCGACCTTCACCATCTTCGAGTACTTCGCAACGCATCGCGACTCGCAGGATCAGGCGGCGGCCGAAGCGGAGATGCTGGAGTACAAGATCGCTGAATTCAAGAAGCAGATCGCGGCGGGCGTTCCCTTTGCGGTTGGCTCGGATGTTGGACCGTTTCCGCACGGCACGCAGGCCCGCGAATTCGAACTTATGGTCAAGTATGGGATGACGCCGCTCGCCGTGTTGCAAGCCGACATGCTCAACGGCGCCCGCATTCTGCGATGGGAAAACGAAATTGGCCAGTTGAAGGCCGGGTTTTACGCGGATATTGTGGCTGTGCCGGGAAATCCGCTTAACGACATCACCGTCGTAGAACGTGTAAGTTTTGTGATGAAAAACGGCGTCATCGTCCGCCAATAGCCTCGCTCACTCCATCGCGAGGAACGAGAAAATACTCTTCACGCTGAACGGAGGGCGGCGTATTCGAAGGACTAACATTTGACCTCTGGACCAAAACAATGCCCCATCCTCGCGGCCAAAAAATCGCAAGGACGGGGCGGGTCTTTCGCGATAGTTCTACTTCGCAGGAGCCAAATAGCTCAGCTCCGGAGCGAACTTGTAGATGCTGAATTCGGTGCTCTCGATCAACGGTGTGATCTTCGCCTCGAACGCCTTATACCCATCGGCGCCCATCCCCTTCGCTGCGCCAACGGGCTCATCCAGATCGCCCCAGCCNNGCACCGCCGGAAACACCTCATCGTGGAACAGTGCCCGCACCTCCGGCATCTTTCCCGAGATCACCTTTGTCCGGCCCACGCGAATCACCGGCGGCACATCCGAAGACATCATCGTCATATCGGGCTGCAACTCGTCGATCCAAACCTCCAGGCTTTCCGTAGCGTCGGTGAGCCGGGCAAACAGCCCCGTATACTCTGCTTCGGAACCCTTCCCCGCAGGATCCATCTCATCCATCTCTTTCCATTTCGCGTTGTACCAGACCACGGCGTGCTGCGTGGGGCCGGTCAGCGAATCCCAAACCGTGAAGGACTCCTTTGATCCCGTCTTCTTGCGCAGCGCCGCGACGTCTTTCACAATCGATTTCCAATTTTCTTCCTGGCCCGACTTCACCTTCACCAGGTAAACGGTGCGGATATTGCCTTGTGCTTGAGACGGCAGAGCGAAAGCCAGGGTGGCAATCGCAACGAACAGCCAGAGGCGTAGCCTCATCGTAACGTGCATGGTCGATCTCCTCAGCCTCGCGAGACACGTCGGCATGGCTCAACAGCGGGAGGGGAAATATGCATGTCCGGAGGCCAGAGCATCATACCCCGCCACCAGCAAGACTGAAGCAACAAATCTCTGGCGGGTAGACAGCCACTCATCCACTGTGCGCAATCCATGCGTCTTTCGAGCATGGGTGGGAAACCACTGACTCCTGCGAGCTCCTGCCCCACCGCAGGCGGCAGATACTTTGCAGAGAATTACCTTCTCCCAGCGCACAATCAATACGTAGATCCAAAATCCGCCACGGGAGACCCGCCATGACCCAAGCCGTTCTATCAAAATCACACCCGCAGCAACTCAAAAAACCACCGCAGGCCCCGGGCCCACCACTACATAGCCCCCACCCCTCCCCCTGTTTTGCTACAAGCCCATGAAAGGGAAAGGGCTTTCAGCGGAAATTGCCCGATTTTGCAGTGTTTTCAGTGCACATCCTGAGCGACTCACGGACGCGTCGAAGTGCTCTCGGCCTTGGCGCGCTTCTCTTCAACCCGCTTCAGCGTCTCAAACCACCGCTTCGACTTCTCGGGCAACACTGAGTCTTCAACAGCCTTGCGATAGCCGCCCAGATAAATCGAATAGAGAATGGCGAGGGAGCAGCCGATGCCCCACAGAAAACCGACGCAGAGCCCCGTAATTGCCGCGGGTCCAAATTCCGTCATGGCGCTTTTCCTTTCTGCGCAATGCTTACACGGCTACAGTGAAGCTGTCCTCGGTCCGCGTGACTGCATGATAAAGCGTGTCCCGCTCCACGGGAACACGCCCGGCCTCGGTGATGAGGCGGCACAGGTCTTTTCGCGTCATGCCCTGGGGGGTTGTGGCGCCTGCGTCGTGGTAAATCTTCTCTTCGATGACGGTGCCGTCGAGGTCGTCGGCGCCAAAGCGCAGCGCGATCTGCGCGATCTTCGGCGTCA
>PLTV01000277.1 GCA_003164635.1 Acidobacteriaceae bacterium
GTGCTGCGGGTGCGGTGAACTGCTCGACTCCACGCGTGTTGCCGAAGCAGCGGAGTTCCGAAAGATGAAGCCCAAAACCAAACCGCGGAATCCGTTGTTGTGGGTCTTCGACGCGCTGGAAGACGATCCGCGCTACGTGCGGCGGAAGCTGTTCAGCTTCGATGCAGCCTATCTCGATGGCCGCCTGTATCTTGCTGTCTCCGCTGGAAACGAGCCGTGGAACGGGCTTCTCGTGTGTACGGCGCGGGACCATCACCTATCGCTGCGCGCGCAGTTTCCGCAACTTGTGTCGCACCAGGCCCTGGGTAAGTGGCTTTACATTTCGCAGATGCACGGCGAGTTTGAATCCGTCGCGATGGACATGGCGAGGCTGGCACACAGGCGCGACCCAAGACTTGGCGTCGAATCGAAAGTCAAGATGCGCTAATCCATAATGCTGAATTGAAGGTAGGGATCGGACATTTTGGAAANNTCCCTCCGCGTCGAGAGTCCACCTTCATCTCTGAACACGGTCTTAAGCATTCTTCGCGTCATGCCTTGGTGAATCGTCTGCATTCGTTTCATGACTTCGACAACCCACTCCAAGTGCTGTGTCTGCGCGCAATTTTCCTGGCCTTGGGCTGTTGCATGCAACATGCCCGGCCCGCTCAATGTCCCCGCTGCAATCCAATTGAAAAATTGACGCCGTTCCATTCGCGAACCTCTTGTGAGATGGACGCAAGGAACTACGGTTTGTTGGCGCTGTAGTTCGGCAGGTGCGGCGTCAGCTTGCGCACAACGAATTCCTGAAACAGGTTTGAGATTGCGCTCTCCCCTGTTCCGATCAGCGCATTCTCAAACGTAAGCCCCGCGCCCGACCGGTTGCTTGCAGGATAGTAAAGATTCGAGATTCCGCCCGACGCCAGGCCGCCCACAATCGCTGAGTAATTTACCTGCCAATGCCCGCTGTCGCCCTTGCACATGACTGCCATCGCAATGGCATACAAAGCGCGCGAGCGAGCGGAGCCCGAGCCCTTGTAGAAGTAGCGCGGATCCTGCTTCCACCACGAAGCAAGAATTCCCTGCCCGATCATGGTGCCCGTGAGCTGGTCGGTATAGCCGGCGCCAAAGCGCTTGGCATAGCCCTGCCCCCCTTGCCCGTATCCACTGAACGTGTTGTCCGCCTGCTCAATGCCGGCAAAGATGCCGACAAAAAGAAACGTGGCCGGATCGGTGACCGAGTGCCAGGCCAAACCGAATTTTTGGTGCTTGTTGAGCGGGGCTGCGTCGGGTGCGTAACTCACATAAAAGTTAGGCAACACGCCCAGCACGCGCTGCTGTTCTTCCACCTTCAGTTGCGCCTGCGCAATCTGCTCCTGCGAAGCGGTGACCTGAATCTCGCTGGTCGTTTCCTGCATGGTCATGGTGATCTGGCTGACTTCGTACGCCTGCCCGGGAAGAAGCGTCGCCATTACGGTTTCAGGAATGAACCCCGCGGACGTGACGGTAATTTGAAATGGTCCAGGCGGCACATCGATGAAGGTGAATCGGCCGCTCGCATCGGAGATTGCTTCGCGCACCGGGGCCAGGCCGGAAAGGCTGCCGCTCGTGGAATTCGCGACCTTCAACGTGAGTGCGACGTGCGCGCCCTCGCACACGGTCCCGTCTTTCTCCGCTATCACTCCATGAATACTGCCAGGCGCGGCGGACTGGTCTGCAAGTTGAGCTTCAGGTGCATCGACCAGCGCCGGTGCTGGGTCATTCGATCGATCGGCGATTCCATCGGCGTGTTGTGCCGCTGAAGCCTTGCCCAAAGCCATAGCCAGCGCGAAAAATCCCATGCACGCGCAAAACAACGTGGGGAGCCGCCTCCGGACTTGCCCCAGGGGGAGATTGGGTATTTTTCCGATAGAAAACAACCTCCGCTGAGACACAACCTGCTCGCCAGCCCATCCAAGGACTTGCGGCGGGCCCGGCATCATGGGTTAGACGCCAGATTCCATGATAAGGGACACGGAGCGAGCTCAAAACCGGTAGCGCAGCGCCAACTGCATCAGGCGCGGCGCCATGGCGCTTACGGCATTGCCGAAGCTGCCGCTCGCCATGTTCCCTTCCACCGCGGCTGCGCCGAAAAACTGGGCGTGGTTGAAGAGATTGAACGCCTCAGCCCGAAACTCGAGGCTGCTTCCGTCGAAAAGCCGGGCCGTCTTCGAGACGGTGGCGTCCACATCCTCGATGCCGGGCCCGGAAAAAAAGCGGCGGCGCGCGTTGCCCATGGTCCCCAGCGCCGGCAAAGTCAACTGCGAGGGGTCGAAGACCCGCCGGTCTCCGCGCGGATTGGTGCGCAACGAGAGGGATTGGCCGCTCCATGCCGGGGTGTCGACGCCGTCGTTGTTGATCCCGTTGGGGATGGTTCCCAGCAGCGACGTGTCGTTGTTGTTGAGCAGCGTGACGGGCAAGCCCGTCGTGAAGCGTGCGATTCCCGACAGCGCCCAACCGCCCACAAGCCAATCCAGGCGGTCGCCCTGCTGCGAGCCGGGCAGCGCGTAGTGGAAGCTGGTAACGAGATTCTGGCGCAGGTCAAACGCAGAAAGAGCGCGGCTGAGCGAGGGGTTCAGGGGATTGACAGGTTCCGGCAATCCGCTGGATTGATCGATGGACTTCGAATAGGTGTAACTTGCCAGCACATCGAGGCCATGCGTACTGGTTTTGATCGAGGCCTCAAGCGCGTTGTAGTTGGCGTTGGCGATGGTGCGCTGCAGTTCGACGCTGCCGAATGCCGGACTGAACTGCGTGCGCGCTGCCTGCTCGTTGAATGGGCCGCACAGCGTTGACCCCAGCGCCAGGCAGAGCGCGGGGTCGGCGGGGTTCACTTCTTCAAGCACCAGCAGATGATGCGACGACGTGCCGACATAACTGACTGACACAAGCGCGCCTGCGCCAAGTTGCCGCTCCACGCTGGCCATCCAGTGCTGGGCATATGGGGTAACGTCGTTCGGATCGATAGCGGGAATGCCCACCAGCGGCTCGAACTGCGACCAGTCCACCGTCGTGTTTGGATTGGCGCGGCTGGCGCCGAACGCCACCTTTTGCAGCGGGAAGCGCTGGCCCGCACTTACGCCTGTGGCAGCCACGGTGAACGGCGCGTCGAAAAGCGGCGGCGCCGCCGACGTGTAGGTATAGCCATACGGCGGGTTGGCGCTCATAATGCCGGCTGAGAGACCTTCAAAGGCCGTATAGAAGATGCCATAGCCGGTGCGGATGCTGGTCTCCCCCGCTTGGCCCGTGAGTTTGTGCATCCACGGAGTTTTGAAGTCGGGCGACCAAGCCGCGCCCAGGCGTGGAGCGAAGTCGTTGCGCGGCGGAGCCAGCGAAGATGGCTCTCCCGCATCGCCGGGAAACACAAGACCCTGCGGCGCGCCCGGGAATACCTGCGACTGCTCGCCCTTCACCAGGGTTTGCAGCTGATTGAATTTCTCGCTCCAGGGGCGAATCCGATCCCACCGTACGCCGTAATTTATGGTGAGCGCGCTCGTCGCCTTCCAACTATCCTGCACAAATGCCGAAGCGTAAAGATTGCGATTGTAGAAGCTGTTGGCCTGCCCTTGTGTGTAGCTCGAAGTGAAGCCGAGCAAGTAGTCGGCAAAGTCGTTGCCAGTCTCCGAGCCGCTGAACGAGAAGCTTCCGTTGAACACAACATCCGGATGCGTGTTGATCTGGCTCACATGAAACTCGGCGCCGCCTTTCAAACCGTGTTGGCCGATGATGCGGCTGAAGGCATCGCTTGCCTCGTAGATGTTTTCAGCTTGTACGATCGCGGTGGTGTCAACGCCCATGGTGAAATCATTGAAGGCCAGGTTCTCAATTCCCTCGGTGGAAGGCTTGAGCGGCATAATGTCTGCGAATCCCTGCGAGACAAGTGAGGGCCCGACGCCGCCGCGCGGTTGACCCACAGCGTTGTCGTTCCGCATGTAGCTTGCGTGGGCCTCATTCAATGTGGCATCGCCGAA
>PLTV01000174.1:0-376 GCA_003164635.1 Acidobacteriaceae bacterium
GCATTTGCGTGGGTATGCAGTGGCTGTATGCGGGGTCAAGCGAGGCTCCCGGCCACCCAGGGCTAGGCTTCTTCCGAAACCAATGCGAGAGGTTCCCGCAAGCGGGCGCAAAGGTTCCCCATGTTGGATGGAACTCCCTTGAAGTTCGCTCCGGCTCACACCTGCTCCGTGGCGTCAACGAAGGCGACTTCGTCTACTTTACGCATTCCTATAAGGCGCCCATAACGGCAGACACCGCGGCAAGCACAGACTACATTGAGCCGTTCGCAGCGGCCGTCGAACGCAGCAATGTGATGGGCGTGCAGTTTCATCCGGAAAAGTCCGGAGAGACGGGGCTGAAGATCCTGTCCAACTTTCTTTCATGGAAAGGGGACGG
>PLTV01000174.1:463-31671 GCA_003164635.1 Acidobacteriaceae bacterium
CGGCGCACCGCTCGCGAGCTCTTCGTGCCATTCACCGTAGGCGGGGGAATTCGCTCGGCCGACGATGCGGCCCAGGTCTTTGAGGCCGGCGCGGATAAGGTTAGTGTGAATTCTGCCGCATTGGCCGACCCTGCTTTGATTGGCGCCATTGGCCGCAGCTTCGGCGCGCAGGCAGTCGTGGTCGCAATCGATGCGCGTCGTGATCCAACCGCGGATGACCCCATCCGCGACGCCATGGTGTACGTACAGGGCGGCCGCAAGCCCGCGGGGCGGCGGGCCGTTGAGTGGGCGCGCGAAGCAGAGGATCGCGGCGCTGGTGAGCTTTTGCTAACGTCCATGGATTCCGATGGCATGCGCACTGGCTTCGATTGCGAGCTGACAGCCCTGGTCAGCGAATCCGTGAATATCCCCGTGATTGCTTCGGGCGGTGCGGGAACTGTTGCGCATTTTGTTGACGTGTTCGGGCGCGGCAAGGCGGATGCTGCACTTGCGGCAAGCATTTTCCATTTCGGAGTGGCGAGCGCGCGCTCACTCAAGCAGGAGTTGGCACGCGCTGGAGTGCCGGTGAGGATTCCATGCTGATTCCATCGATCGATCTGCTGGGCGGGCGCATTGTCCAGTTAGTGCAGGGCGAAAAACTGCGCCTGGCTTTTGACGATTTCGAATATTGGATCGAGAAGTTCAGCCGCTTTCCACTGGTTCAGTTGATCGATCTCGATGCCGCCATGCGGCAAGGGGAGAACTCTGCTCTCGTCGCTCAAGTTGCTAAGCGGCTTCCGGTCCAAGTGGGAGGAGGTATCCGCACGATCGAGCGCGCTCGGGAGGTCCTGGATGCCGGGGCACTCCGCGTCATCGTTGGATCGGCGCTTTTTTCCGCGCAAGGTGCCGTCGAAGGTGGCTTCGCGGCTGAGATGGCGAAGACCCTGGGAGCAGACAAACTGATCGCAGGCATCGACGCCAGGAACGGGCGCATCGCCGTCAAGGGATGGAAAGCTCAGGTCGATTTGACTCCAGACGAGGCAATCCCGCAGCTTGAGCCCTATGTGACCGGCTTTCTCTATACGCATGTCGATGGCGAAGGCCTCATGCAGGGCTTTCCACTCGAAGTGGCCGCGCGCCTGCGCAAGCTCACCCAACGCCAGTTGATTGTCGCGGGCGGCGTTCGCAGCCGGCAGGAAGTGGATGCGCTCGATGCGCTTGGAGCCGATGCCGTGGTGGGGATGGCGGTCTACACCGAACTGCTCGCGCTGTAGGAAGCAATGCCCAACACCCTCGAATATCGCTGAGCGGTGCGTGCGTCGGATATGCTGAAAACAAGCTCTTCCCCAACCTGTGAGGAAAGGACACTGCCATGGTTACGAAGCAGAGCGGAATCCGATTGGCGAAACGGCTGGATGAAGTAGGTTTTTCCGATATCGTACAAGTTCGCAATAAGGTGATGGAATTGCGTGCCGAAGGCCACCAGGTGCATATGCTTCACGGAGGCGAGCCTTTTTTTGAGACGCCACCGGACATTAAATATGCGGCAATCCAGGCGCTCATAGAGAACCAGACGCACTACGCGCCGTCCTCCGGCATCTTGCCGCTGCGCAAAGGTCTGGTGGAGAAGCTTGCCGCCAAGAACAACATCCATGTAACCACCGATGAAGTGATTGCCACCGTCGGCGGCTCGCAGGCCCTCTATGCGGCGTTCCAAAGCGTGCTCGATCCGGGTGACGACGCGCTGGTATTCTCGCCGTACTGGACACCCATCGCCGATTTGATCACAGGGACGCAGTCGCGGCCGCTGCGCATTCCCACCGCTACAGCCCGACGCAATGGGATCCGCAACACGCTCGAGCAGTTCTCTACGCCGCAGACGCGGGCAATTTATTACAACACGCCGCAAAATCCCAGCGGTCTCGTGTTCACTCGGGCTGAGGCCGAAGAGGTTGCTGCCTTTGCCATCGAGCGCGACCTGGTTGTCATTGCCGACGAGGCCTATGAAGATCTTGTCTATGATGGCGCGCATGTTTCAATCGCTTCTCTGCCAGGCATGGCGGAGCGCACCATCACGGCCTTCACCTTCTCGAAAACCTACGCGATGACCGGCTGGCGCGCTGGCTACGCCGTTGCGAAGGAACCCTTCATGACGGCCCTGCGCAAGATCGTGCTTTATTCAACCAACGGCGTGACGACGCCCGTTCAGTACGCAATGATGCACGCGCTCAAGACTCCGGAGATGGAGATTGCCCGCATTCGCGAAGAGTATCGCAAGCGCCGCAACCTGCTAGTGGCCGGGCTGAACGAAGTTGGGTTGGAATGCGAGACTCCCGCCGGAGCTTTCTATGCGTTCCCGAACGTGGAAAAGATTCACAAAAACAGCCGCACGGCAGCGCAAATCCTGCTGGATAAAGCGCACATCGCCACAATTCCAGGGTCCGTGTTTGGCGCACAGGGTGAAGGGCATCTNNCGGTTTGGCTACGCGATCACGCCTCGGGAAATTGAGGAATGCGTGGAGGCTCTTCGTGCTTTCTTCCGCTAATCGTTTGCCTGCGGTTCTCCCACAGCCCGGCTGGTCTCTACGCGCGAGGCACGCAGAAGGCGAGCTATCTGTTTGAGATGCAGCTGGACTGCATACGCGCGCAGGATTTCAGACTGCGAAAAGCCAATGCCGGTGTGGCGAACGGAATCCATGCGCCCTTCCAGTTCCTGAATATCTTTTTCCAGGCTCATGTTGGGCGCAACACTGAAGCGCCAGTCGTGAATGCGTCCGGCAACGTGCTGAAAGCCACTATGAATGTCGGCGGCCAGGTTGCCAAGCTCAGGTTCGAGCTGCTGTGCGTAGGCATCGCCATGGCTGTCCTTGACAGCAAACTCCAGCGCTACCAGAGCGTCAAAAATGGATCGCCCAAACTGCGACAGCATGTCCAGCCCTTCGCGCCAGCCAGGCCCTCCTGACGGCTCGTTGCGTGCTGCGTCCAACAGCTGATTATTGCCGCGTAGCATGGCAAGGGAATCGTCGTGCAAAGCGGCGAGGTTTTCTGCCGGAGCGCCGCGGAACCCTTGCAGGATCGCCTCAAAAAAGGCGCCCAGAACCAGGAACTCCTGCGCTAAACCATCGCGAAGCCGCAATCGTGCGCGATCGGGAAACACAAGCGTAGTCACCGCGAGCGCAACGAGAATGCCGATCATCACTTCGCTCACGCGGTCGAGTGCAAGGCTCCAGCGGGGCCCCGTCTTTTGCACCAGCATCACAATCGTAATGGTTACGCCGGCGAGCCGCGAACTGCTGCGCAAGCCGAGCAAACCGCAAACAACTACCGCAGCCATCACGGCCAGAATGTAGTTCCACGGCAACGTTCCGAAGAGCGAGAACGAGAAGCCGAAGGCCGCGCCAATCAGCGTTCCGAGAATGCGATCGCGGGAAGCGCCCACCGTCGCGCCAACGTTCGACTGCAGCACGATAATCGCGCTGATCGAACCCCAATATCCGTCGCGCCAGCCGAATCGCTGGGCAAGCCACCAGCAAAGCGCGGCGGCCAACGCAGTTTTCGCGGAGTGGACAAGGAGTCGCCGCCGTTCCCAGGAGAGGAATCGCGGTTTTGCTTCGTTTTCAACGCGAAGCTTGATAGCAAGCTCCTGTTGAGACCACGTCTTTTTTGACTTGATGAGCATGAGTGCGATGTTCTCGAGCTACGTCAAGGCTAGCAGCTTTGATTGGAAGGATGCGTGTAGCAAGTCATTTGCCCATTTACCATAGCTACGAGGCGCCCGTATGACTCGGGCGTGAAGAGACGATGCTGCGCGTTGGATATCCCGCCACACTTTCTCGTGACCTGTTCCGCGACTTCCCCGGGGAAGTCGAACTTGTTCCTGTGTCGGAAGAGCCGGGTCCTGAGATTTCTATCGATGTTTGGCTTCCCGATCCGTATCCAACCCGGGCAATGCGTGCGTGGCCCAGGCTGCGCGGCGTGCGTCTCGTGCTTTCGTTGATGGCCGGGACCGAGTGGATTCCGCGCACGGTGGGGCCGCACGTTACCATCTGTAATGCTCACGGCGCACACAACATCTCCACGGCAGAGTGGACCATCGGCGCGATTCTCGCCACGCTGAAGTATTTTCCGTTTTTCCTCGACGTCCAGCGAGGCGGCGTGTGGAAGAAACGCTTCCAGGCAAGTGAACGCTATGCGCAGATCACCGGCGACTGGCAGCCGCATTATCCGCCGGTGATGTTAGAAGAGCTCACGGGGAAGGCTGTGCTTCTGGTGGGCTACGGCTCCATCGGGAAAGAAATTGAACGCATGCTCGAGCCGTTTCACGTCCGGTTGACGCGCGTGGCCCGCACCGCGCGCAGTCATCCCGAAGTTCACGCGGTCAGCGAGTTGGATGCGTTGCTGCCAAATGCCGAAGTCGTCATCCTGATTCTGCCGTCTACGCCGGAGTCAAACAAGCTAATTGGCAGGCGGCAACTGGCGTTCATGCGGCAGGGAACGCTGTTAGTGAATGCAGCACGCGGTCCAATTGTGGATACCGACGCGTTGGTCGATGCGCTGCAATCAGGCCACATTCGCGCTGCGTTGGACGTGACCGAGCCGGAGCCGCTTCCCGAAGGCCATCCGTTGTGGAGTTGTCCGAACCTGTTGCTCACTCCACATGTGGCAGGATCCACGCCAAACTTCGCGCCTCGGGCAGTGCATACCGCCGCTGAAGAATTACGCCGCTATCTTGACGGCGAGCCGCTTCACAACGTGGTTCAGGCGGCGATCTGATTGGCCGTACGCGTGGCCCGGCTCCAGTCGACCAGGCCCATCACCGCGAGCACGACGAGAAGCAGGTAGAGTACGGCCGTGAGCATAAGGCCCTTGTACACATACTCGCCGATGTACACAAGATTGACCGCGATCCAAAGCCACCAGTTCGCGGTGTGCTTACGGGCCTGCCACCAACTGCCAACCAGGCTGTAGCTGGCCAGCGCCGCATCGAGATGCGGAAGCGCCGCACCGATGCGCACCATGAGCCAGCCAAGAGCGAAAGACCCCGCAGCTCCGGCGGCGATTCCGATGAACCATCCGGCCAGGTCCAACGGAACCACGCGAACCTCGCCTTCTTCGCGAACCCCGCGCCACCAGTGCCACCAGCCGTAGAGCGTAAAAGCAATAAAGAAAATCTGCAGTAGCGCGTCAGAAAGCAAACGGGCGCGATAGAACACGATCAGGTACAAGACATCGGAGACGAGGACCACGGGCCAGCAGATCAGAAGCCGGCGCGTAGTCAGCCAGATGCCGATAAGCGTCGTCAGAAAGCCCGCCGCTTCCAGCCAGTTCGAGGACAGATACGATGCGATGGATGTCAACATGGCCCCAATCCTGCGGCACGGTGCTTTTCGGCATATTCACGTAGCCAGGAAAGAAGCCGCGATCCCACTGCTGTGTGAAACCAGCGGGCATGACCGACAAGCCAGCCATTGCCTGCCATCACTGCTTTCTCGGTGGAATGGAGAATGCCCAGGAAATAGTCGGCCTCAGACAGTGCGAATTCGGCGTGGCACAACGCGGTCATGGGCGCAAGCCCATGCCGTTCTACATCGCTGAGGAGGCGTACAGATTCATAGCCCGCGAGCATCGCTTCGAGATGGTCAAAATGAACGGGAATGTTCTCAGCTTCTGGATCCCCGACGAGTGCGAGCCACTCAACGATGTTGCGCTCGATGGCGTGGGCCAGGTCATGAACTGCGTTGGTGCGATCGGAGAGGCCGAAGTCGATGATGGCCGTCGCGTGCGAATCGTTACCCGGATCGCTCCAGAACAGGTTCGACGCGTGTAGATCGTTGTGCGTCCAGAGTGCAGGAAGGTGCGGCATCAGCGGGTGTAGTTCGGAATGGAACGGCGCAAGCAGTTCGAGCGCTTCGCATGCGTCGGCCTGTACCTGAGCATTTCCATGAAGTGCAGGCCGCAGGCTGAGAAAACGCGAAATCTCCACTGAAGGATCGTCCGCCGCAAAAATAGTGAAGCCGGCAACCAATGGCCGTGGTGGACGCCGCGGCGCATCGAATCCGGCGGACGCGCAGTGCAGGCGTGCCAGTGCGGCCCCGGCAGAGTGTGCGTGAACTACGCTGCGAAAGGGCGTCCACGACAACGCATCGCCATACAGGTCGATTCCAGGTGGCACGCTGTGCGCCTCATATGTCCACTTTCCTTCTTCAAAGGCGGTGATGCCCTCGCCGTCGGCCAGCACTTCAGGCACAGCCACCCCGTGGGCGCGCAGGTGTTGCAAAAAGCGATGCTCTTCACGCAATCCCGCCACATCGCGCACGCTAGGGTGATGGCGCTTGAGAAAGACTCGCTCTCCACCCGTCTTGATCACACTGGCTGCTGAAAACGGGCGCGGACTGGAAGTGACAATCTCGAAGGGTTCTTCAATCTGTGGCCAGTGGTGCAGCACGCCTTGGACCTCGTGAAGGGAGAGCGGAGGCCAGTCGGGCTCGACGAGCCTGCCGTCCAATCCGTGCGCATGAGCCGTCGTGTGTGTGGTTAGCATCTGCTTACTTAAAATGAATAATGCGCTGAGAGGCGAACCGTTGCAGGCGCGCCAAGCCAGAGGAAAGTGTCGCCGTAGCTGGCCCCGGTATCAGACCAGTAGCGCTTATTGGCAATGTTATCGGCGTAGATGCGCAGCGTGACACGGCCATCGTCGCCTCCCGGTGTGTAGCGCGCACCCATATTGAACAGATTGACAGACGGCACGCTCACGACATCGTCGCGCGTAGCTTCCTTGCGCGAAGAGTAGGTCCAGCCTGGCATTAAGTACAGCCCGCGCCAATGTGGTACGGCAATATCGGCAAACGCGTTGGTATGCAGGCGCGGAACGTTGATCACCTGCTTATTGTCGAATGCCGGCGTGCTTGTGTCTGATGAAACCGCGTTCATGGCTAGCGACGAAAAACTCAGCCGCAGCCAGCTTGCCGCTTTGCCCACTGCATTCAATTCGAGCCCATTGTGTGCTTCATGGCCATCCTCTTCAAAGCAGACATCGCCGGGTGTGACTGCGCCACCGGCTGCAGAATTCACTGGGCAAAAACTGTCGGGGTTTTGAATCACGCGCGGATAAATGAAAGGTGAGCGCATGTGGAACAGCGCGCCGGAAAGAAGAATGCGCTGGCCTGGCTGATACTTTGCGCCCATCTCCACCTGGCGCGTGAAAAATGGCGCAAGAAACTGGTTGGCATTGTCGACCCACCACGGTGCCTGTGGCCCCAGCGAGAGCATCACGCCGTAGTTCGCGTAGACGGTGAAAGATTGAACCGGGTTGATGGTCGCGGAGAACTGTGGCAGCCAGGCAGGGTTATCGGTGATCACTGGAGCACAGTTGTTCGGCGGTGAAAAGCTCGCGCAGGATGCATAGGCGGAGTAATTGTGATCGTGCAGCGAGTCGTATCGCCCCCCGGCAGTGAGCTGAATGTGGCCTGGCAGGTGAATGCGATCCTGCAAGAGCGCGGATGCCTGGTGACTACTCTCCCAAAGGCGCTGTGGCCCAGCCGATTCAATCGGGTCTTCCACAGCGCTGAGATCAATGGGCGCAATCGGCTGATAGATGTTCTCCGAGCCCACATAATCGTATACAGCGCCGTCTGCAATCGATGCGGTGGAAGGGCTCTGCTCGCTGTAGAAACCAGGCTGGCGCACGCTGCGCGCAAAGGCCACAACTCCCGCTGTCAGATCCTGCGCGATTGCTCCGGTTTTCACGTGACCAAGCAGGATGGCTTCGGCTTCGCGATCAATGCGAAGCTCGCCGGGATCGCGGTAGTCGTACACGCCATAGGTTCCGTCAGGGCAAAAGAAATAGGGCGCCGCATTGGGCGCATTGGGGCAGTTCAGCAATCCCGTGTTGGGATCATAGGATGCGCCATAGGCATAGATCACGTTGTCTTGAATCAACGAGTGGCTCAAGCTTGCGGAGGCGTAGGCGCGCCAGTCGCGCCCCAGCGATTGATCGAAGCGGGCGCTGGTGTTGAAGGTATCGTAGGTGTCCGGTGGACCCCAGGGCTGATCGCCCAGCATCGTCGAAGCGTAGATGCGGTGAATGTCAGGCAGCGTCGTGCCGTTCAGCAATTGGTATCCGCTGCCATCGCGTTCAGTTTTGTGCTGATACTCGAAGTCGCCTTTCAGCGTCGACTTTGAAGTGATGCGCCAGTCCGCCGCGCCCGCGCCGACAGCGCGCCAGCCGTCCGTGTCGTTCATATACGGAACAATGCGCTCGGCAGCAAGATTCACGCGGGCGCCAACCTGCTTGCGGCTTCCGAAAAGCCGGCCCACATCGAGCGCGCCGTACGCAGTCCCGCGTTGATCGGTCGAGAGGTCGATCGCCTGCACAACTGCGGGCCGCTTGGTAACGTAATTGATCATTCCGCCCGCTGAAGCGATGCCACTCTCGACGCCCTCAATGCCTTTCAGAAATTCAACGCGCTGTTTGTTCTCGAGCGGCACATCCTGTTCACCGGCAACGGTCATGCCGTTGATGGCCAGGCCTGTGGCCAGGTCGATTGGGAATCCGCGAATCTCGTAGTCGCCATAGTAGCCCACCGGCACGTAGTCGTCATCGATGGAGGCGTCGTTCTTTACCACATCGGAGAGCAGGCGAGCCGCGCGGTCGTTCAGCAGGTCGCGCGTCACCACGGAGACGGAGACCGGCGCTTGTGCCAGCGGCTGACCGTCGATGGAGCCGACCGTTGTGGATTCGGTGAGGTAATTGTCTTTGACTTCGCCATGGACGACAACTGTGGTTGAGACGCCCGGAAGTTTCTGCCGCGCGGGTTGTGTTGTCGTCGTATCCTGCGGCTGCGACGAAGAGTTCTGGGCTGTGTCATTGGTCTGCGGCAAGGCAGCGACGGATGAAACCATGACCGCAAAGAACAACGCCACTGCACAATGCGCGCCGCGAGGGACACGATTCCAATGGTTTGAGCGCGAAGATGAATCGGATCTGCTAAGGGCCGCAAGCATGGAATTCCCTTGTCTCCATCCCCTGAAACAAGAGAACTCGCGTTGAAGGCCGGACCAGGAGCGGTCCGAGTTCGAAAGCTTCCCACGCCGGTATTATCCGGATCGGGTTCTAGGGTATCTTCTCAGCCCCACTCTCGCAGAGCACCCCTGTTTCATTCATTCGATTGAAACACCCGGTGAAAGATTTGGCAAATGGGGCATGCGGGAAGATTCGTCAAACCCAGAGACTCTCGATCAAAGGCCGGTACGAAATCAGGTTTGGCACATCCAGGCCCTGCACCTTGGCGGCATCGTCGGCGCGGCGCAGCAGCAACGCCTCGCGCGCGTGCGGCAGCCGCAGGAACGCTTCCGATTCAGCCGCATCCATCGGTCCTCCCTGCAAGTCGAGGCTCTCGACAGATGCATGGGAAAGCTCGGTCAGATAGGCCGGTTCGGCCGAGCAAAGGTAGCGCTTGGCCGCGACATGCAGGCGGATTGGGTCGAGGACCGACGACGGCAGGTGGCCGGCGAGCGCCCGCACCCCAAGCTCTTCATGCTGTGTATCGAGCCCACGCTTGGCCGCGTCCTCGCCTTCTGAATGTAAAAGGTGGCCAAGATCGTGGAGCAACGCGGCAGCGATCAGTGTCGGCTCGCCGCCCTTGCGGCGAACGTAATCAGCGGCTTGCAGCCCATGTTCGAGCACAGAGACGGGCTCGCCAAAATAGGCTTCGCCACCGCCTGCCGCCAGGATTTCGAAAACGTCATCGACAGAAGAGAGAGCTTGCATTGGCGTCACGCCTCGACAGGAAGGGGCTTGCGAACGTGCTGATGAATGACAAGAACGAGCGCCACGATGGCGGTGAAAAAGCCTACGCCCGCCAAACAGAGAAAGGCGTTGCGCCAACCGAAGGCGACGGTAATGCGTGCCACCGTATCGCCTGAAAGATAACCGGCCAGGTAACCCACGCCATCGATGATTCCCGCCGCTGAAGCACTGCCGCGCTTGCCGCCGAAGTCGAGCGAGATGGCGCCGGAGAGATACGCGTACGGGCCGAGCAGCAAAAATCCGGTGAGCGCTACGAGAGAAACCGGAACCCAGGGATTCGCCGACGAAGACGTGCCTGCGAGTACGAGCAGACACACAGCGACGAGCGCGAGCCCGCCGAAAAGAACCTGGTTACGCCCGTTGATGCCAAGCCTGTCGCTCAACATGCCCGAAACAACTACGGAGAGTCCTCCGAAGAGAGGAAACAGCGCCGAGCGGCTCGCGGCTTGCGCGTCCGTGAGTCCAACGAACTGAACAAAGTAAGTTGGCGTCCAGAAGTTGAACGTCTCGCGCAAAAGCGTTGTGCCCAGCGAGAGCAGACATACCAGCCAGAAAGGGAAGCTCGAGAGCAGCGGTCGAAGAATGGCGAGAAGGCCGACTTTTCCTTCACCATCTTTCCCTTCGTCTCCCGCATAAACATTTGTCGGATTGGTTTGCGGCGCGGGAAGACCGCGCTCCTGCGGAGTCTCGCGCAGAAAAACAAAGTTGGCCAGGAAGAGAACGCTGAGCGCCCCCGCACCGACAAAAAAGATGCCGCGCCAGCCCACACCCGCGGCCAGCAGCAACGACATGATGTAGCGGCAAAGGGCATCGCCGAACAGATAGCTCAGGCAAAGCACGCCCATTACAGTGCCATAGCTGGAGTACGAAAACCAACGCGAGGTAACCTTCACCAGGCCTGCCCAGCCCGCCGATTGAAACAGACGGTTGCCAAGCCATGCCAGGGTGAAAAGCGGCAAGCCACCCGACATGGCAAAAATCAGCGTGAAGACGATGGCGCCTCCCATGCCGCCGAGGAAATTCTTCTTGCCTCCGAACAGATCGGCGATCGATCCTGAAACGAACTTGCCCACCGCATAGGCCAGCACGCCGAACGAAACCATGGAACCGAGCCGGATCTTCGCCAGGTCTGGCGAAATGCCGCGATGGCTCATCTCCTGGATAAGAAGAGGAAGAACCACTGAGAGGTTCGAGCGGCAAAAGTAGTAGCCCGTGTAGCCCAGCATGAGAAGAACAATCGTTACCAGCGGCCAGCCCTTGAACGCGTGCTGTTGCGGCACGACAACGGGCTCGGTATCGATCTTTCTTCCATTTGTCTGGCTTTGCACATCGGCAGACTATCACGACGATGCGAACTGTCTATGAATGACCAGGAGCGCAGTCGATGGAAAGTCGCGCCGCAATGCGCGCAGGCAGCTCGGTCTATTTGGCCGGAGCTACTTCCCGGCGCCCTCGGTGATCGTGGCAATCCGATCGATGCCCGGAACCGCTACGTGCTCGACCTTGCCATCTGGCCAATGAATCTCAATGTCGTCAATTTTGATGGCCGTGCCGAGGCCAAAGTGCGGGCGTGGATCGTTCGAGGAAAGGTAGCTACCCCCGCTGATCACATCGCCACGCTGCTTCATTCCGTTCGCCGTGACAGAGACCGTGGTACCCACGGCATCCACAGGACTGCAAGGGGATGCCTTGAATTTGCATGAGCCCACGAGCTTCAACTCAAGCCAGTGGTTGTGGTCGGGATTCACATTGCGCAGCAGCACGGGATGCCCATCCTCAACGTTAATAACGGCATCGATCTTCCCGTCGTTGAACAAATCGCCNNTTCGAACCTTTTTCCTTCGAGGTTATGGAAGAGCATGGGGCGCTGCTTCCAGCTTGTGCCCCAGTTATATTTGTCGGCCTCGGGATAAACGTGACCGTCCGACATCAACAGGTCTTTCCAGCCGTCGTTGTCGTAGTCGATGAAGGCGTCGCCCCAACTGAGAAAGGGCACGGAAACTTCCGCAATGCCGAGCTCATAGCTGATGTCGGTAAAGTTGCCATCGCCTTCATTGCGGTAGAACGGCTTGTAGTCGTCAGAGAACGTGGTATCGAAGATGGCGAGCCGGCCGTTGTTCTGGTAGTCGCCGACCGCCAGGCCCATCGAGGCGGTTTCCCGACCGGCATCATTGAGCGCGAACCCCGAAGCATAGCTGACGTCCTTAAAGGTGCCGTCGCCTTTATTCAGATACAGGTAGTTCGGCGTGGAATCGTTTCCGACCAGCAGGTCGATCTTGCCGTCGTTGTTCACGTCGGCGAAGACGGCGCCGAGCCCGTAATAGCCGGAGTTATCGGCCACTCCGGCTTTCTCGCTAACGTTGGTGAAGGTGCCATCGCAGTTGTTGTGGAAGAGATGGTCGGGCTCGCCCTTCAAGCCGCGCGGTCCGCAAGCAACGGGCTCGCCGCGGAAGGTGCAGAAGGCGTTGTTGCCGCCATTCTCTTTGCTGTTGGGCAGCTTGTTCCAGTCCCAGTGAATGTAGCCGGCAACAAAAAGATCGAGGCAACCATCGCCATCGTAGTCACCCCAGGTCGAGCCGGTTGACCAGTTGCCCAGCGTGACGCCGGCCTTATCGGCGACATCGGTGAAGGTTCCATTTTTGTTGTTATGGTAGAGGCGATTCATTCCGAAATTCGACACATAAATGTCCGGCCATCCGTCGCCATCGTAATCGGCAATTGCGACGCCGAATCCCCAGCGGTCGTTTGTGACGCCGGCCTTCTCCGCCACATCGGTAAAAGTCCCGTCGTGGTTGTTATGGAAGAGCGCTGCATGCGGCGGAGTCGCTTTACCGGTGAGCGCGTCAACGGTCGATCCATTCACCAGATAAATGTCGAGCCACCCGTCGTTGTCATAGTCGATGAGCCCCACGCCAGAGCCCTTGGTTTCGATGATGTACGATTTCGCGGGCGTGCCCATCTTGTGTGTCCAATGCGTGAGGCCGGCTTTTTCGCTCACGTCTTCAAACACGATGGGCCCGGTTTTTACGAATCCGCTCTGGGTGATGGAACGACGCTTGGCGTCAGGCAGTGGAGGCTTCGCGCCTCCGCTCGGCTTGCCGTCCTGTGACGCTGCGCTAGCCGTGGAGTCCATCACTGCTGCAGAAGATGGGTTCTGCGCCGGCAGCGGAGCAGGGAAGTCGAATACGAAGATTCCGAGGGAAAGTATAAGGATAAGTCGACGAACGGAGGGCATCGCAGCCAGTATACGAGGGGAACCGGCTCCAGGGCTGTGTTCCTACATGGAGCCGGTCAAGACCCGCAGAGTGAAACTACTGGCCGCCTTCAGTGGCCGGCGTCGGCTGCACGTTCGAAACCTGCCAGCCGTCGTTGCTCTTGGTCAATGTGGCGGTTCCTGTGGACGCGCCGGAGCTCTGGCGCACAATGCGCGGATAGGCCGTCTTCATCTCGGTGGTGTTGGCCCAGTCAGGCACGCTGGTAATGCCGTAACGGTAGTTGACCGTATACTGCGATGCATTGGGATCGGCAGGTATGTAGCTGTCCACAGAGACCACCTCCGGATGACCGAGGCAGAAGTTCCCATAACCGGGCTGCGTTTGGTCCGGCGTCCAAGTCGACCGTCCCTTGGCGGAAATGTCGTAGTTGTTCACTTGTTTCGACCCCACAAGGAAGCGCTTCTTCTCCGCGGAAGCACGAGTCAGCAGGCCCGCATCCACGAGCGCATCGTAGCCCTTGGTCTGCTCGTCGTTCGACGTGTCGGCCTGCGCGGGAAATTTCTGCGGGGACGCCCAGAGGCAATCCTGTTGGCCCTTGTAATAGGTATTCAGCGCCGACTTAAACCCACTTTTGTCCACTGTATTGTTTTTGCAACCGACACTCAGACCTACGAGAACGGTCAGAGTGAGTGCAGCAAGACGTGTAGCGCGCATTCGATCTCTCCTTCGAGAGACTTGGATGCACGAATTGCTGGCCAAGCTGGTTGAGCACTGGGAATCGCAGGCTCGCAACCGTCTGATTCGGGTTGTCTTGGAACCCTAACGGCGGCCGCATAACGGCCTTGGGTGCGCAGAAATAATCCCGCACGGCCACGTCAGGACACTATTCTTCACCAAGCTCGTAGGGAATAGCAAAGCGGCCAATCTGGATGACAGATTTATCACCCGGAGGCCAGATGCGAAGGCTTTCCACCCGGCTCGATCCAGTCATCCTCGCGGCCTCGCAGGTGCCCACCAGCGCGCCGTTCGCCGCTTCGTTGAAGTGAAAATTCAACGCTTCGTGATTTTTCGCGCGCTCCCATCCAAAGGCATACTCCCCCGGCTTCAAAGCAACACCGCCGATCTTTACCGGCGCTTGCACCACAAGATAATGCGAGTACTTTCCGTCGGCAGAGTAGCCGGCAGTGAGCAACACAACCCCGGCGATAAAGTGTCCTTTGTTGTCAACGATGCCCGAGGCGGTGCGTAGTTCGGTTTCAATATGTTCTTTCTCCACCGGTGCGCGCGCAGGCAACAGAGAGGTCAGTTCGGCCTCAGTGGCCTGGCGCCAAACCGGCTTCTGCGCCACCGCGAACGAGTAGGAAAGCATCAGCATGAACAAAAAAAGAACAGCCTTTTTCATTTTCTCGGCTTCCTTAAGGATTCGAGCGGAACGATGCCGCGTTGAATGGCCTCAGTGGCGGCCTGCGTTCGATCGGTCACGCCGAGCTTACCCAGCAAGCTGTTGATGTGCGTCTTCACTGTGGCCTCGGTGATCTCCAGCTCCGTCGCTATCTCCTTGTTGCTTTTCCCATGCACAATCTGCTCCAACACGTCGAACTCCCTCGGCGTGAGTTCCTCGGTACCGATGCGCTCGGCGAGTTTTTCAGCAATCGCGGGCGGGATGTGGGACTTGCCAACGTGCACAGCATGGATGGTTGCGACCAACTCCTCGCTGGTCATGCCCTTCAGCAGATAGGCGCGCGCGCCGGCCTGCAGCGCTCGATAGATGTCTTCATCGCCGTCATAGGTTGTGAGCACAATGAATCGCGCCGCGGGAGTTTCCATGCGCAGGCGCTGAATCACGTCAACGCCCCCCATGCGCGGCAGACGCAAGTCCATGAGGGTGATGTCCGGCTGATGTTTGCGAAACTGGGCGATCGCCTCAACGCCGTCGGCAGCTTCGCCTACAACCTCAAGGCCATCGGCAACGTTCAAAAGCGCCACCAAACCTTGACGCACAACGTGGTGATCTTCAACGACCAGAATACGAATGGGTTCTTTTTTCACAGTTGCTCCTTCGCTTGCGCACGTGTTTCGGGGGTTGCGGGAACGTGAAAACGTACGATAGTTCCCGCGCCTGGCGTGCTTTCCACATTCAGACTTCCGCCTGTCAGCGTCGCGCGCTCCCGCATTCCGGTCAGACCAAAGTGGCCTGGGACTGAAGTCTCGCTCACGGAAAAACCTTTCCCGTCGTCACGGACTTCCAGGTTGACTTCGTTGGAGCCATAGTTCAGCTGCACATGCAAATGGCTCGCCGCGGCATGTTTCTTTACGTTATGGATGGCCTCCTGCGCAATGCGCAAAAGTTCGCGTTCCGTGCCGGGCGCAAGTGGCCGGTAAGCTCCGAAGATACCGAATTGCGATTGCAGTCCTCCGCCGCCGGCAGATTCAACCATGCGCCGCAACTTCACCGGCAGCGTAGTCTCCCCGGAATCCTGCGAACGCAAGGCCCATATCGACTGCCGGGCGTCCGCCAGGCCTTCGCGCACGTAGCCGCGTGTCAGATCGAGGTGCTTGGCGGCTGCCTCCACTTTTTTCACTCGGAGCAACTCGGAAAGCACTTCCAGCTGAACGGAGATGCCGACGTAGCCTTGCGCAAGCGTGTCGTGGATTTCGCGCGCGATGCGATTGCGTTCCCCGAGCACGGCGTTGAACTCGCGTTCCGCGCGCCGAAGGCGAAGACGTTGCACCAACAGGATCAGCGCGGCAGCGCAGAGAATCAGCAGCGCATAGAACCACCAGGTTTGGTAGAAGTGTGGGCGCAGTTCAAACGGCAGCGCTGCGCCCTCTAAGTTCCAGAGGCCATCATTGTTTGCCGCCTGCACGCGAAAGGTATAGGTGCCCGCCGGAATGTTGGTGTAGTAGGCAGTGCGGCGCGGCCCCGCATCGGTCCACTGGTGGTCAAAGCCTTCGAGCATGTAGCGGTAGCGAACCTTTTGCGGCGTCACAAAACTCAAGCCCGCGTAATCGAATTCGAAGTGCACATGGCCTGCGGGAATGTGGAGTTCGTGCGACTCACCAAGAGGCACGGCTGCGTCGTCGATCGAAAGCCGCTCCAGCGCAACCGCGGGTGGAACAGTGTTGATGGGGATTGTGGCAGGGTCGACTTCAACCAGCCCCTTCGGCGTGGCAAACCAGAGGTGTCCGTCGTGCGACCGCCAGCCCGACGGATGACTATTGACGGCGGTCTCGCGCCCGCGAAGGCCATCGGCTGTTCCGAACTGGAGCCAGCTCAGGCAGTGACCCAAAGGAACGCCGATATCGTCTGCCAGGTGTTCTGGGCAATCGGCGCGCGCCAGGCCCTCGCCCGTGGCGAACCAGATATGGCCGTGATCGTCGTCGAGAATTGCGTGAATGTCGTCCTTGCTCGGGACACCCGGCTTTGCGACGGGTGTGAAATCTTTGCCGTCCCAGAGATTCCAGCCGTGGTCCTGCGTACCAATCAAAACGTCGCCATTTTTTCTTACGAGGAGTGCGGTCACCACGTTGCTGCTCAGGCCATTGGCGGTGGTGAAATTTTCAATTTTGCCGCCCCGAAAGCGCGAAAGGCCCGCAAAGGTTGCCGCCCACAGGTCGCCCTTCGCGCCTTTGGCCATGGCGCCCACCAGGTTGCTGCCCAGCCCATTGGCCGTCGTGAACGTATCCATGGGCGCGCTGGTTGACCCTGGTTTGACCCAGTGGGTAAGTCCGCGGCGCGTACCAATCCAGAGAGAGCCGTCCACATCCACAAGCAATGACCGGATAAAGTCGTCTGGAAGACCATCCGCTGAAGTGAACGAATCAACGGTTTTGGAGCGGATCCGGTTCAATCCGTCAGGCGTGCCAACCCAGAGGTCGCCGTTCGGTGCCGCAGCAAGCGAGAGAATTACGTCGCTGGCAAGTCCGTCTCGAACAGTCCAGGTATGCGCAATGTGCAGGCCAGCGCCTTTTGGCGATTCACTCAGAGCACTCAGTCCGAATCCGCCCGTTCCAACCCAGAGCGTTCCAGCGCCATCTTCCACGACAGTCGTGGTCGCGTCGGCAGGTAGACCGTCGCGAACACCCAGGGTGCGAAAACGTTGATCGCGAAGAATGTGCAGTCCGTCGGCTTCGGTTCCAATCCAAAGGTCTCCTTCGCGGTCCTCCATCAAGGCAAGGATCGAAGCTGAAGAGAGCGAGTCGGTCACGGGAAGGGTCTGCAGCTTCCCGCCGGACCAGCGAGCCAGCCCGCCATTTGTGCCAATCCATAATGCGCCTTCGCGATCGGCGAAGACCGATTGAATGCGAGTTCCGGGAAGCTCTTTGCCCACCGCCAGCCGCGCGACGAACTCTCCGCCGCGATGCAGCTCGAGGTCGGTCTTGCTTCCATAAGCAGTCACTCCATTCGTCAAATTCGTTAGGAAATCGGAGTGGAAGGCGACGTTACTCTTCTGAACCAGTTGTTCGGGAAGCATCGATACTGGCTGAAATCGGCCATTTTTGAACTCTGCCGAGCCGGCCGTGGTCTTCACCACCAGGCCCTCGCTGCCGCCTGCGTTTAGCCCAACAATACTGTTCGCCGGCAAGCCGTCGTTGGTTGTGAATACGCGAATCGCATTGTCTTTCCAGCGAGCCAGGCCGTCCCCTGTTCCAATCCAGAGCGCGCCGTCCTGCGCGGAGAAAAGACAGTGAACGTCGTTGCCGGGCAGCGCAGGAACCGTATCTTTGTCGAAGACTTGAAACCCGTTGCCATCGAAGCGAACCAGGCCAACTTCAGTCCCTATCCAGAGAAAACCGTTCGCGCCCTGAACCAAAGCCTGCACGGTGTTTTGTGGCAGACCGTTTTCCATCACCCATGTCTGGCGGCCATAGCTCGCCAGCGGCGTTGAGGGCTGCAGGCCAAACGCGGCTGCCGCCCACCCCACAACCAGAGCTATAACCAGCGCTGGCCTCGGCCGCCCGAAATGGCGCTTGAACGCCATGGGATACGAAATCTTCAGTAGAATCTTCGAGTTGGCGCGATCTTTGGCCACAGAAGCCGGGCTGTGCCTGGTGGAGCGGAATCCGGCCGGCGGTCTTGGTTGCAGTGCAACTCCGCTTAAGCCGTGCAGGTCAGTGCAAACAGACTACCGCATTACGACCGACGCTAGTCTCCATCGATTGATGGAGCTGAACTTCACTCCAATGACTCAAGACGCAGATCGATTCGGGCGATACTCTTTTCTTGTCTCCTGAATTGGTCTCCTGATCTGGTTTCTGAGAGTTTCAATTTTCGGGTGGCTGCCCGCCTCGCTGGGTAGCCACCCGATTCCTTTTGGGCGTCACATTTTTCACATTCACAGCCTTCCAGAATATGACGCCTTGCACTTCTACACATGGTCGTGTATAGGTAGAAGTCATAGGCATGACAATCCCATCCAAATTCGAACTCCCTCAGGGCACACTCGACCTTCTCATCCTTCGCGTCGTCGCGCAGGGACCAATTCACGGATATGCGATTGCCCAGCGCATGCAAATGATCTCGAAAGAGGCATTGCAGGTCCAGCAAGGCTCGCTCTATCCGGCGCTTCACCGCCTCGAAAACAAAAATTTTCTTGTCGCCGAATGGGGCCCCACCGAGACAGGCCGTGAAGCAAAATTTTACCGGCTCACGGAAAGAGGCCACACGCAACTCAAGACCGAGACCGAAAGCTGGGAACGCTTGACCGGCGTTGTGGCGATGATTCTTGAACACCCACTTGGAGAACCCTCATGAACTGGTTGCAGCGGCTTTCAAAGACCGGACAGATGGAAAAGGAACTCGATGCTGAGCTTCGTTTTCATTTCGAAACCCTGGTGACGGACAAGATGGAGGCAGGCATGACCGAAGAAGAAGCGCGCAGGAAAACCCGGCTCGAGTTCGGAGGCATGGCGCAGCTCAAGGACGATTGCCGCGAAAGCCGTGGAACCCTATGGCTCGTCTCGATCGTGCAGGACCTGCGTTTCGGCGCGCGTATCCTGGCTCGTTCCCCGGGCTTCTCCATCACGGCGATTCTGGTTCTTGCATTGGGCATCGGCGTCTGCACGCTGGCATTCAGCCTGTACAACATTGCTTCGCTCCAGTTTGTTCCGGTGCGCGATCCCGCAACGGTGGTTCGGATTCAGCGGAGGTCTCCGGAGAACATCAACCCCGGAGTGCCCTATGCGTCGATCGCCTACTATCGCGACAACGCGAAGTCGCTTTCGGCGGTGATGGCGACGATGGGCGGTCCGCCGCTCGTGCTCAACCAGGACGAGAAGCGGGTCAGCGCCACGTTCGTCAGCTCCAACTACTTCAGCGAACTGGGAGGCTCGGCTGCGACGGGGCGCCTATTCGAGGCAACGAGCGAGACGGCCGCTTCCGCACCGGTTTGCGTTCTTAGCTATCGGCTTTGGCAGAGACGATTCGAGGGCGATCCGTCTGTTGTGGGCAAGGTGATCCGACTGGGCGGCAAGCCGGCCACGGTGATCGGCATTGCTGCGGAGGGGTTAGCCAGCCTTGGTACCGACACCCCCGACGTTTGGCTTCCAATCCTGCAGCACACCTATTTTGTTGAAGGCAGTAAGGCGCTCGACGATCCCAAGTTCGATGGATTGATCGGAATGTGGGGGCGGTTGGCACCAGGCGCGACAATGGCGAGCGCGGCTCAAGAACTGCTGACACTTACCAACCAGTTGCGGACCATTTACCCGACCGTGATCTGGGACCACGAATACATCGTCGTGACTCCTGGCGCGCATTTCCTGACGTTTGAGAGCGAACCGGGAAGACCGCCCGTTCTTGAGGTTGTGGGACTGCTCGCGTTCCTGATTCTCGCCATTGCGTGCGCCAATCTCGGCGGGCTGTTGATGGCGCGCGGCGCCGGCAGACAGCGGGAGATTCAGTTGCGCTTCGATCTTGGCGCGCGCAAGCTGCGCGTCTTCCGCCAATTGCTTACTGAAAACCTTTTGCTGGGCTTGCTGGGCTCCCTTGCTGCGTTGCCGGTGAGCTATGGCGTTCTACGCCTGGTGCTGGTGTACTCGAATGCTCCGGCGTGGATGAGCGCACTGCCCGACTGGCGGGTTTTTCTTTTCACCTCTGTTATGGGTCTTGTTGCGGCGATCCTCTTTGGATTTCTTCCCACGTTGCAAATGGTCCGCAGGAAGAAGAATCGCTCTCTCTGGCACCAGTTCGTGGTAGGTGCGCAGGTGGGGGCCAGCTGTGTCCTGTTCATTCTGGCGGGATTGCTGGTACGTGCATCGCTGCACGCTCTGTATACCGACCCCGGATTTGGATACGAGCAAGTGCTGGCCATCGATCCGGGAATGAGCGTGCACGGTTATTCGTCCGCGAAGGCGCAGTCCTATCTCGAACAATTGCAAACCCGGTTGCGAGCCGTGCCGGGCGTGACGGACAATTCGATTGCACGGGTTCCTCCGTTGGTGAACGACATGGTGATGATCACCAGCATTGACGTGGATGGCAAGCGGGTGATGATCTATCCGAACTGGGTTGGCCCTGACTTCTTCAAGACGATGCGGATTCCTTTGCTGCGCGGCCGCTATTTTCAGAACAACGAAAAGAATGCGGTCATCCTCAGCGAATCATTAGCGCGCAAGCGCTGGCCGAACGATGACCCGATCGGAAAGCAATGGAAGGACGGCAAAGACATTGTGATCGGCGTGGTGGGCAACACGCGGGCCATGGAAATGAACAACACAGACGCGACGGAGATCTATTATCCGCCGGGCGCCGATGATTTTCCTGGTATGACTGTGCTGGTGCGTGCGGCCGGTGATCCAGGCACGCTCACGCCTGCCGTCAAAGCAATTGCGGGGAGCATCGACACGCAGTTGTATCCAACCATCACGCCGCTGACGGCAGGCTTCCGCAAAAATGTTGCGCAGGCCGAGCAGACCGCAACCATCATCAGCTTGCTGGGTGGCATTGCGATTTTCCTCGCGGTGGTGGGCCTTCTTGGTTTGGTCAGCTACGCTGTTTCGCAAAGAACAAAAGAACTCGCGATCCGGCTGGCGCTTGGAGCCAATCGCATCGCGATCTTCGCGGCGGTATTGCGGAGATTCGCGTGGCCTGTTGTTCTTGGGTTGGTAGCGGGCATTACAGCTACCGGTCTCCTTTCACAGATATTGCGGCGCATTCTTTACGGCATCAGCGGACTGGATCCGATCAGTTATGTGGGAGCGACGGCCATTCTGGTCGCCATTCTTGGCGCAGCGGCGTCGTTGCCGATTCGGCGCGCTCTTCGCCTCGATGTTGCCCGGATTCTGCAATCGGAGTAGTCTGCGCTCGCTCCAAAACCGCGTGGTCATCAACAAATGTCCGCGTCGCGGGCCTCTCCCCTTGACATCTAGGGTAATATGGCGCTACGCTCTCCTTACCCTTGATAACTAGGGTAAGGACCTATGGCAAAGAATGACCTGCAGGGCGCGCTCGATCTGCTCATCCTCAAAACTCTCGCGCAGCTTGAATCCATGCACGGGTACGGAATCATGGCGCATATCCGCCGCGTGACCGACGAGTTGCTCATTGTGGAAGAAGGTTCGCTCTATCCCGCACTGCACCGCATGGAGCAAAACGGATGGGTACGCGCGAACTGGGCAATCACCGAGTATGGCCGCAAAGCCAAGTGGTATGCGCTCACGCGCGCTGGCCGCCAGCAACTCGCCAACCGCGAAAAAAACTGGGCACAGGTGGTCCAGGGTGTCGACGCTATGTTGCGTTTTGCGTGAGGTGATCCATGGGACTCTTCAGAAGAATCATTTCGCTCGGAAGGCGCAGCCGGTTGGAACGCGAAGCCGAGGCTGAACTGCGCGAGCACATGGCCATGTGCATCGACGACAATATCGCGCAGGGAATGAGCCGCGCAGAAGCTGAGCGCGATGCGCGCCGACGCTTCGGCAATCCCAGGGTCATGCGTGAGCGTGTCTCCGCAGAAGATGCAGCGCTTGGCCTCGAGAGCCTATGGCACGACCTGCGCAGCGCACTGCGCGTCTTCATCAAGAGCCCAGGCTTTGCCTTCGTCGTCGTCGCCACACTGGCGCTGGGTATCGGCGCCAACACCGCAATCTTCGAGATTCTGGATGCGGTGCGGCTTCAGACACTTCCTGTCGCCAATCCGAACCAACTGGCGGAACTCCGCATCATCGGTGGCATTCACGGCTTCGGCATCACCGACAGCGCATTCAGCAACTTCACCATCCCGATGTGGCAGGCGATCAAAGATCATCACGAGCCTTTCTCAGGAATCTTCGCCTGGCGCACCAGCCCTGTTCGCGTGGGGTCTCCAGATCAGTCGCGCAATGTCTACGGCCTCGAAGTTAGTGGAGACTTCTTCAACACGCTGGGAGTCGTTCCCTTTCAAGGCCGTTTGATTGAGCCGCAGGATTTGACGAGCTGCGAAATCAGTCGCGTCGTGGCAAGCTACTCGTTTTGGAAGTCGCAGATGGGCGGCCAGCCGATCACGCCGGCCACGACAATCATGGCCGAGGGAAAGGCCGTGCAGGTGCTTGGCGTCACGCCGCCTTCATTCCTCGGACTCGTCGTTGGCGATCGCTTTGACCTTGCCTATCCAACCTGCACTCCGCCGAATCCACGCAGAGAAGTGTTCACCTACTCGGTCATGGGGCGGCTGAAAGATGGGTGGACATTGCAGCGCGCCTCTCAGTACTTCGAGGCGTTCAGTCCCGGACTCTTCGACGAAACTGCGCCCGACGGGTATCCCGCCCAGACCATCAAGGCATACAAAGCCTTCCGCCTTGGTGCGAACACCGCCGGCGCGGGCGTCAGCACGCTGCGCGATCAATACAACGCGTCGCTCGAGATTCTGCTGGCCATCACGGGTCTTGTGCTTCTCATTGCGTGCGCCAATCTTGCCAACCTGCTGCTGGCTCGTGCCAGCGTGAAACGGCGCGAAGTCGCGATTCGCATGTCCCTCGGCGCATCGCGCGGGCGTTTACTGCGGCAAATTCTCCTTGAGAGTGCGCTGCTCGCAGCGACTGGCGCTTTTCTCGGAGCCGCACTCGCGCAGCCGCTGAGCCGCACGCTGGTGAGCTCTCTCGATACGACCGATAACACCATCCACTTGACCATAACTCCCGATTGGCGCGTACTCATTTTCGCCGGCGCTGTGGGAATCGCGACGTGTCTTCTCTTCGGCACACTTCCGGCCTTGCGAAGCTCCGGGGCAGAGCCCCTCACAGCTTTGAAGTCCGGTGCGCGCGGCGTGGTCGGCAATCGCGAGCGATTCTCCGTGCAGCGCGCCATGGTCATCACGCAGATCGCCGTCTCCATGGTGCTGCTAGCAGGCGCGCTGCTCTTTGTGCGCAGCTATCGCAACTTGCTCACACTGAATGCTGGCATGCGCGAGAGCGGCGTCCTTTCTGGAGGATTCTATTTCCCATCGGAGCGCATCAAGCCAGAAAATCTTGGCGTCTTCAAGAATCAAATCGTGGATGAAGTGCGCGCCATCCCCGGCATCGACAACGCCGCCGCGGCAACGAACACGCCTCTTAGCGGTTCCACCTGGGGACATGGAGTGGACGTTGGAAACCTGGACGGACAAAGCCGCTTCACCTACGTCAGCCCCAGCTTTTTCGGCACGCTCGACATTCCGTTGCTCTCGGGGCGTAACTTCACCGATCGCGACACAAACGATTCACCACTGGTGGTGATCGTCAATCAGTCTTTTGTGCGTAGATATATCGGCACAGCATCTCCAATCGGCATACGCGTGCATGTGCGATCAGAACCGCAGTATCCCGAGCGAACCTATGAGATCGTCGGCGTCGTTCCTGACACGAAGTACTCCGACCTTCGGGAAGAGCCGCAGGTGCAGTCCTTTGTGCCCATCGCGCAACTTCCTGTAACGGCGCAGGGCCCAGGCACGGGAATGCTCATTGCATCTCGCGATCCGGCAGCGGCAGAACAGGCCGTGCGCCAGGTAATGCAGGCCCGCCATCCCGGCATGCAAATCCAATTCGCCGACTTTCAGCGGGGCATTCTTGACCATCTTGTCGGTGACCGTATGATGGCTAGGCTCGCCGGCTTCTTCGGCTTGCTTGCGGCTCTTCTCGTCGTGGTCGGTCTACACGGAGTGCTTTCGTATTTCCTATCGCAGCGGCGCAGCGAAATCGGCATTCGCATTGCGCTGGGAGCAAGTCGCGGCCGCGTGGTCGCCTCCATGCTCGGCAACGCCTGCGTTATGCTTGCGGCCGGTCTCGCAATTGGCGCCGTTCTCACAGTCTTCGCAAGCCGCGGCGCGGGCACCCTGCTCTTCGGGCTCAAGCCGTGGGATCCGCCAACGTTGCTCGCAGCCGCTGCTTTGCTGGCCGTAGTCACGGTGGTGGCCAGTCTAATCCCGTCGCTGCGCGCAGCGCATGTGAACCCCATCGACTCCCTGCGCGCAGAGTGAAATGGACTGATCCCTGATCCCTGACCACTGTTCTAAGGTGTCTTGATCGTCGTAGCGCGATTCTTCACATAGGTCACGATCCAGTGTTTGCCCTCCTGATCGTAGCTGACGGTACGGTCGCCCTCGTCCTGGCCGTCGGGTTCTATCTTTTGTCCAATCGCCATGCGGGTTTCAAGCTCGCTCATCCCTGCTTTCACCTGGTGTGCGTCAATGGCGGCCCAAACATCCTTCGGCCAATAAGAATAAATGGTGTGTGGATCGTCGTAGTAGAAAAGCAGGTCGGCGAAATAGTGCTCCTCATCGCCCTCGAGCGAGCCGACCGGCGTGGCATAGAGCTTCGTATCCCCAGGCAGTGAGAACATTGCGAAAGCCTGGCGCGTCCCATGCTCCATGCCGTCGTCCACGCTCGCCGGTGCGGCAGACTTCACGAATTTCTTCACATCCATGGGTTGTGCTGCAGGAATGAGGCCGGCCTTCTTGCTGAATTGAATCGCCCCGTTCGCATAAGGGAAGTACGGAATGGTATAGCCGTTCTTCATCCAGATGCGCGTGCCGACGAGCGGCTGCAGGTCTTCGAAATGCTGCGGCGAAAGTGGGCGCACCACGGCCACTTCGTCGCGTGAGAGCGGCTGCTCGGTTTGCGCCGAGGGAGGCGCGACGCCGGGATTACTGCGTTGATGCCACACATACAGCAGGTAGCCGCCGCCCACAATAAGCGTGACGGCGAAAATGCTAAGAATCTTCTGCCAGTTTTTCAAAGGCGCTCCTTCTGCACAACTTCGATGAAGAGAAGCGGCGAAAGGCTGTGCGGGCCCGCTCCGCACAACCTTTCAGGGCAGGGGGTTAGCCGTCTCTGCGGCCGCGCTCGCAACTTGAGGACGCAACGCGTCTGAGTTAAGCTCGTCGGCTCGGCGCAGCCTCGGAAAAAGCGCCGCCCACACCCCAGCGACGCCCAGGGCCCCGATGCCGCCAATGACCGTAGCACGTACCGCGCCCCACCATTGAGCAGTCAGGCCGCTCTCGAATTCGCCCAACTCGTTTGAAGCGCCGATGAAAAGGGAATTGACAGCGCTGACGCGGCCCCGCATCTCCGGAGGCGTACCCAGTTGCAGCAGCGAACCGCGGATGATCACGCTGATCGTATCCGCGCCGCCGCCGATTGCCAGCGCAGCCATCGAAAGCCATAGATTCTGCGAGAGCCCGAACAATATGGTTGCCGCACCGAAAATCGCCACGCAGATCAGCAGCCGCGGCCCGGCGTGTCGGCGAAAAGGGAAGCGCGCCATGGTCAGGCTCATGATCAGTGCGCCCGCGGCCGGTGCGGCACGCAGCAGCCCCAGGCCGCGCGGCCCCTGGTGCAGAATGTCGTGCGCAAAAATCGGCATCAGCGCCGTGGCGCCACCCAGAAGAACAACGAAGAGGTCGAGCGAAGACGCGCCGAGCAGCAAAGGCGAGCGCATCATGTATTGGAATCCTGCCAGAACCACCTTCAGCGAGGCGGCGCGATGTTCCATGCGCCCTGGGCGCACGTGAAGGCTGCCAACCAGAATCAAAAACCAGCCCAGTGTGCCAAGAGTAAATACATACACAATGCCTGCGCCTTCAAGGGCGGTATCCGGGATGAAGTGCTTCAAGGGCAACGTGAAGAGCAGCCCGCCGAGTGCCGGACCGGTGATGTTTGAAAACTGCCATATCGCTCCGCCCCACGTTACGGCGTTGACGAAATGTTTTTCCGGGACCAGATGCGGAATCAACGCCGAACTCGCGGGTCCTGAGAAAGAGCGCGCCGATCCAACCAACAGCAGCACGGCATAGATGGGGTAAACGCTGTGCATTCCCGCGCGGGTCATGAAGAGCAGTGCCGCTGTGCACAGCACCTGCACGCTGTAGCAGACCAGAATAACTTGTCGCCGGTCGAATCGGTCGGCCACATGACCAGACGGAAGAAGGAACACGAGGCCGGGCAAAAAAAGTGCAAGCCCGGTATAGCCCAGGTCGAGTGCGCGGTGCGTGAGCGAATACACTTGCCAGGCCACTGCCACCGACTGCGCCTCAGCGCCGAGAATTGCCGTTACGCGGGCCAGTTGATAGCGGCGGAAATCGCGGTAAGCAAACGCCTCCATGCCGCGTCTGGTTTTCTTAACGGGGGAAGAATCCATCGTATAGCTCTAGCTTAAATGCGCGAGGCGAAGTAATCAGGGCACTTTCCGTCGTCCCACATCGGGTCTTGTAATCAGGGCATGACTTTGAGTCGTGCCGGAAAAATCGACTAAAAGCGATTGGGCTTCAGCCCTTGCTAAAGCAGTGTTGAGCAAAATGCTGGACCAATGGTCCTTTTTTCGCCCATCCAGGCAGTATCTCGAAATCTCTCCGCATTCTTGAAATCCACGCCACTTCCTCAACCCGGGGCGGCGAACGCGCCAAAATCTGCTTCCAACACTGGAATGACCTTTTTTGCCCCGCCAGCCCATCATCGGCTATTCCCTCCCTGGGCCCTGCATCTGGGCACGCCTGGATTGTTCGCGACCTCATTCCTTGATTCGTCCATTATTCCTCTGCCTGTACCGGGCACGACCGATCTGCTGCTGCTTTGGCTCGTCTCGCACCGCGGCAATCCGTGGCTTCTTGCGATCGTCGCCATCGCAGGCAGCGTGGCCGGTGGCTATACAACCTGGAAGCTCGGGAAACAGGGTGGAAAGGCCGCACTCGAAAAATGGGTTTCAAAGCGGATACTGGATAGGATCGTGCGACGGGTCGAGCGCAATCCCGTTTTGGCGGTTTTTGTCCCATCGATTCTGCCGCCGCCCATTCCGCTCTCGCCATTCCTGCTTGCGGCTGGTGCGCTGGGAGTCAACCGAAATCGATTTATGACGGCATTTGCTGCCGCACGCGTCCTGCGCTATTCCTTCGTCGCGTGGATCGCCGTAATCTATGGGCGTCACATCGTGCTGGTCTGGGCCGGAACGCTGGAAAAATGGCAGACGCCGCTTGAGTTTGCGTTCGGCATTCTGTTTGTAAGTGGAATTTGCCTGGGGATCGTCAAGCTGCGCTCGAACCGCAGAGGGAGTTTCAGACCCGCTGAGGTCCGGGCAGATTAGCCCCCAGAGCCCGGTGAAAGGAACGTTTGATGCATGCAGGCATTCATTGCATTGTTGCGGGCGGTCAACGTGGGCGGCAAAGGCGCACTGCCCATGTCGGACTTGAAATCGATGTGCGAGAAGGCAGGATTCAAGCAGGTGAAAACGTACATCGCCAGCGGAAACGTGGTCTTCCAATCTCCGAAGACCGAGGCCCAGGTGAAATCCACGCTAGAGGCGGTGCTGGCAAAGTACGCTGGAAAGCCCGTCGGTGTCATGGTGCGGACGGCAGCAGAAATGGCCGCCGTCTCGGCCAATAATCCGTTTTCCGCCATGCCCGGCAATCGCGTGAGCGCTTTTTTTCTTGACGCAGCACCCGCAGCCGATGCGCTCTCTTCCGTTTCAGGAAGAGCGAACGAAGAACTTCGCCTCGGCGCGCGCGAGATTTATGGCTACTATCCCGATGGCATGGGGGTCTCGAAACTCAAAATTCCAGCCGCGAAAAACGGAACGGCGCGCAATATGAACACTGTGGCCAAACTCGCCGAGATGGCTAAGGAACTCGAGTCCGCTTAGCCGGCCGAAAAGAAAATCCATCCGCTTTACGAACCCTCGCCTGCCAGGTCTTCCGACATCGTCTCGCGAATCGCCAGTAGCCCAACGAAGGTTAAAGCGGCCCCGGCCGACAGGTAGTAGCCCACGTATTGCAGGCCATAGTTCCGCGCAAGCCACGTGGCAATGTACGGCGCCAGCGATGCGCCAAGAATTCCCGCAAAGTTGAACGCGAGAGAACTGCCGGAATAACGAACCGGCGTAGGGAAAAGCTCCGACACGACCGTGCCGAGCGGCCCATACGTAAGGCCCATCAGGGTGAGTCCAATCGCCATCATGCTCAGCGCGCCAATCGTGCCGGCCACAAACAGCGGCGCAAGAATGAACCCAAAAAGAAAAATCCCTGCGGTAATCCACAGCATCGCGCGCCGGCGTCCTCGTTCCGCAAGCATGGCGGAAACAGGAATCGTCAGCGCAAAAAATAGCGTGTCGAAAAGCTGCATCAGCAAAAACTTCTCGCGGCTGAAGCCGAGAACCGTCGTTCCCCAGCTCAACGCGAACACGATCATCAAGTAAAAAAGTATGAAGGTCGCAAGGCAGAGTGTCGTGCCGGCAATCAGCTCGCGTTTATGGTCACGGAACACCGTGATCAGCGGAAGGCGCACCTGTTCGCCGCGTTGCATTGCCTTCTCAAAGACCGGAGTCTCCGTGATCGTGAGCCGGACGTAGAGTCCCAGAAAAACCAGCACCGCGCTGGCCAGGAACGGCAACCGCCAGCCGTATTCGAAAAACTCGCTATTGGTCAATGTTCGCGAGAGCACCAGAAACACGCTTCCCGAAAGGAAGAAGCCAACCGGAGCGCCAAGCTGCGGAAACATCCCATACCAGGCGCGCCGATGCGGCGGTGCGTTCTCAATAGCCAGCAACACCGCGCCCCCCCACTCACCGCCAAGTCCGATGCCCTGGCCAAATCGGCACAGAGCCAGCAGAACCGGAGCCGCATAGCCGAGGGTGTGAAACGTCGGAAGCAGTCCGATGCAGACCGTCGAAAGCCCCATCGTCGCCAGTGCCACCACAAGGGTTCGCTTGCGGCCGATGCGGTCGCCGAAGTGGCCGAAAAGGGCTGATCCGATCGGCCGGGCCAGAAAGGCAATGCCGAATGTGGCCAGCGAAGCGAGCGTCGCCGCCACTGGATCGCCGGCGGGAAAGAAGAGGCGCGGAAAGATCAGGACGGCCGCGGTGGCATAAATGTAGAAATCGAAAAACTCAATGGTGGTGCCGACCAGGCTCGCGAAAAGCACCTGCCGTGGCGTGTTTAAGGGTTTGCCGGCGCGCGCAACGCGGTGGGCGGCCTCGTCTTGCACGGGGGGTGGTGCGTCCATTCAATCTCCAATGTGGGGTCCGGCTGGGGAAGACTTGGCCTGTTCATCGTTATACCGGGTTTGGGGTGACGAGGGGAACCAGCCGGCTTGAAGTAACAGTACTTTAGCGTTTCATGGCGCGAAAGATGGTGCCAGATTTTGCTCGCCCGCTGACGAATCCCAGTGATACCCTTTGTGGACCAGAGCGGCTTCCAGCTTCACGCACCCATTTCTGGAGTGTGTGAGGAGGTACTCCACGATGATCCCGAATACTTCTCCGCCGCTCGAAATGAAGCACTCCTGAAACGTTGTAAACGGCGAATCAAATACTGCCGGCTGAACGAAACCAATCAACGAATCCCCCAAGGAGAAATCATGGTTCGCAAATTTGGCCAGATAGCTTTCTCGGTCCTCGCGATGCTTACTCTCGCGGCGACGAATTCTCAGGCGCAAACCGTGTCAACGCGCCATGTGCGTGAAGCCTCGCGCACGGGCGAGGCACAAGCCATCGGGCGAGTCCCAGCCAGCCAGGAAATGCAGCTGGATGTGGTGCTGCCCGTGCGCGATGAGGCAGGGCTCAAGTCCCTCCTCCGCGATGTCTACGACTCCACGAGCTTCGCCTATCATCGTTTCCTCACCCCGACTGAGTTCACTGAGCGCTTCGGCCCCACCCAGGCCGATTACGACAAAGTGGTGCAGTATCTGAAAGCCAATGGACTTGAGGTCGTCGGCGGATCCCGCGACGGAATGGAAGTCCAGGTCAAAGGGCCGGTCTCTTCCGTTGAAAAGGCCTTCCGCGTCACCATGTTGAACTACCAGCATCCGACTGAAGACCGAACCTTCTATGGTCCGGATCGCGAACCGACAACGAACCTGCCCTTTGCTTTGTGGCACGTGTCGGGCTTGGACAACTTCAGCAAGCCACATCCGCTGTTCGTCAAGAAGAGCGATTACGCCAAGGCGCACGGGATTCCGGAAGAAAAGGTCGTTACCCATGCGACCACGGGATCGGGCCCTTCGGCTTCGTTCCTGGGTAGCGACATGCGCGCAGCGTATTACGGCGGCACAGCCCTGACCGGCGCCGGCCAGAACCTCGGCCTCTTCGAATACGAAGGCACCGATCTCGCCGACCTCACAACCTACTTCAAAAACGTGGGTCAGACGAACAACGTTCTGGTGACGCTGCTTTCCACCGACGGAACCAGCACCTCCTGCGTGTACTCGCGCGCCGGGGGCGATTGCGACGATACAGAACAGACGCTGGACATGACGCAGGCGATTGGCATGGCGCCTGGATTGCACAGCCTTGTGATGTACATCGGTTCCACCGACACCTCCATCATCAGCGCGATGACCACCCATAGCCCGCTTCCGACGACAATCGGTTGCTCGTGGGGCTGGACACCGGCCGATCCTTCCACGCTCGACCCGTATTTCGAGAAGATGTCGATCCAGGGGCAGAACTTCTTCGCCGCATCCGGTGATAGCTCCACGTGGTCTTCGAAAAACGAGGCATGGCCGGCCGATGACGCAAATGTCGTCTCGGTCGGTGGCACAGATCTCGTCACTGCAAGCGCAGCCGGTCCATGGAAGTCGGAGACAGCCTGGACTGATTCCGGCGGCGGCATCTCGCCCGACGGAATCAAAATCCCGTCGTGGCAGGCCGAAACCGGCGTCATCAACTCTTCCAACAAGGGATCGACGACCCTCCGCAATGGCCCCGACGTTTCAGCCAACGCGAACTTCACCTTCTATACCTGCGCCGATCAAACCACCTGCCTGGCCAA
>PLTV01000174.1:31684-34697 GCA_003164635.1 Acidobacteriaceae bacterium
TTGACGTCGGCATACTCCACTGACTTCCACGACATCACCAGCGGCACCTCCGGCAGCTATTCGGCCACCACCGGCTACGACCTGGTGACCGGGTGGGGAAGCCCCAACGGAACGGGTTTGATCAACGCGCTGGCTCCGACGAGCACGACACCAACCTTCACTTTGTCGGCATCGCCGAATTCGGTTTCGGTGGTGCAGGGCGGGAATGGTTCATCTACGGTGACGACGACGGCGGTGGATGGATTTGATTCTGCAGTTGCCTTGTCGGCAACAGGGCAACCGAGCACCGTCACGGTGGGATTCAGTCCGACGTCGATTGCGGCGCCGGGCTCGGGCACTTCGAGCGTGACCTTGGCTGTGGGATCGACGACCCCGACCGGCACATACACAATAACGGTGACAGGGACGGGCGGAGACGTGACCCAGACGGCGACGATCTCCCTGACGGTGACCTCTTCGAACCCGGCGGCGTTCACGCTTTCCGCTTCGCCGACGTCGCTGTCGATCACCCGCGGAAGTTCGGGGACGTCAAAGATCACGACGACCGCTTCGGGGAGTTTCAACTCGGCGATCAGCTTATCCGCATCGGGGCAGGGCAGCGGCGAAACGATCACGTTCAGTCCGACATCGATTGCGGCGCCGGGTTCGGGCACTTCGACGATGACAATCAAGACGACAAGCCGGGCGACCACCGGAACGCGCACGATCACCATTACGGCGACGGGCGGGGGTATCACACACACGACAACCGTGTCAGTGGATGTGGTTGGCGGGTTCCAGTTCTAAGGCCAAACCTTGTAGCCTGCCACGAAAGAGGCCCGGACTTGCAGTCCGGGCCTCTCTTTTGATGCGAAGGAAGACCTTGTGGGCGAGGTGGGCTTGAGAGTCGATGAGCGGCTATCGATTATCCTGATCCATGGAGATCGCGGCCCAATCGAACCGGCAAATGCCCAGTCCCTGGGCTGCCGTCGCCGTCACCTTATGCGGAGTCTGCGCCTTCCTTCAGCTCTATTGCACCCAGCCGCTTCTCCCCCTGTTGACCCGCATCTTTCATGCCTCGAAGACAGGCGTGGGCATGACGGTATCAGCAGCCACCCTCGGTGTCGCTCTTTCAGCTCCTATCTTCGGAGCCCTCACCGAACAGCTTTCACGCAAAACCGTCATTGTGGCATCGCTCCTGGGCATTTCTCTTCCCACGCTGCTTGCGGCCACATCCACGACGCTTGCGCAACTGATCTTTTGGCGATTTCTCCAGGGCGTCATGGTGCCTGGCGTTGTGGCCGTCATCGTCACCTACATCGGCGAAGAGTGGCCACCGGAGCGCGTTGCACTCATCATGAGTTTCTACGTGAGCGGAACGGCTCTCGGCGGATTCACGGGCCGCGTAGGCACCGGCCTGCTGACGGATTGGTTCAGTTGGCGGATTGCCTTCGTCGTGCTCGGCGCAGGTTCATTGGCAGGCGCGGCCGCCGTTGCTCTATGGCTGCCGCGGGAACGGCGCTACCCGCCCATGCGGCCCGGCGTGGAACCCCATTCATCGTTTCTCTATCAAGTGCAGGCGCTCTTCCGCAGCCGCCGGCTCGTAGCGACGTTTGCCGTCGGATTCAATGTGCTCTTTTCCCTGGTAGGCGTGTTTACGTGGATCACCTTTCACCTGAGCGCGGCGCCTTACTTCCTGTCCACAACCGCCCTGAGCTCGCTGTTTTTCGTCTATCTGATCGGCCTCGTCGTCACGCCGGCCGCCGGATTTCTGATTACCCGGGTTGGACTGCGAGCTGGAATCGCGGGAGCCATCCTGTGTTCCATGGCGGGCGTGCTTCTCACGCTCGCTCAACCGCTTTCCATTGTCATTCTTGGCCTCACGCTGCTTTCTTCCGGCGTGTTCATCGCGCAAACGGCTTCGCAGAGCCATTTGCGGGTGGCAGCGCCACCGGGCGCGCGAGTCACTGCCGCCGGCCTCTATATGACCTGCTACTACTTTGGCGGAACGGCAGCCGGCGTGGTTCCCGGTGCATTCTGGGCTCTGGGAAAGTGGCCGGCCTGCGCCGCCTTTATCGTCGCCATGCAGGCAGTTGCGTTGGCCATTGCCCTGCTAGGCTGGAAAGTACCTGATTCGGTTTCGCGGCAGCCATCGAAAGAATCCGTGCACCCCGGCGCTGCCCAGGCGAATCTATAGGAAAGCATGTAAGTTCCGTCCGGTTTGTAAGCTTCCCACAACGTTTTGACCGCCGCACCGGCTTGCTCGCCCGGCTGATGAGTGCGGAGCGATCAACCAACAGAGGAGATTCCACTTGTCTGCAGCATCCGCCGCACCGGCACTGCCCGCCGGCACCACCATGACGAACCCGCAGGCGGTCTCACAGGCGCAGTGGAAGCCGCGCGTCAACCCGTGGCTGATTGCCATGACGGTGGCTCTCGCTGCTTTCATGGAAGTTCTTGACACCTCTATCGCCAACGTCGCGCTGCCTCACATTGCGGGATCGCTGGGCGCAAGCACCGATGAAGGCACATGGGTGCTGACCAGCTACCTCGTGGCCAACGCCATCGTTCTTCCACTGGGCGGTTGGGCTTCGAATGTCATGGGCCGGCGAAATTTCTTCGTCATGTGCATCACCATCTTCACCGTCGCCAGCTTCCTCTGCGGCGCGGCCCCGTCGTTGCCGTTGCTGCTTTTGTTCCGCATCTTGCAGGGCGCCGGCGGCGGAGGAATGCAGCCCATGGCGCAGGCCATCATGGCCGATTCTTTCGAGCCACAAAAGCGCGGCCAGGCGTTTGCTCTTTATGGCCTTGTCGCCGTGCTCGCGCCCTCCATCGGTCCCACGCTGGGTGGCTGGATCACCGACAACTTCTCCTNNCATTCCGGTCGGCATTCTGGCCTTCATCCTCGTCACCCGCCTTGTCGACGATCCACCGTGGATCAAGGCCGATCGATCGCTTCTCCGCAAAATGGATTACCTGGGCCTCAGCTTCCTCACCATCGCCATGGGAGGCCTTCAGATCATGCTCGACAAGG
>PLTV01000174.1:34717-41276 GCA_003164635.1 Acidobacteriaceae bacterium
CTCTTCTACTGGGAGTGGAACCATAAGACGCCACTCATCAACATTCGGCTGTTCAAGTACAAGAATTTTGCCATCTGTTGCCTCCTGATGATGCTCGTGGGCGGTGTCCTCAATTCGAGCACCGTGCTGCAGCCCCAGTTCATGCAGCAGCTTCTCGGCTGGACGGCGACAACGTCGGGCTTGGCACTCACTGCCGGCGGGTTCACGCTTGTCCTCGTCATGCCCCTGGCCGGTGTGGCCACCGGCAAGGTGGCAGCGCGCTGGCTCGCCGTGCTCGGCTTCACGCTCTTCTTCTTCACCTACCGCTATGCCGCGGCCATCACGAACCTCGACATGACCTTCGGCCAGTCTTCGTGGCTGCGCGTTGTGCAGATGGTTCCGCTGCCCTTCTGCTTTATCTCCATTACGAACGCTGCCTACGTTGGCATGCCTAAGGAACAGAGCAACCAGGTCGCCGGTCTCATCAACTTCGCCCGCAACATCGGCGGCAGCATCCTGATCGCGGTCACCAACGCCCAGGTCACCAGCCGGGCCATGTGGCACCAGCAGCATTTGCAAAGCACCATGACCTCTGCGTCGGTCGCATTTGCACAGCAGACACAGGGCCTCACGGGCTTCTTCGGTGGCTCATTCGGTGCGGCCAACAGCAAAGGCCTGGCGCTCGCGAGCATTTATAACCAGCTCAACATGCAAGCCCAGACGCAGGGTTACCAGGACGTCTACATGGAGCTGTCGTGGATGTCGATGGGGCTCATCGTTCTCGCCTTCCTGTTGAGTGCAAACAAGCCCGGCGCAGCGCCCGAAGGCGCTGGAGGAATCCACTAAGGCGCCTCGCCATTGGCGTAGCCGAAAAACTGCCATAAGACCCCAAATTTTTCCGCCATACGTTTGCATGCAATTTCGGCTTGTTGGCGCACAATCACTTCAGATCGACTTCCAGGCCAGATCGATTTCCAAAACTCTGGCAGAATTGGCGACGTAACTCCTTATGCATCTAGAATCTGCAAATAAGTCCTCTGGAATCAAGAATTTAGAAGGAATGCCTTGCTCTATCTAACTGAAAACAGGGAACTTCTTTACAGAAATACCCTTTTTTTTATTTTTTTTGAGGATCGATGTTTTGAGCTTGTTGTCAAGCCATGGCTTTGCAGGTTGCCAGAGACCTCGATCTTTTGAAGCTTGGTAATCAGGGGCGACTTCACCGCCTGCTAAAAGGCTTCGATCCCTGAAGCTTTGCAATATGGCTCGATATCGCTGCCTGCCAAAAACCTCGACGCTCGGAGCGTTGTAATCAGGGCACGACTTTAGTCGTGCCGAATGAGTTGCTTACGTTGCTTGAGCTTTAGCCCCTGCTAAGCGTTTCCGGCCGCACATGCTGAAGCGAGGGCCTCATCGAACCTTCGCAGGAAGCTACCCTTCCGCGATCGGATACTCCTGGTTGAACGGGAAAATCAGCTCCGCTTCCGACGGCACCGGCTTGCCGTTCACCGTGGCTGGCTGAAAGCGCCACGTAAGCGCAATATCCATCACGATCTTGTCGAGCTGCGTGCCCATGCCTTTCACCAGCGTCTCGCTCACAACCTGGCCAGCCTCATTCAGGCTCACATCCACAACAATCTTCTGTTCGGTGGATGGGAGCAGCGACCGATCTTTCACCGGGGGATGCGGCGAGAAGACCGGAAAGGCGGGGTGCCGATCCTCGTCGTCTTCACCGTTCCCGGCCAGCGCGTGACCGGAGCCATTGCCGTTGTGTGGATTGGTGGGCGCACCGCCTCCGGCAACCTTGGGGCGGGCGTTCTCAACTGGCAACAACGACTTATGCGTCACTTCCGGACTCGGATCGGGATGCCGCTTCTGCGCGTTCAGGTCCATCGGCGGCAGCGGGAACTTTGAGGCGTGCGCGGCTCCGGCGTTTTCCACCATGGAGATGAATTGGTACTGCGTCGTGGGCTCCATCACGCGGTTTTTGAGAGCTTTGCCCGCCACGAGCACGAGCGCAAGAAGCGCACCGTGCATGGCGGCTGAAGTAAGAACCGCGGAAACTCGCCTGTTTCGCTGCGTTGGAACCGGTGCGAAGAACGACGGCATGGTGACCTCCACTCGCGCGGCAACGTCCGGTGAGTCGATTGTCGCACAGGCTTCGCATCCGGTTCGCGGGGAAATCGCCAACCGCTCAGGCGCGGCAACGGCCCGGCATGTCTCATCGGAGTAGGCGAGCGTCTCCGGCAGCTCTCCGAATCGCCCAAACTCCGACCAGCTCTCCGCGCGCAGTGAATGGGTGTGTGACGGAGCAGGCGACGCCATGAGCGTAAACGGGCTATCGCCTAAGATGTTTGTTTCTCGAGCGTCTCCGGCACGCCGATCCACAGGAGTCCCACCGCCAACAATGCAATGGCTCCCAGCGTCAGAAACGAAACGCGATAACTGTAGCTTTGAATCAGTTTGCCACCGAACATGGTGCTGAGCGAGGCGCCGATGCCGACGGCGGTGGCGAGCGCTCCCTGGACAAGATTGAATCGGCCGCTGCCGCGGGTGCGATCGGCCACAACGAGGACGGCAACGACGCCGAAAATGGAGTTGGCGATGCCGTCAAGGATCTGAATTGCGATCAGTGCGGCGGTGTTTTGCGTGAGCGTGTAGAGGATTGCGCGCAGCGGCAGCACGCCGAAGCCGAGAAGCAGCCAGGGTTTTCGGCCGTGGCTGCGCGCAAGCCTGCCCACCGTCACGGCCGTGAGGGCGATCACGACCTGCGTCACAATGATGCAGGCGGACATGAACGGCGCGGCGGACTCCTTATGTCCACGCGCAAGCATCTCGCCGAGTTGCGGTAGCATGGCCGCGTTGGCGAAGTGAAAGAGGAATGCGCAGCCGAGGAAGACGAGAAGCGTGCGATCGCCGGAAAGCACGTGCAGAATCGACTCGGGTTTCCGCTTTCTGCCCTGATCGGTTTCGGCCAAGCCGCCGCGCGCTTGTTCGTAGTTGATTTCTCTGCCAGAGATGCAAAGGATCGAAAGAATCGTCGGGACCGTAAGCGCAGCAGCGGTGATGAAGATGGCGCGATTCCCAAAGAAGCGGCTCACCGCTGCGATGGCGAGGGCACAGGCCACGTTGCCTGCGGAGTTGAACGACTGGTTTCTTCCGAATTGGCGATCGAAGCGCAGGCGACCGACGAGGCCCATGGTGATGGCGGCAAGCGTTGGCGCAAGGAATGGCCCAGCGCCGCCGATCATGACCTGCGCCGAGTAAACCGACGCAGGCGCCGCCGTTATGGAAAGAAGGATTGCGCCGGCGGCGAGAACCAGGACGCCGATCACCAGAACAAGGCGCTTGGAGCGCACGCGGTCGACGATTGCGCCCGCTGGAGTTTGCACGAGTACGGTGACAAGGCCTCCGAGTGTCAGGGCGAAGCCGACGCGCGCGGGGTTCCATCCCGCTCCGGCAAGGTACGCGGCGAGGAAGGGGCCAAGGCCGGTCTGCACGTCGGCAAGAAAGAAGTTCGACGCCTCCAGGGCGTGGAGGCTCTTCTTGCTCGCTGAGTCAGATTCGTTAGCGGGAGAAGCAGATCTCACCCCAACTGTGATGCATGGATCTTCTCAGCGCCTGTCTGCGCTTTGGCAAACATTTGCTTCATGCCGCGCAGGGCCTGGCGGGTGCGCTCTTCGTTTTCGATGAGCGAGAAGCGGACATGACCATCGCCGTAGTCGCCGAAGCCGATGCCCGGAGAGACAGCAACCTTGGCCTCGTTCAGCAGGAGCTTACTGAACTCCAGCGACTTGAGATGCGCGAATGCCTCGGGAATCTTTGCCCACACAAACATGGTGGCCTTGGGCATCGCAACCGGCCAGCCCAGCTTGTTCAGGCCCTCGACGAGCACATTGCGGCGGCTTCGGTAGTTCTCGCAGATTTCGCTGACACACTCTTGCGGCCCTTCGAGAGCGGCGATGGAAGCAACCTGGATGGGCGTGAAGGTACCGTAATCAAAGTAGCTCTTGAGGCGCGCCAGTGCGGATACCAGGACGGGGTTGCCGACCATGAAGCCAACCCGCCAGCCCGGCATGTTGTAGCTCTTTGAGAGGGTGAAGAACTCAACCGCGACATCTTTCGCGCCGGGCACCTGGAGCACACTGGGCGGCTTGTAGCCGTCGAAGCCGAGGTCGGCATAGGCGAGATCGTGGATCAGATGGAACCCATACTCGCGGGCGAGCTCGACGAGGCGCGCGAGAAACGGCAGCTCTACGCATGCGGTGGTGGGGTTGGAAGGGAAGTTGACGATGAGGGCCTTGGGGCGCGGGACCATGCGCGGGATCAGGTCTTCCAGCTGGGCGAGGAACATGTCCTGGTCATGAATCGGAACGCTGACCACGTGCGCGCCGGCAATCACGGGGCCGTAGATGTGGATCGGGTAGCTGGGATTGGGAACAAGTACGGTGTCGCGCGAGTCGAGAATCGCCAGGCATAGATGCGCAATGCCCTCTTTGGAGCCAATGGTGACGATGGCTTCGGAATCGGGGTCGAGGTCGACGTTGTAGCGCGTCTTGTACCAGTTGCAGATAGCCTTGCGCAGGCGCGGAATGCCGCGCGAAACCGAGTAGCGATGCGTGGCCGGCTTGAGCGCCGCTTCGACGAGCTTGTCGACAATGTGTTTGGGCGTGGCGCCGTCGGGATTGCCCATGCCGAAATCGATGATGTCGACGCCGCGCCGGCGCGCCGAAGCTTTCATCTCCCCGGTTATGTTGAAGACGTACGGGGGCAGACGCTGGATACGACTGAACTCTTCCATGGTGACTCCAGAATACAGGNNATCACTAATCACTGTTTTTTCGATGAGGTGGTACGGGTATCTAGGCGGCCGCAGCCGCAGCACGGGCCGCAGCGGCGCGGAGAGCGCCTGCGAGCGTTGCAAAAGAAGTGGCTGCCGAGTGCATGTCGGAATTATAGACGAAACAATTCGGGGTCCCTCAGGAACCTTGGCTGAAACCTGACAGCTGATAGCTCACAGCCAAGATTCCTGCTGCCCTAGTTGCCCGTCGTGAGCACCACGCGGAAGCGGGCTTTGCCGCTCATCATGCGGTCGAAGGCTTCGGCGGCGCGATCGAGCGGATACGTTTCGATCATGGGCTTCACGCCGGAGAGCGCGCTGAAGTTCAGCGTGTCTTCAGAGTCCATGCCGGTACCCGAGGCCCAGCCGGCGATGGAGCGGTTGCCCATGATGAGCGCAATCGCGTTTGCCTCGAACGGCTTGTCGGGAACGCCGAGGACGACAAGCTTGCCATTGGGGCCGAGGCCGCCGACGGCAGCCGTGAGGCTATCGGCATTGGTCAGCGTGGAGAGAATGACCGCGGCGCCGCCGAGTTTTTGCAGTTCCGCGGCGAAGTCGTGCGTGGTGCTGTCGATATAGCTGTGCGCTCCAAGCTGCTTGGCGAGCGGGGCCTTGTCTTCGCCGCGTGCGATGGCAATGGTTCGGTAGCCGCTCTTGGCCGCGAACTGAACGGCGAGATGGCCGAGGCCGCCGATGCCGAGAATTGCGACCAAGTCGCCAGGCTTGGCCCCGCTGTGGCGCAGGCTGTTGTAGGTGGTCACTCCGGCGCACATCAATGGTGCGGCATCCACGTCGGCCAGGTCGGCAGGGATGAGTGCCAGGGCATTGGCCGGCGCGATCACGTAGTCGGCATAGCCGCCGTCGAAGCTGATACCGGAGATTTGCTGATTCTCGCAAAGCACGAAATCGCCGCGGCGACAAGGCGGACAGTAGTTGCAGTGGCCGCCGTGCCAGCCCAGGCCAACGCGCTGGCCCACCTTGAAGACCGGCACATCGGCGCCGACTGCATCCAAAACGCCGGCGACCTCATGCCCTGGCACGCGTGGATAGGCGATGCCAGGGAAGAGCCCGAATTTGGTGACGGAATCGCTGTGGCACACGCCGCACGCCTGCACGCGGATGCGGACGTGGCCTGGACCGGGATCGGGAAATTCGCGCTGGACCACTTCGAAGGCTCCGCCCACGGCGGGGACCTGCACGGCACGTCCTGTTACAGAAGACATCGGTGATTTTCTCCTGCGGCTATGGATGACGTAGCGGCGTGGAAGATGCATGAAGAGTTGAAGAACGATTGCGCCCCTGAGCTTAATGGCCCTTCATGCGCGCGCGAACTTTATACTTATTTAGACATGCCAGAGTTTCTGCCAGTAGACGAACAGATGGACCTGCTCGAAAAAGGCGCTGCGGAGATCATTCGAGTCAGCGACCTGCGCGAGCGGCTTTACGATTCGCGTAAAACCGGCCGCCCGCTGCGCGTGAAAGCCGGCTTCGACCCAACCGCGCCCGATCTGCACCTGGGGCACACCGTGCTGATGCGCAAGCTGCGGCACTTTCAGCAGCTCGGCCACACCGTCATCTTCCTGGTCGGCGATTTTACCTCGCTCATCGGCGACCCCACGGGCCGGAACGTGACGCGCAAGCCGCTGACCCGCGAACAGATTGAGGCCAATGCCGAGACTTACAAGGAGCAGGTCTTCAAGATTCTCGATGCGGAGAAGACCGAGGTCCGCTACAACTCCG
>PLTV01000162.1 GCA_003164635.1 Acidobacteriaceae bacterium
TCCACAAGCTGCGCGAACACCCTCTCAAGATTCGGAAGGCTCATCAACCTCGCGAGATCGGCAGGCGGCGCATCGGCCAGAACCCTGCCTTTCGCAATCACGATCACGCGGTTGCAAACCTGCTCCACCACTTCAAGCACGTGCGAAATGTAAAGCACCGCCTTCCCCTGCGCCGCCAACAATTCGAGCAGGTCTTTGAACAAGCGCCCTGACACCACATCGAGTCCCGACAGCGGCTCGTCAAAGATCAACAGCTTGGGATCGTGTAGCAGCGACGCAGCAATCAGCACCCGCTGGCGCATGCCTTTCGAATACGTCGAAATCGGCGAATACTGCCACGACTCCAGGTTCAGCAGCTTCAGCAGCCGAGTCGCTTTCGTCTCAATCAGCGCTTCGCCCAATCCGCGCAGCCTGCCCACCAGTTGAAGATATTCAAGCCCCGACATATAGCTGTAGAGGTGCGCCTCTTCCGGCACATAGCCAAGTTGCGCGCGATACCCCACCATGTCCTTCTCAATATCCTGCCCTTCAAACAGCACCTTGCCGTCATTCGATCGCAGCATCCCCGTGATGATCTTTACGGTCGTGGATTTGCCCGCTCCATTTGGCCCCAGAAACCCAACCACCTCGCCCGCGCCCACGCGAAAGCTCACATCCTCAACCGCCGGAATCGTGCGGTAACTCCGGTACAAGTGCTGCACTTCGAGCATCGTCGTGACCTCCCTTGGAATGATCTTGCGCAATACTCGCGACTCCGATGTAATCTCCTCCGGCAGAATCGGCAACGTTATCGTCAGTGCTTCCTCAAAGAAACCTGTCGAGTAGCACGACAATCGATAGCTTCTTGTTGCCCGCGCCGTAGACGCAACGGTTGTTAGCCCCGCGCTTCAGCGTGGGGTCGACGAAACCAACCCTTCCTTCCCAGTCCCGTAGGGACGGCGCTCATCTGAATCGATCGACAATCGCAATCGTCAATCAGGCATTCAGCTTCAAAGTCGTAATCGCTTCATCGGGCAGCTCTTCAAAATGAATCGCCGCCGATTTCGCGCTATGGAGATTGAATGCGTAAAGCCCGCCTCCCGCACCCACCAGGAAACAGAGCATAAATCCATATCGATCGGCGTCGTGAAGCGCGCGCAGTTCGAACTCGGCACAAGGTACGACGACAGAAATCAGAACCACGACGAAGCCCCAGAAAGTAAGTTGAAAATTTGCCTTCCCCGGCAAATACGAACAGGTGAAGGGAACCTTGTAGAAATGGATCAGGCTGACTTCAACAAGCACGAATCCAAGCAGCGCAAGCACCGCCAGATGTCCGAAGGCCTGCAATGTCGGACTCATGCGATAAGCGAGCGCTGCACAAAGAAGCCACACCGGAGCCACGGCCAGAACAAGCAGCGTGCGCCGCGTCGCAGCCACATAGTCTTCCGTCGGCTTCAGCTGCGTCGTGCGCAAAACCCAGTTGGCCGTCAGCGAAATCGGCAACGCGAAAACGCTGCGAAACCCCGCCACCATGAAAAACATCATCAGAAATGTTGAGATCAGGAAATCCATTCCCACTTGAACCGGCTTGCCGCCCGCTGCCATTTGGCTGCGCAGGAGCGAGAACGCCAGCCCCACCACAAAGGCCAGGTAAAATGCGAAGGCCACACGATGTTGCCGGCTGCGTGCCAGGCTGCGCACACTGAACAGCGCAACGGCATTCTGCAGGCTGTTGCCCAACGAAGGGATCCAACCCAGTCCGCTGCTTCCCGGCACCAGGTCCGGCTCTTCCACCGTCTTCTTCATCGTGCGCACATAGCAAAGCAACAGCGACATCGCCGAGCCCACCACGGCAATACCTAGCCCCATCCACGCGCGCTGCGCAACCCAAGTCAACTGCGCCGGCAGCGATCCATTCAGTTGATTAAAGAGACCAAAGAACCAGTACGTGGGCGAAGCCGCAAGAATCCAATGGTTGCGTGGATCGGCGATCGAAATGGGATCAGTCAGCGAGGGTTGCACGAAGTAGACTCCCAAAAACAGTCCGAAGGCCGCCAACTGAAGTACCGCCGAGAGACGCAAATAGATGCGGCGCGGCAGCAGGAGCGCCATGAGTCCCTGCACCGTAAGCACCGAGCCATAGAGAAAAACGCTGGCCGCAATCAGCGTGAAACCCCACGCCGGCAATGCTTGAAGGATCCCAAAGCGCGGCCCAGCTTGCCCATCGAGCAGCAAGGGAAGCAACAACCCCGACGCGCAATTCAGCGTGACGATCGCGATGCCAATGATCCAAAACGACGCCGCAATCTTGGCAAATAGAATCGTTTGGTTAGCAATTGGTAACGGCGAGAGCACCATCACATCGCGCCGGTCCGGAAAGGCCGCATCCCAGCTGATCACCGTAAACAGCCCAATCACCAGCATCATCGTTGCAATGAAGTAATGCTCCATGTGCCAGAAAAACGCCAGCCGCTCCGCTGGCGCAGTGAAAACCACTGAACCTACATACGTCACAACGGAATGCACTAGGCTCAGCATGATCAACACTCCGGCAAACTGGCCCAGAAACCGCTCCACGTCTGCCTCAATCGAAAGCGCCTCCAGGTCGATCACGCGCAGAAAGAACTGCCGAAACAGAACACGGAAATCCAGCGGCAACCTCTCAACAAGTTTGCGAATGAGGTCATCCATACATCAAGTCCGCAATCTGCCGCGCCATCGAGTCGGTGTCCTGCTCAACCGCAAGCTGCGCAAAAATCTTCTCCAAACTCGACAACTCCATCAGCGAACGCAGGCGCGCGATCGAGTCATCCGCAACCAACTTCCCATGATGCAGAATCACCACGCGCGAGCAGATTCGCTCCACCGTATCCAGCTCATGCGAGCTGAACAGCACCACCTTCCCGCGCGCGGCCAACTCCTGAATCAAACTGCGCAGCACCAGAGACGAACCCACATCAAGGCCCGAGAATGGCTCGTCAAGAAGAACAAGCTGCGGATTATGCAGCAGGGCCGCGATGATCAGCACCTTCTGCCGCATGCCTTTCGAATAGCCCGAAATCGACGCGTGCCGATCGTCGTGCAGCGAGAACAACTTCAGCATCGCCTCAATGCGCGCAACTGCCTGTTTCAGCGGTAGATCGCGCAACTGCGCCACCATCGTCAAATATTCAATCGCCGAAAGATGCGTATAAAGATACGGCTCTTCGGGAACATAGCCCATGCGCCGCTTGTAAGCGATCAAATTGTCCTGGATCCGCTTCCCTTCAAAAAAGATGTGCCCCGCCGAAGCTTCAATCAGCCCCGTCACCATCTTCATCGTGGTCGATTTCCCTGATCCATTCGGCCCCAGGTAGCCCGTAACCTCGCCGGCACGCGCACAAAAACTCACGTCGTCCACCGCTGGAATTCCAGAAAATCTCTTCGACACACCGCGCAGTTCGAGCATCGGTCACCTGCATACCCTATGTAGCACTCGACATATACCTCTTGTCAAGTAGATTGCTACATAGCTACAATGCGCCATGGCCCGCGATCCCAAGCCGACCGACCAAAAACTCTCCCACACCGCCGCCATGATTCTGCAGGCGCTCGATGCCGGCTTCGTCTACGGCTTCAGCATCATGGAGATGACCGGCCTGCCCAGCGGCACCGTCTACCCTGCCATGCGCCGCCTCGAACGCGATGCCCTGATCCGCTCGCAATGGGAGCGCCAGTCCATCGCCGACGCCGAACAGCGCCCCCCACGCAAGTACTACAAGCTCACCGCCGCCGGAAAGTCCACGCTCGAATCCTCCCGCAAGCGCTATCCCCTGCTCGAAAGGTTGATCCCCTCCGAGGAGGCGCGAACCGTATGAAACCCTCCCCGCGGAACCTCATCACCCACCTTCGCAGCCTGTCCCATTCCGGATTGCTGCTTGGCGCATCCCTGCTGGTACCCGCTAATCAAAGAGCGGAATGGCGCCGCGAATGGCGCGGCGAACTCTGGCATGTACAGCAATCTTGCGCCCCTGGCGGAGCATGCGGATGGCAGGACGAACGCGCCATGGCCGCGTTCTGTCTCGGCGCTTTTCAAGACGCACTCTGCATTCGCCGATCCAACTTTGAGAACAAGCCCTTCTTTGCCCAGTCGTCCGGCACCCCCGGCCGTTGCCTTCTGGCTCTTCTTACCATGCTGGCCGCCGCTTATGCGTTGGCCCTCTGGCTGCCAGGCGTCGCGGCCGAGCGCGGTCTTTGGCCGCGCAAAGTCAGCCCCAACCTCGTCTTCATTGAGCGCGCAACATCGCACAGCCTCTCCGCCCCGTCCATCACACCGCGCCAATTCCGATCCTGGGAAGGCCGGCGTCAGAAATACTTCGATGCCTTCGCGTTTTTCTCTGTATCCGCCGAGCAGGTGGCATCTCCGTCCACCGGCCTCCATCGCAAAGCCAACACCGCGTTGAACGTAGCCCGCGCCAGCGCCAACCTGTTCACACTTCTCGGCCTCTCGGTCCACCTCACCAACCCGCTGCTCCCCGACGCAATGCCCGAAATTGTTCTCAGTGAGCGCACCTGGAAGACCCAATTTGCCGCCGATCCCCACATCGCGGGAACCATCGTCCGCTTCGTCGACCGAAGCGCGCGCGTTGCCGGCGTCGCTCCCGACGGATCGCTCGCGCTTCCCGGCCGCGTCGACGCGTGGGAGTTCCCACCCAGCGCCGGGCAGCTCGACCCGCCCTTCGGCTATGTCGTTGCTCACCTCACCGACGAGGGCAAAGCCGAAATGTGGGCCAATCGCGTAGCTATCAACGCCAGCCAGCCAGATGGAACCGAGGACGATCTGCTCGGCATTGCCATTGAAGAGTGGCGCCCCTCGCCGATCAACCTCTATCTCTTTGCGGTCCTCCTCGGCCTGCTCGCCCTCCCAGCAATTACCACGGTTTCGCTCGGCGAATCAAGTCTCGATTCGCAGCAGACCTCCTGGTGGCGCAAGCTCGTTCGCTGGAGCTTTTTCTCCACCAAAATTGGCCTGCTCTTCCCAATCATCTATTTTGTTTCGTTTGATTTAGCCTACGGCGATCGTTCTCTCGGCCGCGAGGGCGCTATCTATATTCAGCTCATCTCGACTTTTTCGCTCTGCCTCTTCGGCATGCGTTGGGTGCTCAAAGACCAGCGCCAGCGCTGCCCTGTCTGCGTCCGAACCGTGTGCCATCCGGCTCACGTCGGCCAGGCGTCGTGGACTTTCCTCGACTGGAACGGAACTGAGATGGTCTGCATGGGAGGCCATACCATGCTTCACGTACCCAGCCTGCCCACCAGTTGGTTCGGCTCCCAGCGCTGGCTCTACCTCGATACGTCCTGGCAATTCCTCTTCGCCGGTTCCACCCGCCCCATCCCATGACGCCGGCGAGCCGATGGGACTCTGGGTGCACTATCCATGCGACGGTCGCATGGATGGGAAAGCACAGCCCTCAACGTGGTTCAACTCTCCGCCAGCTGTTCCAACAACGTATCGAAATCCTCAAGCTTCGCGTACTCGATAATCACCTTCCCACGGCCGTTATGATCCTCGATGTGGACCTTCAGTCCCAGCGACCTCTGCAGCCGCTCCTGAACTTCCCGCACATTTGGATCAACTACAGGCTCCGGCTTAGGTTCTTTCTTTTCTTTCTTTTCCGGATGCAAAATCCCTTGCACATACGTCTCTGTCTGGCGAACAGAGAGCGAAAGCGCCACGATCCTCTGAGCCGCCTTCTCCATTTCTTCCGCATGCTCAAACGCCAAGAGCGTCCGCGCATGCCCGAAGCTCAACTCTCCCGCTTCTACGCGCGTCTGCACAGAACCAGGCAACCGTAACAATCGCAAGAAGTTAGCCACCGACGCACGGTCCTTTCCCGTGCGCGTGGCCATAGCCTCCTGCGTCATATGGAACTCCCGGCTCAGCCGCTCAAACGCCCGCGCCTGCTCCATCGGGTTCAAGTCCGCCCGCTGCAAATTTTCGACGATGGTGATCTCCATCGCTTGCTCGTCCGACACCTGCCGCAGAATCGCCGGAATCGTCGCCTTCCCGGCCAGCTTCGACGCCCTCCACCGGCGCTCCCCCGCAATCAGTTGAAAGCGCCCGCCGTCGATCGGACGAACCAAAATCGGCTGCACCACCCCATTCGCCGTAATCGACGCCGCCAGCTCCCCAAGCTGTTCTTCATTCACCTGCGATCGCGTCTGGAACGGATTGCGGTCGATCAGCTCGAGCACAATTTCGCGCGGCCTGCCTCCCTCTCCTTCCGAAGGAGCGGAGACCGGTGTCGGTATCTGTACGCGTGGAAGCAGCGAGTCCAGCCCTTTACCCAGGGCGCGTCGTTTGGTGTCCGGTGCGGCAATACTCATCATTCATTTCCTCAAATTGCGCCGAAAGGGCTGAGTGTTCCGATTGTCTTTGGAAGGGTTCCTTCTGCATCTGCGGGTCATCGATCCGCCAACTTAGGAGTAAGGCCAGAAGCGGACCTTCCCGCGCTGCGCCTTCGTGGTCTCCGTTGATTGAGCCTCCGCCGCAGCCTTTTTGCGTTCCAGGCCGCGCGGACTCTCCATGTTGTTTCTCGCCAACAACTCCAAAGCCAACTCAAAATAGGCTTCCGTACCACGCGATTTCGGATCGTACAGCGCTACCGGTTTCCCATGGCTTGGAGCTTCCGCCAGGCGCACATTGCGCGGAATCACCGTTTTGAACAGGCGATCCTTGAAATACTCACGCAGCGTCTCAGTCACCTGCTGGGCAAGGTTCGTCCGGTCGTCATACATCGTCAACAGCACGCCCTCGATTGTCACATGCGGATTTACGCTCGCCCGCACCCGCTCCAAAGTCGAAATCAGCTCCGAAATCCCTTCCAGAGCGAAATATTCCGCCTGCATCGGAACAATCAGGCTGTCGGCCGCCCCAAGCACATTCAGGGTCAGCAAATCGAGCGCCGGCGGGCAGTCCAGCACAACAAGATCAAAATCGTTCTGTACCGTAGCCAGGGCCTGGCGAAGATGCAGTGCCCGATCTTTGGCTGTTGCGAGTTCGATATTCGCGCCGGTCAAATTCTTTGACCCCGGCAGAATCTTGAGAAGCTGAATTTCGGTAGGCAAAATCACTTGCGCCGCGGGAGAATCGCCCACCAGTACGTCATAAATTGAATGGCGGCTGTCGTCGCGCTGCAAACCAAGGCCCGAGGATGCATTTGCCTGGGGATCGCAGTCAACAAGAAGAATCTTCAAACCCTCAAGTGCGAGACAAGCAGCCAGATTGATCGCTGTCGTTGTCTTGCCCACGCCCCCCTTCTGATTGACCACCCCAAGTATCTTGCCCATAAGGGACAAGGCTACCGGAATCCGCTGGCCAAGGCATAGCGAACCGATTGTGGAGAACGCGACAAACCTGTGGAAACCGTTTTTTTAGAATTCACCGGGTAGCGGCGAAAGCCCCTGAGGCCCAAGGACTTCCGGAGAAAAGAACAATCGGCAAAAATCACGACTGTCCAAACAGCCACCGGTGGAAAAGTGCCCTCGCTTCCAACCGTCTCCGTCCCCGTAGATCGGGAATTCCAGCCCAATTTCAACCGAAAAACCAGTGGGATGTTCCACGTGGAACATCCCAAAAATCGGCTTACCCTATGTTCCACGTGGAACAGAAATTCGAGTCTCAGCGGCCCCTTCCCCGCACGCCTCGACAACGGCGGACCCAGAATTACCAGGAACCCGTATCTTCGCGATCAAACGCCGCTCACTTCCCGGAAGTGTCTGCTTCTCGATCCGGAACGCGCTATCCCCCGCAAACTCAGGCAATTTCTGCATTTCCGCTTCACTCGTCATCAAAACAATCCACCCGCCGGGGGACACAAGCTTAAGCCCCTCCCGAACCGCATCCTGCATGCGGTCCACCGCCCGCAAAACTACGCATTCGAATGCCGCCGGCAATTCCTCCGCGCGGCCGGCATGCACCACCGCCTCAAATCCAACCACCCGTACCGCCTCCCGCAAAAACGCCGCCTTCTTGCCCTGAGACTCCGCCAGCGTCACCGCGATCTCCGGGCGGCACAGGGCAATCGGGATCCCCGGAAACCCAGCCCCCGACCCAAAATCAAGCGCAGTCTTCACTCCCACTGGCAAAATCCGCGCACATGCGATCGACTCTACAAAATGTCGCGACAATATCCCCTCTTGGTCTCGGATCGCCGTGAGATTCATCCGCTCATTCCAGCGGACAAGCAGGTTGAAATAAACCGAAAACCGCTCCGCCGTCCCGCAATCGAGCGCATCCATGCCCGCTCGCTCTAAAAGGGCATTCAGCGGTTCTGCAATCGAATGGGTTGGATCAGTCATAACTTCAAGAGCCCTCGGCGAGTTTCCAGGTAAATCCGCCGCCCGCCTCTCATCCTCGGACAATGGACTCTTCAATCCGACGTGGCTCCCAGGCCTCTGCTGCACGCGCAAAACTGGCAAAGAGCGCTCGCGATAATCCACTCTGCGCGTATGTCCGTTCCGGATGCCACTGCACCCCGATCGCAAAATGCGCCTGCGAATCCAGCTCAACCGCCTCAATCACTCCATCCGCGGGAGAAACAGCAGTCACTCTCAATCGATCTCCCGCCTGTTTCACTGCCTGGTGATGGCTCGAGTTGACCAGCGTTTCTGCCCTCTCTTCGAACGGGACCAGCCCCGCAAGCCTCGACCCTGGCACGATTTGAACCGGGTGCGCATCCTGAACCGCGCGCCCTGGACTGTGGTTCACACTGGTCGTAAGATGTTGAATAAGTGAGCCGTTGCACCACACGTTCAAAGTTTGCACGCCAAAGCAAATCGCCAGAATCGGCTTCTCCAAATTGAAAGCGTCCTGCAAAAAAATCTCGTCCGCTGCAGTTCGGCCTGGGTCCAGTTCGCCGCACTCCTGGATGGCGCTCTCTCCATACCGCTCTGGGTCTACGTCGTAGCGGCTCCCTGGCAACAGAATTCCCTGGACACTCCCCAGCAAGCGGGCAATCCGGTCCGGGCGCTCGTGAAGAGGCACCACCAAAGGCGTCAATCCCGCCGAATGAAGCGCGGCGAGATAGGGCGGCAGGGACCGCTGATTGTATTCAGAATCCAGACTTGAAGGTTCGGGAATCGCCACACGCACAGACATAGAGAAACCAGTGTAAGCCGAAATCCTGCAAGCGCAAAACGTCGCCGGCGCCCAGTCCCTCAAAGCTCAGGCCAGCGAAGTCTCCGCCGCGGCCGGCTCCCCTTCCGCCTGACCCGATAACTCCAGAATCGCCGACCGCACACGCTCCGTCAGCTCGTCCGTCTGCCGAATCGTCATGCCCGTCGTCTCAATCGGCTCACCCGCCATAAGTGTCAGCTTCCCCGAATACAAGTGCCTGGCGTGAATCGGGAGCAGATCGTAGACCCCACTCAACGCAATCGGCACCAGGGGTACCTGCGCTCGAATCGCGAGATAAGCAGCTCCCGAAAGAAAGTTCTGCAGCTCGCCATTCGGCGTCCTTCCCCCTTCGGGAAAAACGAACAACGGCATCCCCGCGCGCAATGCCTTCACGCCCGCGCCCAGGCTCGACAGCGTCGCATGCGGATTACGCGTATCGATCGGAATTTGCCCTGAGCGATCTAAGTACCATCCAATGAATGCGATAGGCCAAAGTTCCTTCTTCGCCAGAATGCGAAACTGGAACGGAAGCGCCGCGAAAACAACCGGCGTGTCCATATACGATGTGTGATTCGAGGCGTACACAGCCACCCGGTTCCGGGTCAGCTTTTCCATGCCCTCAACGTGAAGCGAACATCCGGCGAAGAAAATCAGCGACTTTGCCCAGGCCCGGGCAATCCTATGCTGTACCCTGCCTCGCTTGTCGGCCAGCGAGACCAGCAGCGAAAGCGATCCGAAGGCCACCGTCGATAGAAACATCAGGGGGACGTGCACCACGTTGGTACGCCACCGGTTCAGCCGCGGGAGCGGATTCGGACGTGCGCTGCTCATTGCTCGCTCCCGCCGTCGGATTTCCTAGGCTCATTGAGTAGAAGCGGCCTGGCTTCCCCCACCAGGTACACCGAACCCGAAATCACCGCAAACCTAGCATCACTTTTATTTACAACCATTTGTATCGCATCTCTCACCGATTCAACTACCCGCGCTGCCGTTCCTGTCGCCCTTGCCGCCCCCAGCAATTCGTCCATCCCAGCCGCCCGCGCACTATGGATTGGAGCTAGAATCACTTCTCCGAAAAGCGGAAACAGAATCTGCGCCATCTCTTCAACCGGCTTGTCGCGCAGACAGCTGAAAATCAGCGTTCCCGCCCTTTCCCCGACGGTTTCCATTGCGCGTAACCCGGCCCGCAGCGCCCATGCTCCTGCCGGATTGTGAGCCACATCCAAAATCCACTCGATCCCGCCTCGTTGGATCCGTTCCAGCCGCCCCGGCCAGCGCGTCGCCTGAATTCCGGTCGCAATCGACGCCGGTGTAATGGCAAGACCCTGAACCGTCGCAAGCTCCGCGGCCGCTGCTATCGCCAGCGCCACATTTCTGTGCTGGTGAACTCCGGCCAGCGGTGAATCCACAACCACCGGCGCCCCCAGCGCCTCAACCGTATACGGCCCCATGGCCCCTGCATTCCCAACCGGCATATAGGCTGCGGCATTCACGCCGCGAACGTTCAGCGCAGTCGCCACTTCCCCCAGCACCTGGTTGGCTTCCGGATGTTGAGGCAGCGTAATCAGTGTCCCACCCGGCCGCAGAATACCCGCCTTCTCGCGCGTAATCGCGGCAATCGTCGATCCTAGCCACTCCGTATGATCGAGCGAAATATCCGTCACAATCGAAAGCAGCGGCTCCACAATATTCGTCGCATCCAACCGCCCGCCCATCCCCACTTCAAGAACCGCCAAGTCCACTCGCGCACCCGCAAAATAGAGAAACGCCTGCGTGGTCAGAACCTCAAAATAACTCGGTGCCTGCGGCAGTGTACCCGCCGCCACCATCCGTTCCGCCGCCTCATGCACCTTGAAGTACAGCCGCGCAAACGCATCGTCCTCGATCTCCGCTCCATCGATGCGAATGCGTTCATTCGGCCGCGAAAGGTGCGGCGACGTATAAAGCCCTGTGCGCAAACCGGAAGCCGTCAGGATTGAAGCCAGTGTCGCTGCGGTTGAACCCTTCCCATTCGTACCTGCGATCAGCACCGGCCTGAACCGTCGATGCGGATCGCCCAGCGCCGCCAGCAACACCCGTATCTCGTCCAGCGAGAATTTCCGCCGTGGCTGCCCGCTGCTCTGGTAGAGCTCCGGAACCATGGCGTTCAATTGATCGACTGCGGCAGCGTAGGACATGAACAATCCAGTATAGAAGGGATGTTCCCATTCCTGCTCTCTGTGGAGACCGCGGCCCTCTCAAACCCTTGTCAATCGCGGCTCCGGACCAACTTTTCACACAAACCAACTCCTTTGCACAGGCCTTTTCAACCTGCCTGTGGGAGCCGTGGGAAACTCCACCCCCTCCGCACATGTTCCTGCCCTTTTTCCAATCCTCCTCAATTCCACAGCCGCGTTTTAGAAATCTCACCCACACCGCAAGCCCCGACAATTAAAGTTCTTTAATTTGATTTCCACTTTTACCACCTCACCTACGGTGAGTACTGTCTTATTTCTTTTATTCCTCCTGTTAATCCCCTCTTCGTCGCGCCTCTCACCGCCCAATCCCACAAGTCGTCCCCATCGCATCCCGGCTCTCGTCCGTCTTCCAAACAACCCGGCGCCAATCTCGCCCCCGCAATTCAGAAATCTTCCCTCTTTTCCACGCCCACACATGCCACTCCCCTGAATACAATCGAAACAGAAGAAGAGACACACACTTCCGCCCACCCTCTGAGTGTTGTAGAGTGTGGCCAGTGTCGGAATTCTCTTCTTGTCTTTGAGGGTGGAGTCATGCCAATCGTCGAAACGGAAGCCGAGAAGCCAGCCATACAGGGGTCAGCGATGGAGATTACTGTAAGCCGCCAGGAACTGGTCAGGGAACTCACCGCGACGCAAAGTGTGGTCGAGCGCAAGACCACAATTCCCATCCTCTCCAACTTCCTCATCGAGGCTGAAGACAACCGGCTCAACATCACCGCCACCGACCTCGACCAGGCCATCCGCACCAGCGCCGCGGCCAAGGTGAAAAAGCCCGGAGCCTGCACCATTCCCGCGCGCAAGCTCTACGACTA
>PLTV01000167.1 GCA_003164635.1 Acidobacteriaceae bacterium
TGCTGGTGGCCACCCTGGGCCTTCTGCCCGCCGCGCTCTCCCACGCCATCGGCTCCGACTCGCAGCGGCCATTTGCCATTGTCATCGTAGGAGGATTGATGTCCGATCTCCTGTTGAGCATCTTCCTTCTGCCCACCTTGTATGTCTGGATTGCGCGAGACGGAGACAAGCTTCCGAAGCCGGAGGTGGCGCTTGAAGCATAAATGGATGTTTCTCTTCTTGCGAGGCATCTGCGGTTCGGCAATTGGAGTTACACTCTTGACGAGTTTCGCGTGCGCGCAGGATACGCTCACTTGGGAACAGGTAAAAGCAAAGTTTGAGGCGGCCAACCCGGCCTTGAAAGCGGACGAAATCAATGTGGAAGAAATGAAGGCCGAGGAGATCACGGCTTTCCTGCGACCCAATCCGCAATTTACCGCGGCTACCGATGGAACCCAGCTTGCTCCCCATAGCGGCGTCTGGCAGCCGCTCGTCGGAACGCAGTATCAAGGCAATTTCTCTTACCTTCATGAGAGACAACACAAGCGCGAACTGCGCCTTGAGAGCGCCAAGGAGGGCACCCAGATCACTGCTTCGCAGCACGAGGATCTGGAGCGTAACATGCTGTTCAGCTTGCGGTCCATGTTCGTGCAGACGCTCTCAGCGAAGGCGGTCCTCGACCTTGCGAAGGCCGATCTTGACTACTACGACAAGATCATCGATATCAGCCGCACCCGGTTTCAGGCGGGCGACATTGCGCGGATTGACCTCGACCGTATCGAATTGCTGCGAGTGCAATATGAGGCGGAGATTGAGACGGCAACCGTGAATCTGCGCACCGCAAAGTTTCAATTGATGCAGTTGATCAATGAACGCACTCCCGTCGACAGGTTCGACGTGACAGGGAACTTCGACTGGAGCGATGTGGTGAAACCGCTGGAAGACTACCACCAGATTGCTCTGGACAACCGGCCCGATCTGAGAGCAGCCATCGAGACGATTCAACAGTCGGATACGAATCACAAACTCGCCGTTTCCAATGGTTCCACCGATCCAACCTACAGCGCGTGGGCTACTTATAATCCGTCCTTCAACAACCCTAACGACAAAGAGACCCTCGGTCTCAGCGTGAGCATCCCATTGCGGATCTTTGACCACAACCAGGGAGAGAAGAAGAGGACTCTCCTGGATATCGATCGCAGCCGCAACGCGGCAGACGCCGCCAAGGCCCAGGTCTTCGACGATGTGGATTCCACATATGAACAGTTGCGCAGCAATATTGCACTCTTGAAGCCATACAAGGAAAAGTACCGCGACCAGGCGACTCGTGTGCGCGACACAGTTACGTTCTCCTATGAGCATGGAGGCGCATCCCTGATGGACTTCCTCAACGCACAGAGCGACTATCGGGTCGTTCAGTTGGCCTATGTACAATTGGTTGGCTCCTATCTCACATTCGCCGGCCAATTGAACCTCGTTGTAGGGCGCGAGGAGATTCAGTGATAGAAGTACCCGTAGGAAAAAGTTCATTGAGCGCGGAATATTCGCTGACCGATCCGGAAGGGACAGATCGATGAAGAGAGATGAAGTTCGCGCTGCAATCAAAACGGTCGGCATATTGCCTTCGGTACGAGTGACGTCCCGGGATCTCGCGAGTTTCGCCGCGGAAACCCTCTACAACTCTGGAATTCCGGTAGTTGAGATCACGATGACGTGTCCCGGTGCAATCGAAGTGATCGACGATCTGGCCACGCGTTTTCCGGACCTTGCAGTTGGAGCGGGAACGGTATTAGATGAGGACACGGCGCGGCGGTGCATTGATACCGGGGCAAGATTCTTGACTAGTCCTGGGCTCATACCGGAAGTGGTCGCCTTTGCGAAGAGGAAAGATGTGGTCGTACTCCCGGGCGCCTTAACACCAACTGAGGTTATTGCTGCATGGAAGGCTGGTGGCGACTTCGTGAAGGTCTTTCCAACCAGCTCCATGGGAGGCATCCACTACGTGCGCGCTCTCAAGGTGCCGCTGCCCCAGATCCCATTGATAGCCTCAGGAGGGGTCAACCAGTTGACGGCATTCGATTTCATTATGGCCGGTGCAACTGCAATTGGCGTGGGAGGTGAACTACTCCCCAAAGAAGCATTGCACTTCCGCCAGGAGGATCGGATTCGCGAATTGGCTGGACGATTCATCGGCATGGTAAAAGATGCTCGAGCCTTGGCGGATACATACTATTAGCGCTTCGCGAGTGTGCTCGATAGTGCGCTTGTCTGCGGAGGGGTTTTCCTCGCAGACTCCCACTTTGCCTTTGCAGATCGGAGATACTTGTCGAACTCCCTTCTGTCGTCGTACTCCTTGATCACCCTGAGCGTGACTAACGGGAGCCTATCCAGCGCTCTCACCACGAAGTCATCCGGCAATTCGCCCGCGAGAATGACTTCGACGAGGCTTCGGATATTCCATGATCCCAGAGACGATGGCTGCGTCAGGAAATGACTGATTATCGCCGTCTTTCGATCAAGGTTGACGCGCGGATAAATCTGCTCCAGAATTCTCCAAAGGTAGAGATCTGTGTTTTGCGACATCCTCTCTTCGACACGTGGCCATGCAGCGTCCTCATCTATCGTCAACAACAAGCCAGTCACAGACTCCACATCGAAATCCGAATGGAATCGCCCCGCCTTTTCAAGTGCTACGACTCGGTTGAAGCTTTGCCCCGGATCGATTCCCTCGATGATATGTGCGACATCCTCTGGCCTTACGAGGTCAGCGATGGTATCGAGGACCGTCAGCCGGATTTCGGCGGGGTACTTCTTTATGGCGAGGGCCGCTGCCTCGCCCGTCGGGAAGCTTGGTTTGGATGAGGTGCGGCGCGGATATAGTCCCGAGATTAAGAATGGAATTGAGGATTCCTCGACAATCTCTCCCAATATCTCGTAGGCGGCTGAGGCTACGTCTAATCTTCTACTGCCCAGCGCCTCGTGCAAGGTTGGAAGTGCATTTTTGCCGAGCCGCAACGCCGGCTTAACTGCCTCCTCCTGATGGAGTCGATTCGTGCTTCCTAGCAACTTCCGCAAGAGGGCTTCATCAATATCTGCGGTTGAGGGTGCTTCGTCTGCTAGGTCGCCAATCTGCAATCGTGCCCAGAAGATTTCCTCGATTGCTTCGTCCAAATACCGATAACGCTTCTGCGGATCATGCGCCATCATCTTGGTCAGTATCTTGTCTAGCGGTTCCAGCCTCCTGTCCAAAGCTGCTAATGGCGGTAGGTTGGGGCGCGTCGGCGAGATTCCGGAGATGAGTTCATAAAGAATACAGCCGAGAGCGTAGATGTCGGCGCGGGCGTTCACTTTGGTCGCGTCACTATGACGTTGCTCCAGTGAATAGCAATCCTTGTTCGTCAACCTCTCTGTCGGGAGAGGCAATAGGCTATCATCCGCGGACTCGGGCGAGACATGCGCAATTCCGAAGTCCGACACTTTGGGAATGCCGTCAAAAATCAGCACGTTCTGCGGCTTTAGGTCGCGGTGAATGATTCCCTTGTGATGCAGGTAACTCAACCCCTGTGCGATTCTCAGAAATGTTCTGAACTCGCCTAGGTTTCCTAGATAGAAGCCGCGCGGCATTAGGTCTCGTAAGGTTTGGGACGCCCGGGGCATTAGGTAAAATGGTATCTTGTAAGCACCGACAGAAGCCGTCCCTAGGCCCTCGGATGCTAGGACGTAAGGATGATCGACCTTGGCGGCCAAATCGACTTCGCGCTGAAACCTTTTAAGAGCAGATTCATCGAGATCGCGCGCGTTCAGCGGGATATGGAATTTCGCCACCAGCTCTCGTGTGGCAGATTTGACGACGAAGGTCACTCCGTTGCTACCCCGTCCAAGCTCTTTTGAAACTTGGTAGGTGGTCCGCTGCTTGTAGGCCTGAATTGTTGACTTCGCCAGCTTCTTGATAATCCGATCGCGATCCATTTACCTAGTTCCTTCCTCTGCAGCCATTAATTCGCAGATAGCTTCACTCGGTTTATCGTTTCGATTCGAGAAGGGGCTCGTGGAAAGTCTAAGAGAGTTGAATGGTCCTGTCGAGATATGTTGTTAGAGTGCCTGATTTTGTGTTTTTACCTTGCCTACGAGGCGCCGACAGGCGACCGTGGTTTGAAAATAAAATTGATGCACGAGAGTGAAAACACCTCAGATCATTGTCGTGTTCATTTAATACTTGATCTTTTCCCTCACGCGTAGGGGTTTCGGCTTTCCCGACATCGCTTTGTCGGCAGAGAGACGCTTACCATGCCAGCCGATCCTTTCGAATGGCTACTTGAGCAGCAGCCGCTCCCCTTCACCCAATGGGATGGACCTTGCCTCGTAGTGTCGAGTCGGTAGGCTCGCTAGGAGGAGGACGGATGGAATTCAGTGAGCGGAAAACCCCCGAGAAGAACGGCGAAGAGATTACCCCGTTTACAAGGAAATCGCCTGTGCTGTTACGTGAGCGACAATCTAATATTTGCCGCTCGGAAACTGCCCGAAGCCCTTTCCCCCTCATGTCCAAATGGCCTCCGATTAAAGTCCGATTCCTCGCAAAGATCGACGTCAGCCGATTTCGGAGCGAACATTAGTGTCAAGTAAGCTGGTCTTGCGGGATCAAATCCCCAAGAAACTCAGATGCCGGTGCGGTGCTCGTCACCAAGAGATAATCGCGAGCGCGAGTACAGGCGACATAGAGAAGATGGCGCTCGGTGTTGTACACATCTTCAAGCTCGGCTTCCTCGGTTACCATCTCGATGCGTGCCTGAAGCGGAATAACTTCGTCGTCGCATGCCATAACGGCGACAGCACGGAACTCCAATCCTTTGGCTAGATGCATCGTGCTCACAGAAAGAGATCCTGCTGCAGTTTCAAGGCGCTCGTCGAGCACCTTGCATCTCAATCCCTCCTGCTCCGCAGCGGCTTTCGGCCGGTCAAACTGCGCAGTCGATCGAACGAAGATTGCGATCTCGTGAGGCTGCAACCCATCCGCCTTCAGGCTGTGCAGCCAAGCGCCAACTGCCCGAGTTTCCTCCTCAATGGACGAGCAAACCTTGATCTCGGGCTTCGGCCCATTGAAAAGAGAGACTGCCCCTTTGCGTTCTTCGACATTGCCATCGACGTCGGCGATTTGCGGATCTAGCAGTCGGTCAGCCTGGGACCTAATCTGATGTGAGGTCCGATAGTTGATTTTCAGCGTAGCGGATCGGCCGCGCACGTCGACGCCAGCAGCCTTCCAGGAGAAGGGCTGTTGGAAAATGCGCTGGCCTAGGTCACCGGCGAAATACAGCCCATTTGGTTCACCAGATCCGATAGCCGCCAGAAATCGAATTTGAGCGATACTCGCATCCTGTGCTTCGTCAACCACCGCAAAGTTGAAGGGTGGCGCAGCGCCATTGGCGTAGTGTCTGGCCAAAACGTTCAACATGCCCGAAGTAGTGATGAGGCCTCGTTCTCTCAGGCCAAGCCGCACAATCTCGAAGATCGACCAGAGCAACCTGCGCTGCTCTTCCCTCAGCCGCGTCTTCCGGCCAAGACGATTCACGTCGCGGTACGCTTCCCAGGTGTCCAACTGCCAGCCATCGACGACCTGTTCCCATTCTGTCGTCAAGAACCGATGCGAAAACTTATGCTCTCCCACCTTTTGTGAGGCTTGCCGTATCGGCTCGGAGACCTGCGCATCCGTAGCAATCCGTAGCTTGCCGATATTTAGCTCGTACAGGCGACGCCCGATCGCATCCATTGAATACACTTCAATGCGCTCGCCCAGACGAGGCTCACTGGTAAGTAGCAGCCGTAGTTTAGCGCGAAGGGCATTCGCCAGAGGCTCAGAGAACCTGGTCAACAAAACCCGCGCCTGCGGATTCGTGCGGGCAAGATGGGCGGCGCGATGCAGTGCCACGATAGTTTTTCCAGTTCCCGCAGTGCCGGAAACCGACATCGTCATCCCAAACCTTTGGACCGCCAATCTCGCGACCGACAGGCACTCCCGCAATGCGCAATTGATCCCGCTGTCCATAGTTGCATTGCACCAGCACACCCACCGTGTAGCCGCTGTGTTTGGCATCAAGCACCCGCGACGCCGTGCCAATTCCACCCTTGAACTCGTTGCAGATCATTCCCGTGCCGCCGCCCACATTGCCTTCTTCCACTGCACCAGTATGTGCGGTGTCGAGAGCATTGAATGCATCTTCAGGCTTCACGTGAAATCCGTTGGTGTCGTTCAAGTAGCCGTCCCAGGTCTCAGCGACGACCGGCAAAGACCAGGCATAACCATCTTTGTCAGGACCGTGTGCGCTCCGACGATTTCGCGCCTACCTGTTCGAGATAGTCCTCTATCGCCGACGCAAGCGTGGTTTCTACAACAACCTTAGAATTGGCCACCGGAGCGGGTTGGTTTCCGAGGATCACGCCTTGAAGAAGGTTGCGCTTCCTGGGCAGACTTGCCAGAGCTTCATCCAAGTGTTGTCCGATTCGCTCGAAGATGAGCCGCTTGCCTTCTTTGTATCGGAGGTAATAGCTCGCGCCATTTGGAAAGTGTTGGGGCTCGCCGTCGTGGATGGCCCAAAGGGGCCGGACGGTGCCATTAGCAGAGGTATGAGGTTTGAGGTAGGGACGGTTGGGTAGGGTGCTTACCCTCAGTAAAAGGGCGACGACTCGATTGGCCATTTCTGTCTCCGGTGAGTTCAATACCGGGAAACAGGGTGTTTCAGGAAATATATAACCGCTGGTATAACCGGAGGCGTAAGTCCTTTGGAATGAAACTTGGCGGAGAGCGAGGGATTCGAACCCCCGATACCCTTTCGGGTACGTCGGTTTTCAAGACCGATGCCATCAACCACTCGGCCAGCTCTCCGCGCCTGGGAAAACCCACTTATTTCAAGAATTCCATGAGCGTAATTCGAGGCTGCAGATCCGCTCGGTTGGCATCCTCGTGCTTCTGGAATTCGACTCGGGCGACCGGATCTCGAAGTCTTCCCAGTCGATGATATACGACCCGGGATGCGGCAGTTCCCACGGCAATGCGGACTGAGACCCATTCAGCGCCAACCAATGAGAGATCGGTCTTCCCCGGCCCTTCTAGGGCAGCACCTGGCCCACCCGTCCATGCCAATGAAGAAGGTTTCTTGCCCTCCGCCTTGCTTCCGCAGGGTGAGAAATCCCAACACAGGAATGTCGGTCCCGAGTGCTCCAAAACGGGAATAGCCGCTTTCCCTATGGAATGAACGAGTTGCGCCATCACTGGCCGTCCTCCCAGTTCCATATTGGGAAGCGTGGACCTTCCGCCAGTGGGCAATCGAGCATAAATCTCGGGTTATATCCAATTTTATCAATAACTTAGACAATCTGTTCCGGTTTGGCAATCAACGTGTAACCAGGAAGGGCGAAGACGCCGCAGCCCGGGGCTGGAAGAGTTCCGAAATGGGTTGGGCGGCGCTCCATTCCCAAGCGGCGGTACAAAACGAAATCGACCACCAGGACAGGAGCATGTATGGCAGAGACACAGACACAGCAGATGATGGGGCGGGCCGAAGCAGAACGAAGGCGGGTTGAGGCCGTCGTCGAAACGCTGGCGATGACGCACAGAGCCGGCGAGAGCCTATCCGACTTGACCCACGACGCGCGCAACATGGTCACGGCACTGGGTCTCTATTGCGATCTGCTTGAAGAGCCCGGAGTGCTTGCAGAACCCTTCGTTCACTATGGAAACGAGCTGCGCCTCGTGGCGGCGGCGAGCCGCCGGCTTATCGAGAAGCTGGTTACCCTGGATACAGATACAAAAGATCTCGATCTGCCCGCCGCGCTGGGCAGGGAACTCGGCCCAGATCGATGGCCGATGACGGGCGTGCCCCCGAAACCGCGCCGGGCAAACGAGCGCGCCGAGCCCATGCCGCCCACTCCCATCCAGAACTTTGCCGCCGAACTGATCGCAAACCGGAACTTGCTGGCAGCGCTGGCCGGCCCCAGGATCCAACTGAACCTCGTCAGCGAAGGCGGCGCATTTCCGGTTCGGCTCACCGGTGAGGACCTGACGCGCATCCTGGTGAACCTGGTGAAGAACGCGGCGGAAGCGATGCCCGCCGGAGGCACAATTAACCTGACGTTGCGCGAACTGCCCACCCGTCCCGACACGCCGCGCAGTCTTTCCCTTGCCATCGAAGATGGCGGACCCGGCATTCCGGAACCCGCGATCGACCGGATCTTCGAGGCCGGCTTCAGCACCCGGGCAGTATCTTCCGGCGATCCAGGTTGGCCCGGGGCTCACCGGGGGCTTGGCCTGTCGATCACCCGTTCAATTGTTGAGGCGGCGGGCGGACGAATCTTGGCACAAAACCGCACCTCCGGAGGTGCGCGTTTCGTGCTCGAATTGCCCCACCGGGGAAGCTGAAGCGGCAAGACAAAAGCGCGCGAAAATCCACAACGATCCCACCTGGCCACACGTGCCATTTTTCGAAGTTCGCATGAGGCGAATACAATGCTCGAAACACTTGAACACGCTTTATCCATGGATTTCATTCCACAATTCGCCGAAACAGCGGTGCAGTTCCACGTGCTCGTGGTGGATGCAGACCCTGCCATGCGCTCCGCATGCTCCCAAATTGCGGCCAGCCTTGGCTATGCCGTCGAAAGCACCGGCGACATGACAGAGGCTCGCAGCCTTCTGCGCGGACATACCTCCGACATTCTGCTGGTCAACTTGCCCGCCGGGAATAATCGAGGCATTCAGCTGGTCTCCGAGATGAAGGTGCTTTACCCCGAAACCGCGGTAATCGCCATGACCGCTTCGGGATCGGTGGCCGCGGCGGTTGAAGCCATGCGCTGCGGAGCATCGGATTACCTGACCAAGCCCTTTGCCATGGACGAGCTTTCAACCGTGCTCGACCGTGCCGCGCAGAATCACCGCACCGAGACGAAAACTCGCCGCTTGCGGGAGCGCCTGCGCCACTCGGAAGGTTTGGGCGCGATCATCGGCCATTCGGTTGAAATGGAGAAGCTCTATCGCATTTTGTCGAAAGTTGCTTTGTCCACGCACCCGGTGCTCGTCCTGGGCGAAAGTGGAACCGGCAAAGAACTGATCGCCCGCACCATCCATGCCTATGGGCCCAATGCGCAGAAACCGTTCCTTCCCGTCGATTGCGGTTCCCTGGTTCCCACGCTGATCGAGAGCGAGCTGTTCGGCTATGTGAAAGGCGCCTTCACCGGCGCCAACCGGTCCAAGGATGGACTGCTGGTTTCGGCGGAGGGCGGCACCGTTTTCCTGGATGAAATCGGGGAGCTTTCGCTCGATCTGCAGGCCAAATTGCTGCGCGCTCTTCAGGAAAAAGAAGTGCGACCGGTGGGAGCCACGCATCGTGTCCCGATCAAAGCCCGTATTGTGGCTGCCACCAATCGCGATCTGGCCGACATGGTCGAGAGGGGCGCCTTTCGCAAGGATCTCTTTTACCGTCTCAACGTGGTCAACCTGCGGCTGCCGTCGCTGCGCGACCGCCGCGAAGACATTCCGCTCCTGGCGGCGCATTTCCTTGACGTTTTCAGCAACCAGTATTCCAGGAAGTTCACCCTGAGCGACACCGCTCTTCGCACCATGATGGACTATGATTGGCCCGGCAACGTGCGGGAACTCCAGCACGCCGTCGAACGAGCTTGTGTCCTTTCTTCCGAATCCATGCTGAACCTTGCCGACATGCCCACGGAGTTGCGCGAACAGGGACTCGAGGCCGAACGCGCCACGCAAGTCAACCTGGTGGAGATTGGCCCGGACGGCGCACTGCCGTCCTTAAAGAACCTGGCCGATCTCGAGCGGGATGCCATCCTGAATGCCATCCGCATGTTGCATGGCGATAAATTGGCGGCCGCCCGGCTGCTGGGCATCGGCAAAACCACACTCTATCGCAAGCTCAAGGAGTACGGCATCGCCGACCCTCTTCGCCAAGGTTGACGAAACGCAGCATTCCGAATGGGGCTCGCGAGATTGCGCCTCTCGCCCGCAGTTTTCATTGAAGGCTCTCAAGTCTGTCCTGGCCGCGAGTCGGTTGAGGCTCCGGGCCCGGGCGAAAACTGCAAAGCTCAAACAAAACCGCGATACAAGGCAACAGGAACAAGGAGCACGGGAATGAGCATTTTGATTGTGACCGGATTCGAAGGCGCCGCCAATTGCGCCGCTGCCGTGGGAACTCAACTGGGCATGGAGATCGAAGTTGCAGCGGGACGGAAAGCTGCGCTCAACGTCCTGCGCCGCCGTGAGTTTCTCGCGGTGGTGGTGGATGAAACCATGGCCGAATGCGATCCTTCCGCGGCCGAAGCCATCTGGGAACATGCGGGGCTCGCCATTCCCATGCAGATCAACTTCGCGCTCTCCGGAACTTCCCGGTTGATCCGCGAAATTCGCGCCGCGTTGCGCCGTCGTGACCGCGAGCAGACCCTGGCTCGCCGAGCCGCCGCGGCAGCCATCGAAAGCGAGTTGAAGACCACCGTCGCCGGCCTCCTGCTGCACTCGCAGATCGCCCTCTCCGGCAGCGAGCCTTCCTCGCCCCTTGCGGAAAAACTGCGCACGGTGACAGACCTCGCAGGAAGCCTGCGCCAGCAGTTGAACGCCTCCCCGCGAGGTTGAAACGAGCCCTCGGCGCGTGTTCGTCCCGATTCTTCCACCCGGATCGTGAAGACCCCTACCCCGCGCGGCGCAGCCCCGGCAGCCGTCGCGCGGCGCTCCTTTCCTTCTCTCGGTCGAACACCGCATCGCCCATGTTCTAAGCTGAAAGAACATGAACACTTCGGCCGTTCTTCTCATGGACTGTCCCGACCGCCGCGGTCTTGTGGCGCGTGTCTCAGCCCTGCTGTATAAATGGGGCGCGAACATCCTCCATGCCGATCAGCATCAGGACCACGAACTGGGGTTGTTCTTCATGCGCGTGGAGTGGGCCCTCGCGGATGCCCCTTCGCTCCTCGACAGAAGCCTCGCGCCGCATCCCGATTCGACCACTCCCCGGACTTCGGCCGGTGATTTCGATCTCCAGGGTTTTCAGGCAGAATTTGCCGCGCTCGCCGCGGAACTCGGTATGCGCTGGCAGTTGACCCCGGGAACCCGGCCCGCGAAGGTTGCCCTCTTCTGCTCGCAGTATCTCCACTGCATCGCCGACCTGCTCGAGCGATGGCGATCGGGCGAGTTGGAATGCGAGATTGCCACAATCGTCTCCAACCATCGCAACGCTGAGAGCCTGGCCCGTTTCTACGGCGTCCCCTTCGAATGGACCCCCATTGAACCAGGCACCCGCCCCGCCGCTGAAGCACTTCAGCTCGATCTGCTCCAGCTCCTGGGCGTGGAGCTGGTTGTGCTCGCGCGCTACATGCAGGTGCTCTCGCCAGGCTTTGTCGAACGCTTTCCTTCCTCCATCATCAACGTCCACCACTCGTTTCTGCCCGCGTTCACCGGCGCCCGCCCCTACCATGCGGCCCACGCGCGCGGCGTCAAGCTCATCGGCGCCACCAGCCATTACGTCACCGAAGTTCTTGACGATGGGCCCATCATCGAACAGGATGTCGCCCGCATCTCGCATCGCGACCAGGTCGCCGACCTGGTTGCGCGCGGCCGCGATCTGGAGCGCGTTGTGCTCTCCCGCGCCGTCCGCTGGCATCTCGACCGCCGCATCCTGCGCTACGGCAACAAGACAGTGGTCTTCGACTGAAACGGCCTCGCGGTCGATCCCTCATCCAGAATGCGCGCCCAGGGCGGTGCCCCACCCTTGACTTACCCCAAACGTGTGGGTACCCCATCCTTCGCTTCTTTCTGGCGAAGGGTGGGCTGCCACCGAGAGCATCTTGCTCAAGCTCACTCAGTAGCAGAAAAACAGGTCACCGATTCAATATTCAGTGAGGTAGGCATTCTCGTCCGGGATTCGATTGATAAAATGCAGCTTGCAGGCGTTGAAGCGGCGTTCGGCTCACCCGTGAACGCTTCAAAATACACTCAATCCGCGGTTGAACGACTGTTGCTGAGACTTCATGGGATCGAAGAATCACAACCGAATGTTGAAAAATAAAGCGCACAGCTATGCGCCTCCACATTGCGCGACAATGGGTTCGAGGGTAGGCAAACATGGAAGAACGATCCTACAATTGCCGCAAGCAGGGTCTTAGAGCATGGCTTCGAATGCTAAAGATGTTTACGTGGCTTATGACGACGCTTCAATTCCTCGCCTCGGCTGAGCAGACGGTACGGATATGCGTTGTACCGTTCAAGGAAGGTAAGTCTGAAAATCAAGCGGCAATCGCTGCAATGGATGTGAAGAAATTGGCTGCTGAATTATCGTTGAGCAAGCTCGCGAATGCCTCGCCAATTGTGAGCGTTCCCGTATTCGGACGGGATCGACGGGACGTCGACGCGCTGCTTGAACGGGACGAGTGCGAATACATCGTTAGCATATGGCGCTACGAAAGCGCAGATGGCAATTACAATTTGCCCGCTAACTTGCCTGACATTGCGTTGCCGCAAGAGAGTGCTACGCCTATGCCGGTCGGCGATCGAGATCTTATTTTTTATAAACTGAGAGCAAAGGGAAAGCGTAAAGATTTATACAGCGGTTCAGCTTTTCCGCCCACGGTGCGCTCCCGCAGTCACGTTGTGATATCTCCGTATCCTTCGATGGCGGCACAGATCGTCAAGAGTCTCAATCGCTTCGAAGGCTCCCGTTAGATCTCAGGGCGAACTACCCTGCGACTTTTGCCGCAAGCGATGTTCCTTATCCGCGTCAGTCGCTGCGGCTCGTAACGGTGGCTGTCGCGGCGCAGCATTTCTGAAGACGGGACCTGACCGCACCGTTAAACTGCGCAATGTTGGTAGCGGACACCGGGAAATTGACCCAAACTGGTCCTGACATTGACGTTCCCTTCCGCCAAACGGACTAGATTCACCTTTTGGCCGTCCTTCCGAATTCGGATTTGGGCACAGTATAGCCATGATCGGTCGTCATCGGCAGTATTGATTCTGTATATGCCCGACGATACGACACGCATTGTTGTAGCTGTAGACCCGCCTGCTGGCCGCGAGGCTCGCCCGGTGGTGATTCAGTTCGGCCCCGACCCGCTATTCCAAATGGAGCCAACCGAGGACGAAACCGGCTGGGGAATAGGGGGACACAACATCATGTCCCCCTATTCCACTCCGATCTCGATATTTCGAAGGGAAGAGCGGGCCGATTGTCACCCGCGGATACAGGTCGCAAACTCGGCCCCGGACACAACTCCAGATAACAATGCGAACGCCAAAAGCATAGACCAAAGTGAATGGGTGCGTCGTGGCATCATGCCCCCGACCTGATCAAGTGTTATTGTTTCGGTGGTTCCTGATCCAACTCCGCATTCAAATGGATCGTCCCACCGGTGACATTTAGTGTTTTGGCCCACTCGATGTAGCCTTTCTTCTTAACTGCAATCTGATGGCTTCCAGATGGTACTGAGACGGAAGAAGGCGTGTTGCCAACAAAAGCATTATCAATTTCAATGTCTGCTCCGGCGGGCGTGGAATCGATAAGGACGGATGCTTGGGACACGGCCTGAAGCGGGACGATCGGTGTTAAGGGTGCCGTAACCGAGGTTGGCTGTGTCGGGCTGTCGACTTTCTCTCTTCCACCTAGGATTTCTTTCCCGTGTGCGGCCCAGTGGTGGATGATTCCATTGCAGGCTTCTTCGACCGAACCTCCTAGCGATAACGTCGATTTACTCATGACCACGTCGCCTGACACATGTTCGAAGACTGCAACTTTGTTCCTATGGCGCAGATAGCCTTTTCCGCCTTCGTGGTCGAGTACAACGACATAATCGGCGACTGCTTGCCTGTTGTTCACTATTACCTCGGAGCATCGCTCGCCGAATGTTTTTATGATCTCTGCTGTCTGCGGACGTGCTCCACCATGTGATTGTGCCGCGAATGACCCATTGCTCCCACCAGCCGAACCGCTAGTTTCCCACGACTCGCTGTCGGTTATAAAAACGCGCGGCTTGTCCGTAACCGCGCTCTGGGGCGGTTCCACCATGGTGGCGGGCGGAGGGGTAGCGTTCTTTGCGGGCGCAACACTACTCGGTCCCGGGTCAGGGATTGGCAACGGCGACGCTGGCGGGGCAGCGATCGGAGTGGCCCCACCAACCTTCTGTACAATTGCGGACATCACTCTATCACTCGCGTTTGCGTTTTTCAGGGCTGCAATTGCGTTGGGTGAATCGTCATAATTTCCCGGCTGCACGTTGATGGTGGAAACAATGAAGTCGTCCGACATCCCGGCCTTCACCAGTTTGATAATGGCCTCATTATTGAGGGCTTGCTGCGCGAAGAGCACCGGGCAGAGTGCCAGGAATGCAACCACTAGGAGATTTTTGAGCATGCGGTCTTTCCTTACTTTCCGGAGCTACGGAAGGGCTTGACTGAAGGGGCACTCGAATCATCCACCCGGAATCCTCAACGCTGCAAGGAAAATCGGAAGACGCAGGCGGGTGCCCCACCCTTGACTTATCCCAAACGTGTGTGCGCCCCATGTCTCGATTCTGAGACATGGGAAACCACGAATCTCAATGCGATGCCTATCGCTTTCCTCACCGTCCATCCGTTGAGCTCTCCCGTACAATTCTTCTATGCACGTTTCCGTTCAATCGCCCTTTTTTCGTCCCGGTGGCCGAACCGCGGGGCAGCTTCGCCCCCTTTCCCTGGTTCCCGGATTCGTTCAGACCGCCGAGGGGTCCATCCTGGTCTCGTTTGGAAATACCAGGGTGCTGACGAATGCCACCATCGAGCAGGGAGTTCCGGGATGGCTGCGCAATAGCGGGCGTGGCTGGGTGACGGCCGAATATTCCATGCTGCCGCGTTCAACAGTGACGCGTACGCCCAGAGAAAGCGAGCGAGGCAAGATCGGCGGCCGGACGCATGAAATTCAAAGGCTCATCGGCCGCAGCCTGCGCTCGGTCGTGGATATGGAGGCGCTTGGAGAGCGCACCGTCATTCTCGATTGCGATGTTCTGCAGGCCGACGGGGGAACGCGCACGGCGGCCATCACCGGCGCTGCCGTGGCGCTGGCGTTGGCGCTCAAAGCGCTGGTCGAAGCGGGAACGCTCAAGCGCTCTCCTCTCAAGCAACTGGTCGCGGCCACATCGGTCGGCATTGTGGCGGGCGCGGAGCTGCTCGACCTTTGCTACGAAGAAGACTCGCAGGCCGAAGTTGACATGAATGTCGTCATGACCGAAGATGGCGGCTTGATCGAGACCCAGGCCACGGCCGAAAAGGGAAGTTTTTCCCGCGCCCAGTTGAACTCGCTTGTCGATCTGGCCGCGGTCGGGTTGAAGGAAATCTTTCAAGCGCAGCGAGCCGTTCTGGGGAGTTAAGGCTCGATGGCGCCGGGCTTCCGCCCATCGGCTGTGCACCGAGCAATGCAAAGGAATTTCGCCATGCCGGAAAATCCTCTCCCTCCGCATCCGGCCCACCATGAACGCATCGAAGACTCAATCTTTCGCCACGCCATCGACCTGATCGATGCCGGCGATGCCGAAGGACTGCGAGCCTATCTGCGCCGGCATGTGGCGTTGGTGCGGCAACGGGTCGTCTTTGAAGGCGACAACTATTTCCGCAATCCCACGCTGATTGAGTTCATCGCCGAGAATCCCATTCGGCGCGGCAGCTTGCCCAAAAATATCGTCCAGGTTGCCGAAGTGCTCGTCAATGCCGGCGCGGATCGATTCGCGCTGGAGCAGACGCTGGGCCTTGTGGCGACGGGCCGGATTGCGCGCGAATGCGGCGTGCAGATTCCGCTGATCGATTTTCTCTGCGCCCGCGGTGCCAGGCCCGATGGAGCATTGCAGGCGGCCATCGGCCACGGAGAGTTTGCCGCGGCAGAGGCCCTCATCGCCCGCGGAGCCACGCTCACATTGCCCGTAGCGGCAGCCCTCGGGCGCGTGGAGCATTTCCTGCGCCTGCTTCCCGATGCAGCCGTTGACGACCGGCACCGTGCCTTGGCGGCCGCTTCCCAGTTCGGCCACGCTGACTTTGTTCGCGTGCTTCTTGACGCGGGTGAAGACCCCAACCGGTACAACCCCGCGGGATTTCATTCTCACGCGACACCGTTGCATCAGGCGGCCTTCGCCGGGCATGAAAAAATTGTGCGTCTGCTCGTGGATCGAGGCGCGCGACTGGATGCACGCGATCTGCGCTGGGAAGGCACACCTGCCGATTGGGCTCACCAGGGCGGCAGGACCAGCCTCGAAGATTGGCTTCGCGCGCGCGCGACCGAGGCCGGCAAAAGCACCTGAGAAAGCGCAAATCTGTTGCGAGCGAAAAGCGAGCGCCTGCCCCACCGCAGATGGTTGTTAGCGCAGAGCTGCGGCCAGAAGAAGCGTTGTCCCCAGGCCGGAAATGGACAGCACCGTCTCCATCACCGTCCAGGTCGCCAGCGTTTGCTTCAGCTCGAGTTTGAAGAAGGCCTGGCCCATCCAGAACCCTGGGTCGTTCACATGAGAAAGAACCAGGGAGCCGGTGCCGGTGGCCAGCACCAGCATCTCCGGCCGTACACCCATGTGCGAGACCATGGGTGCCAGGACGCCGGAAGCCACGGCCATCGCCACGGTCGCCGAGCCCATGGAGATGCGCACAACCGCTGCCAGCATCCATGCCAGCACCAACGGCGGCATGTGTGCGCCAAGCGCCAGGCCCACGGTGGCCTGGGCGGCGCCGGAGTCGCGGAGAACGCCGCTCAGGCCTCCCGCAGCGGCGAGGATCACCAGGACGTTGGCGATGGGCTCAAATGATTCGGTAGTCAACTGGCGCAACAGCTCGCTGCCGTGATGGCGGCCAGTCTGGATGTGCGGGCCCAGGGTGAGCAGTGCGGCCAGCACGGCGATGAGCATGGCGATGTCGGGACTGCCGCAAAAATGCAGCACCTGGTTGACTAGGCTTGCTGGCGCGGCCAGCGCATCCGCCCAGCTGCCGAGAAAGATGAGCACGATGGGCAGCAGAATGGCAGAGGCCGCGCGAAGGGGACCTACGGTGGAAGGAAGCGGCTCAGCTTTTATCGCTACGCGTGGAGTTGCCACGCCCGTACTCGGGTTCTCCGCTAGACCTTCTTCTACCGAGACCGGAGCCGCGAACAGGGTTGACGCGTCCTCGGCTGGCTTGAGCCCGCACCAGCCGGGACGACGCTCCCATTGGCGCATCATCAGCCAGCCCAGGCATGGCCCCGCGAGGGCCGCGGCGGGCAGTCCGGCGGCCAGGCCCCACAGAATGGTGCGGCCGAGGTCGGCGTGGTAGAGGCCGGCCGCCAGCAACGCCGCCGGGTGCGGCGGCAGTGTCCCATGCACGATCGAAAGTCCTGCCAGCAGCGGCATTCCCACCAGGATCGGCGGCCTCTGGCTGCGCCGCGCCGCCTCGGCCACGATCGGCATCAGCAGCACGAGGCCTACCTCCATGAAGACGGGCATGCCCACGAACATGCCAAGCGCCATCAGCGCCCAGGGCAGCCCCTTGGGGCCGCAATGATCCACCAGAAAGCTGCCCAGCGCGACGGCGCCGCCGGAAGCGGCTACGAGGCGGCCCAGGATGGCGCCAAACCCCAGGATGATGGCGATGTGCCCCATCAGGTTGGCGACTCCGCCGGTAAAAGAGAGCGGAACCTGCTTGAGCGGCATGCCGGCTGCGACGCCAAGCGCAAGAGCGGCCACCGCAAGGGCCAGCGCCGGATGCAACCGCACCCGGGCAATCAGAAGCAGCAGAAGCAGAACCGCCCCGGCAGCGCAGGCGACCAGATACCAGCTGTCAGGCGTTGGGGCGACAGGAGTCACCGGCAGATTATTCCATATTCGGCCACGCGCGGAAGCGAAGCGATAAAACTTCTGTCCACATGCGGACACCGCACCACCGAAATCGAACGCTGAACGCCCGCAAAAGGCCTGTAACCTGAGGCAGATGTGCAATTTTTGTGGCTGCGAAATTGCTCGCGAGTCAGGGTGGACTTCTCCAAAGGTCTTTTGGCAATTCGTAACTCGTCGCGATCCTTTGTCCGGGCGCCGGCGCTGTCGCTCGCGCTTCTGTTCACCATTGCGCTTGGAGTGGGAAGCAATGCTTCAATCTATGGCTTCGTCGATGGGCTTACTCACCCCGAATTTCCCCTTCGTGGCCGGGGCTCGATCGTTTCGATACTGCAGCGCGACCGCGTGCGTGAGTCAGGCCCGCTCTCTCTGCGTGAATACCAGGTATTGAAGAACGCAACCGAGACATTTGATTGGATCGACGCAGCCCGCATTGCACCGGCCGAAATAACGCTGGGCGACCGCACAGAGATCGCGATCGTCGCCACTGTCGGACCTGATCTGGCACACGCGCTGGGGCTCCCCGTACAAAACGGCGCCGTTCTCAGCCATCGCCTGGCGCAGCGCGAGTTGGCCGAATCGCCCGATCTCGCTCAAAAGCGAATCCGTGTTAATGGCCTTGATCTTCCCATCGCGGCAGTCGCGCCCGATCCCCTTCGTGGCCTCTATAGCGATCAGCCTGTCGACCTTTGGATTCCGGCTACGGATAAGAACCCGCAAAGCAAAAATTCGGCCGCGAAAGATGTATGGGTGCTTGGTCAAATTCGACAGCCCGCATCCATCCGCCAGGCGCAGGTAGCTGTCCGCCGGCAACTCGGCAATTCCGACGAATTCAGCGTGGCTCCATTTACGGGCGTAACCCCCGCAACCGCCCTGGCGTTGTCGCACATTGGAATCCTTTTGCATCTCGCCGCCGCCGCTGTCTTCATCGTCGCTTCCCTTAACGTTGCTTCGTTCCTCTTTGGACGAGCTCTCAAGCGCTCGCATGAAACATCGCTTCGCATTGCGCTCGGAGCAACACGAACCGTCTTGCTGCGCGGCTTGCTGTCTGACAGCATCGTCATTTCCGTTGCCGGCGGCGCATTGGGCGCGTTGCTGGCCGTTGGTACCGTGCATATCCTGCCTGCGCTCCTGTTTGCCGAGGATGCGGAACACCTCGTCTTCGCACCCCATCTGTTCCCCATCGTCGCAGCTTCGCTGCTCTGCGTATGCCTTTCCATTCTCTGCGGAATGATGCCGGTCTTTGCTACGGACACTGACCGCCCGTGGGTCGTTCTCGGTCGAGAAGCCGGCCTGCCCTCCAAAAGAACAGAACGCATTCGCACCGCCATGGTGCTCAGCCAAATCACAGCCTGCTACGTGCTCATCATCTGTGCCGTTTTCCTCTTCCAGGGTCTTCACGCAGCGCTCAAGGCGAGCGTTGGGCGCCATCTCAGCCGTCCCATTCTTCTAACGGTCCAGGAACGACTGACGCAGCCCGTTGTTGAGGTAGATTTTTTCAACGCCGTTGAGCGCGCGGCAAAATCGATAGCCGGTCAGGCGCCCCAGGCCTGGGCGGCACGGCTTCCGGGCGACCGGCCCGTATGGGAATCGTTCCGCATCCAGCCAGCCTCCTCGCCGCTTCGCGATCTGCCTCTCGATATCAACTGGGTTGCGCCCGAAGGGCTTCAGTCTCTCAGCGAGCGCCTCGTCGCCGGACGCGTGTTCCGTTTCAGAGATCCTGCTCGAACCGACATCGTCCTCGATGAAGACGCGGCCAATCAACTCTTCGGCCTTGAAACGGTCGGCATCACCATACTCGACCCCGCGGGTCAGCCTGCCGAAGTCATCGGCGTGGTCAAGTCAAATCCTGCTCCTCCCTCGAAAGCTGGTCTCGGCACCGCCAATTACCTCACCGAAAATCTGAAAGGATCGAATCCCATCCTGGCTGCGCATTTTCGTGCGCCTCTTCTCTTGTCGCTGCCCGGCGCGGAACTCAACGCCAATGTTGTCTCTCCCGGCTATTTCAATGCGCTCGACCTTCCTCTCGTGTCCGGGCTCGGGTTCCCTCAGCATTCAATGGCCGGCCGAACGCGTATTGGCATCGTCAATCAAGAGGCTGCCGACCTCTACTTCGGCGGAAAACCGCTTGGCTCGGGTGTGATCGACGAGCAAGGAGTCAGAACAGAGATCGTCGGCGTGGTCGGGTCACGCGCGTTGGGTAGGTTCCAGCAGCATGCAGAACCCGCAATTTACTTTCCCATGCAGCAGGACTGCGCGCAGAGAATGACGCTGCTTCTCGAAAGCTCGCGTGGGGATACGTCCACGCTGGCCGGCCTGCGGTCCAGGGTTGAGGCCGTCCCGGGACGAAACTCGGCGCCCGTTGCAATCGAAACCCTTGATGCCCATCTGGCTCGCACCGCATTTGCTCCAATGCGCATCGCCGCCCTGCTCAGCGGCGCATTGGCCGTCCTGGCGTTAGGGCTCGGCGTTCTTGGCTTGTTTAGCGCCCAATCCGATGCGGAGCGGCAGCGACGCCGCGAGTTGGCTCTCTGCATTGCGCTCGGTGCCCAACGCTGGCGTATCGTTCTCAAGGTCATGGCCCGCGCCCTGCAAATTGCCCTCGCGGGCACCGTCATCGGCGCCCTGGCTGCTCTCGTCTTGTTCCGGATTTTGGCCGGCACGACCGCTCTCTTCACATCGCTGCCGCCCTGGATGTGGCTCACGGTAGCGCTGTTGCCGGTAACCACGGTCTTCATCGCCAGCCTGCTTCCCGCGATTCGCGCCTCCCATGTGAACCCCCTCACCATCATGCGCGATGAGCATTGAGCTCTACCCGCTCGCGGCATTGAACAGAGCCGGGAGCCGGGTCGATGGCGCAGTTACCTTCTGTGGGGCGATTTGGCGGGGAACACAAGGGGCTTTGAGCCTGGCGACGCTGAACGAAGGTCGATGCGATCTTGAACGACTCTCGCGGTTGCCAGATCGAATCGAACCTAGTCTTTCCCGAGAAAATCATTCGCTCGCCGAAGTTCGGGAAGATCTGAATCAGCCTGGCCGCAGTTCGCCAGCAGAGCGCGGTAATGTTGCTCCGCCGCCGGCCGCAGCCCTGCCTTTTCGGCAGAAACTGCTGCACCGTATTCGGCTCTGAAGCGGCCTGGAGTCGCCTTCAGGGCCGATTCATAGGCCGCCAATGCGAGCTTCGGTTGATCAGCCAGCAGCAGCATATCCCCCAGCATTTCTGAAGCAGGGGCGATCGAACCAGGACTAACCGGCGATTTCTCGATGGCGTCTTCCATTGCAGCGGCTGACTTCATCTCTTTCAAGGCCGTGTCGTGATCGCCATCCGCCCACTTGTTCCAGGCCGTCACAATCTTCAATTGGACATCCGCCTGATCCGCATCGCCGTCGCCGCTTCGCGCGAGCGCATCCCGCAAGGCTTGCAGCGGTTGCATCGCAGCCTGCGCCGCCTTGACATCCCCACTCCTCGATGCGCCAAGTGCCCGAGCGAAATAGAGAGTCGCCTGCGTCGACGCATATGGGTCTGCTGGAGATGCTTGCGAGGGCAAGGGAAGCGCCGCGGCAGCGCTCCACTGCTGACGCTCGATCCAATAGCGGGAAGGTATCGCGGCTGTCGCGTACAGCCCGGCGTAGCGGGCCGCCTCGCTCGGCTCAACAACCGGTAGCTTCTGTGTCAGTGTGGCTGCTTCCGCTACGCGCCCGGTTTGCAGATATGCATAGATCAGGTAATCGAGGGCGTGTAGTTCGTCGCCCGCCAGTCTCTGCTTGCTCGCGCTGGCAGCCGAGGCAAGGTTTGAGGCAATGGAGTCGTCCCATAAACCAAGTCTCGTAAAAATGTGCGAGGGCATATGCAGGGCGTGAGGCGAGTCAGGGGCAATCTTTGAATAGCGCTTCGCTGCATCTAGAGCCATCTGAGCCAATACCGGATTGTCGTCGGCATGGATGATGTAATGCGCTACGCCAGGATGTTGCGGCTGGCGCAGGTTGATCGGTTCCAGAATTTCGGTTGCCTTCTTCTGGTTTGTGTAAGCCTTGTCATTGGGCGGAGCATTCGCGATCAAAGACAGGGCATAAAAGATGGCAGCTTCGCTGTCCTGCGGATACCGTCTGTACAGCGACTCCATGGCAGCCACATACCGTTTGGCGCGAACAATGTGACTCTCGGTGCCTGCATTCTGATAGAAGCTTTGAATGGCGCCTAAATAGTCGCGTTCCCTCTGCGTCTTCGGTCCCATCGACAAACCGGTTTGAGACGCTTCCAGACCTATCCTCAGATCGTCCTTCGTCGGCGGATCCCAAAGCTGGCGGTAGTGGCTCATCGCGATGCCCCACTCCGCCATGCTGCAACTGGGATCTGTGTTTAGGACCTCAGTGAATAGCTGCATTGACTTCCGGTAGCCAAACGAATGAAGAGTCGCCACGGCCTGATCGAACTTGTCGCGCGCTTCCGCACTGCAGGACGTTTCGAAGTGAACGGTTCCCATTCGGACCGGCTGATCCGCTGCGTGATCATGCTGTGGGGCGCTGTCAACCCGCGCAGTGGTGAACAGCAATAGGGCCAGGAGCCAGTGGGAAGAAAGGCGCGGCATAACGCGTATCTCCTCAATCCATGCATAATCCTAGCCGGTCTCGCGCGTTTCTGCGCTCCCAACTTCAGATCAGTCACGTCCTTGAGGTGCGGCGATTTCAAAGCCCAGGTGCTTTGTTGTCGGCCCGGAAACGGAGCCGAAGTCTACCTGTACATGCCCGTTCGGCTCATGCCTTGGTGAGCCCGGGCTGTGTCCTCCGGCACACTTCGCTATTGCGCCGCTCTGCTACCATAAGGACGATTGC
>PLTV01000166.1 GCA_003164635.1 Acidobacteriaceae bacterium
TGAGCGCGGCGTAAAACGGATTGCGCAAGTATGCGGAATTCATCGGCTGTTTCGATAACTCTCTGCGAAGCAGCTAACCGAAGCTGGCGCGCTTGACGCTTTGGCGAAAGTCTTTGCCAGTCATCTCAACGCAGACACACATTTCGGCGAGGCGGGAGCGCATGCGGTCGCCGATACGGTCGCCGAGAGTCTGCTCGCGTGCGGCGCGCTCGGCGTCGGTTTGCGCTCCGCCGCCGGCAGGCTGGTCGGGGTAATTTGTGGTGATGATCGTGGTCTGCTTGTCGTTGTAGCGCGTATTCAGGATGAGAGCAACGGTATCCCAGACCCACTCGTTGGGTTTTTGCGCGCCGAGGTCGTCAAGCACCAGAACTTCAGCGGCGAAGACGGGCTTGAGCAGCTCGAGCTCGGTGGTATTGACCTGCGGGTTGTAGCTGTTCTGGATGTTTTTGAGGAGTTCTCGGTAGTCGCAGAAGAGACCGCGCACGCCGCGATCCTGCACGAGGCGGCGGAGAACGCCGACTGCGAGATGGGTTTTACCCACGCCGATGTTGCCGGTAAAGAGCAGGCCTTTGCCGGCCGTGTCCACGGGATAGGCATCGACAAACTTGCGAGCGGTGAGGTGCGCGCGACCAAGGGTGGGGTCGGCTCCGCGAAAGGCTGTCTCGTAGCCGTCGAGAGTGTAATGGCGGTAGCGCTCAGGAATGTGCGCCGCGGCGAGGCGGCGCTCTTCGCGCAGCATCTGTTGGCACTCGCAGGCGCGTGAAACCCATTGGCCGGTGGAATTGACCACGCGCACCAGGCCCACTCCATCGCAGATCGGGCAAGCTGTCATCTGACTTCAAGCGTAGCGCATGGGGCGGGTTGGCGAGGGCGTGGGGTACGGGGGCGGTAATGTGGAAATCGGGCTCGCGTGGGCGGGGGGAATCCTCCTACAATCGGAGCGACGCTCGGAGAGCGCATTCATGAATCGAAGTGCTTTGCGCAGTATGGTTGTGGCGCTTTTTCTTGCGCTGATGATCGTTCCAGCTTCGGTTGTGGCCCAGGAACCGGGGAATGTGCCGGAGACCAAGGCGCCCGCACCCACGCCGAAGGCTGCGGCGACGGCACCCTCGGCCTGGGAGATTGAGCACGATAAGCAGATGAAGGAAGACTGGCCCTGGCTGGCGCGCTTCCGCGAGGACAATATGAAGCTGGGTATGCCTGCGGCGGGCGATAACCGTGTTGTTTTCATGGGCGATTCAATTACCGAGGCGTGGAAGCTGGAAGACTCGTTCCCGGGCAAGCCTTTCGTGAATCGCGGAATCAGCGGGCAGACGACGCCACAGATGGTTCTGCGGTTTCGCCAGGATGTGATTGCTTTGCAGCCGAAGGTGGTGGTGATTCTGGCTGGGATCAACGACATTGCGGGAAATACCGGTACGGAGACGCTGACGCAGATTGAAGACAATATTGCTTCGATGGCCGAACTGGCCAACGCGCACCACATTGGCGTGGTCCTGTGCTCGGTGCTGCCGGCATTCGACTTTCCGTGGCGGCCGGGCATGACGCCGGCGCCCAAAGTGCTGACGCTGAATACGTGGATCAAGGGCTACGCAGTGGATCATGGTGCCGTGTATGTGGATTACCACACCCCGATGAAGGACGCGCGCGATGGCTTGCCGGCGACGCTCAGCCACGATGGCGTGCATCCCACGCCGGCCGGCTATGCGGTCATGGCTCCGCTGGCGGCGGCAGGAATTGAAAAGGCGCTGGGCCAGTAGAGAGTGGAAGAAAGGGCACGCATTTAGGAACGGCGCGACTCCGGGCGGAAGCGGAGTAGAATCAGTGAGAACCAGCATGGTCAGGGGGATGCGGTAGTACCTCTGCGGCAGGCGCGGCGGACTGGATGGACGGCGGCGATTGCTTCTGGTGCCGTTTCCCCCTACAATAGATGAGGAAGATTGCAGGAAAGGTCTGTCTATAGCGATGCCCAAGGAAAAGATTCACCCCAAATACGACGCAGTGCGGGTTATGTGCGCCTGCGGCAACAATTTTGAAACCCGTTCGACCCATAAGGGCGACATTCACGTGGAAATCTGTTCGGCTTGCCACCCGTTCTTCACGGGCAAGCAGCGCCTGGTGGATACGGCCGGCCGCGTGGAGCGCTTCCGCCGCAAGTATGCCAAGGCTGGCGAGGCAACAGCCGCGAAGTAAGTGCGCTGGTAGTGCGAGATTGGATTGGGCCTCCGCTCTGGCGGAGGCCTTTTCATGTGCGATGGTGAGCCGGGCTGCGCAGTTTGCCGACGCAACGAGGCTCTTTCGGGAAAACTTGTAAGCGTATCCTTCTACTCCAACTGGGATTTTCGGCCATGCGAAATACCAAGCGATCAATTCAGTCCTCTGTCACTATTGATGGTGTGCCGCTGATCTGGCGACTGCATCGCGAGCAGAACTGGACCGACGACCGGAACGCGGTCGGTCTGGCAATTCACGTCGAGGTTGTGGGATTGGTTCGCCGCGAGCTTTATCTCGAATATCCAGCGGTCAGGAAGCAGCAGAATGGCAGTGCGACGCCTGTATTGACCATCCGGCCACCCATCGTATCCGCCAAGGTTGTCGATCACATCCGAGAAGCAATCGAGGCTGGTTGGGACCCCGAATCGCGGGGCAAGCCGTTCGTGTATGAAGTAGCCGAACTCCCGAGTTGATCAGGAAAGCGTAATTCCAATGGCAGGCAAGGGCTTCACCGTGAAGAAGAACTGGGACAATCCCATCGAGCATGCCATGCCCGCGGAAGCGCGTGTGCCGGCGGAAGTGCGCGTAGGCTCGGTTCTGGTGGCGCCCGCGACGGTTCTTGCTCCCATGGCCGGCGTAACGGACACGGTGTTTCGCCGGTTCATTCGCCATGCCAGCCTGTTTACGAGGGATCAGGGATCAGGGGTCAGGGATCAGGAAGCTTCGACATCGATCGAGGCGGAGGTGACCAATCAGCAGTCGGGTTGCGGGCTGTTGATGACCGAGTTCACTTCTGCCGATGGGCTGGCGCGCATGCGCGAGTCGAAGCGCCGGCGCTATTTGACCTTTTACGAGGACGAGCACCCGATTGGGGCGCAGCTTTTCGGGTCGAACGCCGAAACACTCGCCGAGGCGGCGCGCATTGTGGAAGAGACGGGATTCGACACGGTCGACCTGAACCTCGGCTGCCCGGCCAAACGCGTTGTGGGCTGCAACGGCGGTTCGGGGCTGCTGCGGGACCTGCCGAAGATCGGCGAGATTTTTCGGACCGTGCGCAAAGCGGTAAACATTCCTTTCACAGTGAAGTTCCGCATGGGCTGGAACGAGAAGCAGATCGTCTGCGTGGAGCTCGCGCGCATGGCGGAGGCAGAGGGCCTGAATGCGGTGGCGCTGCATGCGCGGACACGTGAGCAGGGATACAGCGGGCAGGCGCAGTGGCAATGGATTGCCGCGGTCAAAGCGGCGGTCGGGATCCCTGTGATTGGGAACGGCGATATTCGCAGCCCCGAGGATGCCGCGGCCATGGTAGCCGAAACAAATTGCGATGCGGTGATGATTGGTCGAGCAGCGCCGGCCAATCCATGGATCTTCCGCCAGATTGCCCAGTACACAGCGACTGGCAGTTACGACCGCCCAACCATGCAGGATCGCTACCGGATGATCCGTGCCTACTTTGAAATGCTCCTCGCCGAAGAGGAAGCGACAAAGGACCTGCCGCGCGACGCTCGCATGGGCGATCCGGCCGGCAAAATGAAGCAGTTCGCCACCTGGTTCACGCATGGCGTGCCGGGCGGGGCCAAACTGCGCGCCGCCATCTATCAGGCGCGCACGGGCGCCGAAGTTCTGGCACAGGTTGAAGCGTTTTTCGCTGCGCGGCACGACAACGGCGACGGCGCTGCCGGCGAACAGGTCAAGGATGAGGAGCCGGCCGCTTTTCCTGATGGCGCGCTGGTTTGCGACTGAGAACAGCCTGCCTGCACCTTTCCCAAAGCGTTAGACGCGCTGATTCCCCTCGCGTTCCTGACTGGCTGCGCACTACCGAACGCGGTATATAGTGACTACATTCCCTATCGGCAGGGGCGCGGTTCGGAGGCAGGCAGGCAGTTGATGGGCATCTTGAAGACGGCTGTCTATGGGCTGTCCGCAGTGTCCCTTGCGGCGATTCTTTGCCACGCGCAAGTCTACAACTTCAACTCCGTCACGGCGGGACTGGGCAACCTGGATGTGAACTGCATCGCGCAGGATCACGCCGGCTACATTTGGGTGGGAACGGAAAACGGACTTTACCGCTACGACGGACGAAGTTTCAGTGCGTTTGGGCCCGCAGACGGTCTGAGCAGCCATGTGATCCAGAGCCTTTTNNTTCAGCCAGATTCACCCCCCTCCACCCGCGACGGGATTTTCACAAAGAATCGGAAGCGTGTTCACAGCGATTGCACCGGACCAGGTGGCCACCGCGGACCGAAGCGGCGCGTTTCTGTTGCGGCGCACGGCCGAGGACACCTGGATCGCCGAGCCGATGTATCTGGAAGGACAGACGATCTGGAGTATGCTGGCGACGCCAAACGGCGTGCTTTGGTACGGATGCGACTCCGAGGTTTGCCGTCGTGAAAATGGAAAGACAACGCACGTGCGCGGAGTATTGCATCTACCCGAGGATCGCTGGCTGCACATGACTCTGGACCGCGACGGACACTTGTGGATTCGCGGTGCGACGCATTTAGGCGAAGTGATCGACGGCGAAAATCGTTACGAACCACACGATTTGCCCGGCCGCTCGAACAGCGTGCCATATGCAGCACTGGCGAGTGACGCGGATGGGCAGGTAGTTGCATCGCAGGGGCCGGACCTGGGTCTTTGGGAGAACGGAACATGGCGCTTGATAACAGCGAGGAACGGGCTCTCGCGCTACGACATTTCCGATGTGTATGTGGACCGCGAGGGGTCGTTGTGGATCGGAGTGGTGGGGCACGGATTGGTGCGCTGGGTTGGGCAGGATCGATGGGAGGCATATACGGTCGACAGCGGGCTCAGCAACGACATTGTGTGGTCAGCGCTGCGCGACCAGGGGGGCCGGTTGTGGATAGGGACGGAGTCGGGACTGGACTATTTGCCGGCGGGGTCGAACACTCCCAAGGTGTGGCAGTCGCCTGGAGTGCAGACAGACCGCGCGGCTTCGTTCGCCGAGAGCGCGGACGGCAACGTGTGGGTGGGGTCGGCAGCCGGAAACCTGACGCGCATCGATCCGCACACGCTGGCTGGAAAGCAGTGGAAGATTCCCGAGGTGTTTCGCGTACTGAGCGACGGGGATCATCGCATCTGGGCAGCAACGAGCGGCGGCCTTTTTGTGGTGGATACCTCAGCGCGCGATGTTTCACCGCAGGTGGAGGAAGCCGGGATCGCGCATCCGCGGGAGCGGTTCACCGATCTTACGCTGGATGCGGACCACACTCTATGGGCTGCAAGCGACGAGGGAATTTACAGACGCGACGGGACGGGGTGGCACGCGATTGATGCGGGGCTTTCGGCAGTAATCCCGATGGAAATCGCCGCCGACAAGAACGGGATTCTATGGGCGGCCGGAGCGTTTCCGGGGTTGATGCGGTTGCACGTCGTGAAAGACCGCGTCGTGGAATCGGAGCATGTTTCGCGGCCCCATTTGCTCTCAGACCAGGTGGTGTCGCTGGAGTTGGACCATCGCGGATGGCTGTGGGTGGGGCAGGATGCGGGATTGGCGGTGTACGACGGGCAGTCGTGGCGCAGCTTCACGCAGGACGACGGACTGATTTGGAACGACACAGACAGCTATGCGATTTCAGAAGACCGCGATGGCACGATGTGGATCGGCACGTCGGCGGGATTATCGCATCTGCTCAAGCCGCAGGCTGTGCCGGCGGCTGTGCCGGCGGCGCCCGTCTTTTCCTCGATCAAGTTTGGCAACGCCACAATCCAGAATGAATCGGAAATCCCATGGAGCGCAAATCCGCTGACGATTACGGTTTCGGCGCTGAGCTACCGGGACGCAAGTCATATCCGCATCCGTTATCGATTGCTTGGCGTGGAATCGGAGTGGGTGGAGTCGTCAGACCGGAATATCCGATATGCGCGGCTGGAGCCGGGACCGTATCGTTTTCAGGCGATCGTGGTGGACGACACGGGCGCGGCGACTTCGGCAGCGGAGTCCGGTACAGCAGGGGAAACGGTGTCGCCGGTGGAGGAAGTGTCGTTTGTGATTACTCCGCAGTGGTGGCAGAGCAGCCCGCTGCGGCTGGCATTCGTACTGGGGCTGGCGTTGTGCGTCGTAATGGCGTGGCGATGGAGCGTACACCTGCTGGTGCGGCAGAAGAGGATTCTGGAAAAAGCCGTGCAGCACCGTACCGAAGATCTGGAAACGGAGAAGGCAGAACTGTTGCGGGCGCGGGAACAAATGCGCCATTTTGCCGAGCACGACGATTTAACCGGTCTGTGGAACCATCGAATTATTGTGGAGCGGTTGCGGCAGGAGGTGGATCGGTCGCGCCGCGAGAAAACGCCCTTGAGCGTGATTCTGGTGGACCTGGACCACTTCAAAAATGTGAACGACACGTGCGGGCATCCGGCGGGAGATTTGGTTTTGAAAGAGGTGGCCGCCATCTTCCAGAGCTCCGTGCGATCTTACGATTGGGTGGGACGGTACGGGGGCGAGGAGTTTTTGCTGATTCTGCCTGGCTCGGGATTTGCCGGAGCGCGGGTGCGCGCGGAGCAGTTGCGCATGGCGGTGCAGTGGGCGCGCATTCACGACGGCACCCGATCAATTCCGATGACGGCCAGCTTCGGTGTGGCTTCGGGCTTCCCTTCCCACTTTGAGATGCTGATCCAGGCCGCGGACGTGGCGCTCTATCGAGCCAAGAACAGTGGGCGGAACTGCGTGATGGCTGCAGAGATTGAGCCGGAGGTTGCGCCAGAATCCGAGTCATAGCACCTGCGGTAGAGCGGGTAGTCCCGCTCAGTTCGCANNCTTTACGAGGCGTTGTTGGGGATCAACCGCGGCGTGGTGAAGGTTGTCGCGATTGCCTGAAAGATTTCAGACAGGCTGATTGTCGAGTGTCCGGAGTCGACGCAGGTGCCGGTGGTGCCGCCTTGTTTGTAATCGGAGTAAAACGTTCCGAGTGAGGACGCGATATTCTCCATTGTCACGCAAGGAGTAAGGCTGGAGAGGTTGAACGACTGATTCTGTCCGGTTGCGACGAGCGTGGTATCGGTCAAACCGATGCCCCATCCGCTGTTGCACCCGGAACTGCCAGATCCGTAGGCAACGGAGAATACCGTCGTCGAGTGATTGCTTGCGTATTGCGCGGCTTGAATTGCCTGCTGGCACTGGTCGTACCAATCAGGGTAAAGGCCCTTTCCATTTACGCCGAGCGTGGAATAAGCGACGGTGGAGCTTGCGCTCGTTGCCGGGGTGTAATAAGCCGGAACCGGATAGCCGGAGGAAGTGGGACCGACCTGACTGCCCGCCGGTCCGGACGGAAATTCGTAGGCGTCAGCGTACTGGTTGGAGCTGTTTGAGCTGCCGTATGAACTGGTGTTCTTGGAGTAGTAGCTTGCGTTCATGCCGCCGTCGCTGAGGAGCACGATCGCGTTCTGCCCGCCATTGGCTGCCGCTTCTGAGGCTAACGCCGATTGCGCAGCGTAGATTGAGCTGGCGACATACGTATTACCGTAACCGCTGCCTCCGCCGGTTCCCCAAATGCCAAAGGTGTAGGTTAGACAACCCGCTGTGTTTCCATATCCAACGGCCTTCACGAGTTTGGAACTGGAGTTCAAGCCGCTTGATGCGCTGGGCAGGTAGAAGTCGCTCAGGAATGGTGTGATCTGGTAGGTTGCGTTCCATGTGTGGCCGGTGCTGGTCTGCGTATAGCTTACATAGGTGGCATCGGGCGCACCGGGCAACGTTGCGCCCGGTATAGGTAACGTGTACGGAGCGGCAACTGGCTGAGAATTGTAAGTCGTCCATGTTGCGGGAGTGCCGTTGCAATTCGTGTCGTCGCTCAGCGAGTTGACCGTGGTGCCATTGTAAGAAGTCAATACGTTCGGGAAAGTGAACAGGCTTACGCGGACATTGGCGCTGGAGCCGCTGCAACTGGAGAGGCCCGTGGGGCAGGGATTGGTGGCCTCAAGCAGGCTTTGCACGCCGCCGAGGGCGCATTGAAACTCGGTGACGCCGCCGCAGTTGCTATCGGCAGTGGCCATCGATCCTGTGGAGTCGATGATGACCGCGACGTTCCACGGCAAGGACGAGCCCTGCATGGAGGCTGTCGCTTCGGCTCCCACCGTAAGAGTTTTCATTCCAAACAGGCCCATGAAGAACGTGCTGACCTTGGTGCTTTGAATAACCTGTACGGCATTCGATGAGGAGCCGTTGCCGCAGCTGGAGCCGGCGGGCATGAGCATATTCACACATCTTGTCGACACCGTCGTGGTGACTGTACCGAGAGACGAGTAGTTATTCTCGCCGCTGCTTCCGGCGCTATATTCGTCGGCCATGGTTGTCGTGTTCACGGATGCGGATTGTGAAGTGTAGACGTATCCCGCAGCCGCCAGGGCCGCGGCGTTGGCGGAGTTTTGCAACTGGCCGCGAACCACGTAGGCGTGACCGACATCGATCACAAGTCCGCCCATGCCCAGCAGACCGGTCATTGCTAAGGCAACAAAGGGAAGCGTCTGGCCGCTTTGGCTGCGCAGCGCATTCCCAAAAAAGTGAGAGATGCAGTTTTTCATTGGTTTGGCTTCCATGGTCCCGTGGTTAGTATTCATACTCAGTGACCGATGCGGACAACTGGCAGCCCGTAGCGAATTTGGTGGCGTAGATGGCAAGTGCACAAGGGTACTTGGCCGTCACAGTGACGGGCTGGCCTTGCGCGAGGTCAGACTGATCGCCAGCGCACGAGTTCCCGGAGACGGGAGTTCCATTGAGGCTGAACGAGAGAGTGATGCTGCTCGGAGTAAGACTTGGTGCGGCGTTTTCGATTGCCGTCAATGTGTCTTGGCAGGGATCTGTTGTGGTGGTCCGGATCAATTGCAGATACTGTGCCCCCGAGCCGACGGCGCTGGTGAGAGTCAACTGATTGTTGAAGCCAATGGCGAAAGTGCAGATGGCTGTCATAACCATCAGCAACATGGGCATGGTGAGCGCGATCTCGACGAGAGCGCTGCCTTCTTCACCTTTGCGGAGAAGAGCGCGGACGTGGCGGCGCATGGAAAAGCCGGTAAGGCTCCTGGCCTTTGATGTGCGCCGATCGTACCCGAGACCCCGCGTACGCAAATTGCTTTGCGCAAGAAAACCACTGCGAACCTTCATCGTTATCCACCTCAACCACGCTCGATCTTGATCGAGTGCTTGCTGGACCAGCTTGCGTGTCTGACGTGCGACTCAGGCCCGAAGAAAACAGTGCATCAATTTTGCGAAATCAACTCAAGGCCTGCGCCCCAGCGCCATGCCGATCCAGAGGCAACCCCGATAGCGGAGATAGTAGCTCCTTTTACCAATGCCCTTGAATGCCTCTCAAGGTCAATTGCCTACAACTTTGGTTCGAGGCGATTTTCGGCGCGCAAAAGGGACGGTAATTCGTGAGAATTCAAAGGGAAATGGTCAATCGGGCTACGACAGGTGGAGTGGAAGGTGGATCGTCGCGCGGGCCCCTTCGCCGTCGAGGCGGTTGGCGAGTGTGATCTCGCCGCCATGGGCGCGGGCGATCTGTTGGGCTAACGCGAGACCGACGCCGCTGCCGGCGGGTTTGGTCGTGTAGAACGGCACGAAAAGGTTGTCGGCGTTGGCGATGCCCATGCCGCGATCGTCAATAGTGACAAGAGCCGCAGAATCATCGAGACGCCAGCTGACTTCTACTGGCTGGGCGCCGTTGGCGAGCGAGGCATCGACCGCGTTCCTGAGCAGGTTGATGAACATTTGCTCCAGCTGATCGGGATCGGCGTCGATTTCGAGGGGCGGTCCAGACTCGAGCACGACAGGGAGCCGCTGCTCGAGAAGAACGACGCGCTCCATCAAGGGCGCGAGCGGCAC
>PLTV01000364.1 GCA_003164635.1 Acidobacteriaceae bacterium
GAGCGGCTCTGAGCGGCGCCGGCCCAGCGGTTCTGGTTATCGTTGGCAGCGAGAAGAGTCTTCCCGGCGCGGCGGCAGCCATCCGCCAGGCTCTTGCCCGAGAGATGAAGCCGGAGCTCAAGCTTTGCCGGTTTGAGCAGGTTGGAACAAACCAATTCTTCGACTCGTTGCGCCCGGCCTGAGTCCAGACCGATGAACTGGGCGGTTCACAGCTTATCCGGATCGAGCTATTTTCTGATTTCGAGAGCGGCCTTTGCCTAAATAACTCTTTTGTTTTGTGCGAATTGCAGTTTTAAGGTTACTTTTGTGCTCAAAAATCCCCGGTTAGCGCATTACTTATTTTGTTACTCAAGNNGCAGTTCTGGGGGAGGGCTGCTCTAGCGCCCGCGATCCTTCATAGGATCCGGGCGCTTCAATTTTTTTACGAGTTCAATAAATTCCTTTTATCTAGAGTGGGCTGCCGGGTTTCAGCCTCGTTCCTTCCTGTTTCAGCCGCCGTCAAGGGGGCGGTCTGCGACTTTACCGCCTACCGCTGCATCCCATGGGGAGCCGGTACCATTAAACTGAAAGTGAGCGAAACTGGAAGTGCGCGGTTGCCGCAAGGAGGAGTATGGCTGGATTGGGAGTCTTGAATGTCAGCGATGCAACGTTCGATCAGGAGGTGCTCAAGAGCGAGCAACCCGTTCTGGTCGATTTCTGGGCTGTTTGGTGCGGCCCCTGCAAGGCCATTGCGCCCGCCATCGATGCGCTCGCTGCCAAGTACGCGGGGCAGCTCAAGGTCGCCAAAGTTAACGTCGATCAAAACGGCGCCACGCCGTCGCGCTATGGAATCCGCGGCATTCCTGCGCTCCTGTTCTTCAAGGGCGGAAAAGTCGCCGACCAGATCGTCGGCTATGTGCCCCAGGACGTCATCGAAGAGAAAGTCCAGAAAGTCATCGGCGCGCCCGCTCTTCAATAAGCCCGGACCGCGTTCAATCCAAAGGCCCTGCCAAGTGCAGGGCCTTTCTGATTGGACGCAACCGAAGTTCAGCTCAAACTCAGGCCGTTTGTTCCACCTCCTCGCGCAGTGAGTTGCCACACCACCCTTCCATTCGGTAGAAAGGTGCAACGGAAAGGTCGTGAACAGCTTGAGCATCTCCATGGGGTCTATCGGGAACGATCGCAATCAGCACCACGACATCGAACTTGAAGCTCCCATCATTCCCCATGGCCGCCTCGTCCCTTTCCTTGTTGTTACGCCGCTCTTCTTTCTCTGGGCCATCCCCAACAACCTCACCGACTTCCTCATTCGCCAGTTCATGAAGTCGTTCGAAATTAATCGCTCCGGCGCCGCCGAGCTCCAGATCGGCATCTTCATCGGCTACTTCCTCATGGCCGTCCCCGCCGGCCAGATCATGCGTATCTTCGGCTACAAAGCTGGTTTGCTTACCGGCCTCATCCTGCTCGGCACCGGATGCTGGCTGTTCCTGCCCGCCGCGCGCGCCGATCTCTACCCGTTCTTCGTCGCCGCCCAGTTCGTCATCGGCTGCGGCCTGTCGTTCCTCGAAACGGGCGCCAACTCCTTCATCGCTCAGCTCGGCCCCACTGCCTCCAGCGAACGCCGCCTCAACCTCTCCCAGGCCTTCAACCCGCTCGGCTCCATTACCGCCGGACTCGTTGGCACTGTCTTCATCTTCTCTGGCGTCGAATTCACCAGCGCCGAAACCGCCGCACGCCGCGCCGCCGGAACCATGCAGGCCTACCTGCATTCCGAAACCATGCGCGTGGTTCCCACATACCTTATCCTTGGCACCGTCGCACTGCTCTGGGCCCTCATGGTCCTCGTCACCAAGTTCCCCGACGCCGCCCGCGAAGACGTCTCCCGCGAAGACGCTGGCCCCGCCCAGCACGTCAGCCTGCTCCAACGCCACTTCCTGCTCGCCATCGTTGCCCAGTTTCTCTACGTGGGCGCCCAGGTGGGTACCTGGAGCTATTTCATCCTCTATGTACGCTCCGCCACCGGAGTCGGTGACAAGACCGCTGGCTACATGCTCACCGGAACACTCGCAGCCTTTGCCGTCGGCCGTTTCAGCTCCGCCTGGCTCATGAAGCACTTCCACGCCCGCAGCCTTCTGGGGGTCTACGCCGTCATCAATGTCGTTCTCGGCCTCGTCGCTGTCATCCACCCAGGGTGGGTCGGCGCCATGTGCCTGCTCACAACGAGCCTCTTCATGTCCATCATGTTTCCCACCATCTTTGCCCTCGGTCTCAAAGGCATGGGCGACAAGACCAAGACCGCCGGCTCGCTCCTCGTCATGGCCATCCTCGGCGGTGCTGCGCTCACCAAGGTCATGGGTATGCTCGCCGACTCCAGCAGCCTTCAGACCGCCTACCTCGTCCCAGTCGTCTGCTTTGCCGCCGTCGCCCTCTACGCATGGTTCGGCGGCGAACATACCCCCACTGGCGCTTCTGCTTAGCTCACCCCCCTGATGCTGAGTTTTGCGGATTGTCGTAACCGCAAACCCCGTGCGGGGTCTAATGCCTGATCACCAGGAAAGGTATGGTCTATGAGACTCGTTCAAACTCTTTCGGCACCCCTTGTTGTCTTGGTTCTCTCCGCGCCGTGGCTGGCTTATTCTCAAGCACCGGAAGCAATGAAGCTGACAGGGAACCAGCCTCCTACCGACTCTAGACCCACGGCAATCGCCGATCGAAGCCATTCCATCTCATTCGATGTCGCGGCCCTCGATAAAACGGGCGCGCCCATCGTCGGCCTCAAAGCCGAAGACTTCACAGTCTTCGATAACAGCAGGCAACAGGACCTTCTCTCCGTCGATGCCATCACGAGAACAAGTGTGCAGCCTGGCGATCCGGTCGAGGTCATCCTTGCTATCGACGCTGTCAACGCCGGCAAAGAAGCGCTGACGGAAGAGTTCGATTGGCTGCACAAATATCTCGATAACAGCGGCAAACAACTTGCCCTGCCCACTTCGTTTGCCTTCCTGCAAGATCAAAATGTGACCATGCAAAACCATCCGACCAGGGATACGGCGGAGTTGTCGCGCTTTCTCGATAGCAACCGAACGGGATTTCGCGCGCTCAGGACTTCCTCCGGCGGTTGGGGGGAAATTGAACGCGAGCAAATCTCTCTCAACGAGCTCAACTCCATCGCGGCCAAGGTAGAAAAGCGCCCAGGGCGCAAACTGTTGCTCTGGATTGGCCCGGGATGGGGCGAGGGCCCCGACCCGGATGCGCGTCCAATCGGAAAAGCTCAAATGAAGCTATTCAACCAGATCGTCGGCGAATGGGACACGTTGCGAAAGGCGCGTGTCACTCTGGATGTCATCGACCCCACAATCTCTGGCGGCCGCATCTTCAACTTCAACTACCGGCCCTTTGTAAAAGGCGCTTCTGTCGCGCGCGATGCTCAGTACGGCCATCTCATGCTGCCCGCTCTGGCCGCGCAATCGGGCGGTCAAGTCCTCTATGGATCGACCGATCTGCCCGGCCTCATCGATCGTTGCGTCGCCGATGCCAACTCCTACTACGTCGTAACCTACGATATGCCCGCCGCCCGGCACGAGGACGAATATCACGCCATCGAAGTCAAGGTCGACCGCCCAGGTGTGGTCGCGCGTACCCGTGCCGGCTATTACTCGCAACCATAATCCTTCACCAACCGGTCCTCGCGCCTTCCACCTACTCCTTGAAGAAGTCCCTCATCGGCGCAGCGCTTTCTGCTTCTCCGGGACACGTCGACAGGTCCATTGCTTTGCAAATGGTCTTGAGCACATTTTGATTGTGGTAAAGAATCTTCGACCGGTAGCCCTCTTTCACTTGTGGGCCGATTACCAGAACCGCCGTCCGTCCGCCGCAACCCTTGGACACGTTGTCTGAACACCGGTCATCGGTCAGCGCAGCCTCATCCCACACAACGAACAGGATTCCGTCGCCTCCAGATTTGAATTCGGGCCGCGCCAGAATTGCCGGCACATTGTCCTGCATCCACTGATCCGCTTCCTGCAAAGTTCCATTGTGCGCATCGGAGTCCACATCCGGGGTGATCCACGCAAAATTCACCGTCCGGCTATCGTTGAAATCCGACTCCATCTCCGGGTAGGGAACGCTCTTGATGGCCTGTCCGGTGTTGGGGCACACATCGATAAAGTCAATCAGCGGATTATGTCGCCGATAGTATTTATCGCCCTCACCCCCATAGAGCCCCTGAAAGCCGGCATAGGGAAGGTTTTCCTGATACGACTTCCACGTGTAACCGCGCTTCAACACTTGGCGCACTATATTGTTGTCCGAATGTTCGCATGACGTCGTATTGCTATCTGTTGTCACCTCGGTCCCAGCCGCAAAGTACATCAGCGCGGGAAGGGAACCATGCCGGTTGGAATAAAACTGCTCGGCCAGTCCGTACCGCTCGATCAACGAATTGTAATAGGGCATGCGCGGGTTATCGACGACCTCTTCATAGCTGTGATTCTCTTCTGCAAGAATCCAGACATGCGAAGACGGTGGTACGTTCTGGCCGATTGAAGTGCTGGCATAGAGAAGAAACAGAACAAGACACAGGTTCGTTTTCAGCATGGCAGGGAACCATCCTTGGGGGATTTGCTTCCGGCTCGCAATGAGCCTGCCCGCATTAGAAGATGGGTCCGTGTGTTCTGAATGAACCGGGTTTGAATGGCAGAATAACTTCGTCAAAAAGGGTTGACGATCCAGATTCCTCCGCAACTGCGCAGACCGCCCCTGAGGATTGCTTTCAGCGCTCCACTAAGCAGCCGCGAGATCCTTCGGGATAAACCTGCAGCCCAGCCGCGACGGCCTACTCCGCGATGACAGGATTGACTAATTCGCCCAGCCCCTCAACCGTCACCGTCACCGTCTCGCCCGGCCGCAGCCACCGCTTCGGCTTCCTTCCCAGCCCCACGCCTGGCGGCGTTCCCGTCGAAACCACATCGCCCGCCAATAACGGTGTGATCGAAGAAAGGTATTCAATCAGCTCCGGAATCTTGAACACCAACTCGCGCGTATTCGAGTTCTGCAACTGCTCGCCGTCAATGCTCAACCCAATCTGCAACTGGTGCGGGTCGGCAATCTCATCCGCTGTCACAATCGCCGGCCCCATCGGACAGAAAGTAGGAAAGCACTTCGACATCGACCATTGCGTCGAAGAGAACTGCACATCGCGCGCGCTCACATCGTTCACAATGGTGTAGCCGTACACATGCTTGCGCCAGTCGCTTGCGGCAATGCGATACCCACCATGCCCAATCGCGAACGCGAACTCCGCCTCGTAGTCCGGCTCCGTCGAATTCACCGGCAGCACGATCGCATCGCCCGGCCCCACAATCGCGGTTGGCAGCTTGAAGAAAACCACCGGGGTCTTCGGAAGCTCCATCCCCGACTCAATCGCATGATCGCGGTAATTCAGCCCGATCGCAAAAATGCGCGGAGGGTTCCTCAGCGGCGCATGCAGCCGTACTTTATCCACTGCATAAGACGGAAATGTGACACCCGTATCAGGCTCCGTAATCCCGGCAGCAATCACGGCCAGTGCATCCCCATAACCCGCGGCGCTCAAGTCCGCGACCAATTTGCCATCTTCCAGTAGCGCGCCCGGCCGAATCTTGCCGTCGCCCAACGAAAACGAAACAAGCCTCATAAATTCTCCATTCGCTGCGTTGNNGCGGCTGCCCCAGCCGGCCAATCGGCTGCCGCGCCCGCAACTCCTCGCGCGTTTCTTCCTTGTTGTGTGCATGAAACTTGTCCAGGTACCCTTCCACGAACGGAGTCTCCACCGTCCCTGGGCAAATCGCATTCACGCGCAGCGTCTTCGGATAATCGACCGCCAGTTGCCGCGTCATCGCCACAATCGCACCCTTGCTCGAGCAATAAGCGAATCGCTCGCGCACGCCTACCAATCCCGCAACCGAAGCAAGATTGACAATCGTTCCCAATCGGCCGCTTGAGCCTGTGCTCGCCAGCAGCAGCGGCAAGAACGCCCGTGTCACCAGGTACACCCCGCGCACATTCACGTTGAAGATGCGATCGAAATCCTC
>PLTV01000241.1 GCA_003164635.1 Acidobacteriaceae bacterium
AGGCCCTCGAGATGTTTGCGCAGGTCAACGTCGAGGTGCTCGGCATCGTCGAAAACATGAGCCACTTCACCTGCCCCCACTGCCACCACGAGATCGACATCTTCTCCAAAGGCGGTGCCGAGCGCACGGCGCAGCAGTTCAATATTCCCTTCCTCGGATCCATTGAGCTGATCCCCGCTATCCGGGAAGGCGGCGACCGCGGACTTCCCGTGACACTTGCCGGCCCCAAGAGCCCGCAGGCTTCGGAGTTCTTCGCAGTCGCCGAGAAGCTGATGGTCCGCGCCGAAGCTGCCGCTGCAGCAGCGACCGACGTCATCGAGATCAGCTAAAGTGGTGCGGCTTGCTCGGGAAATACTTATTCTCGAGCTTCGTAATCAGGGCGCGAGTTTACTCGTGCCGAAAGCGCCGCACACAGTAAGGGAGCTTTACGGGCTGCAGAAATTCTCGAATTCCGCGTTTTGTAATCAGGGCACGACTTCAGTCGTGCCGCACAAGCTCCTTGAAACGATTGGGCTTTAGCCCCTGCAATCGCAGTATGAGGCGGAATACTGAGAAGTTCCTCTTTCTCCCGCCGCAATCTTTCTTAATGGATCGGGATCATGACATGCTCTCTTCAAATCCGCCCCGTCCAGCCTTCTGACTTTCCGCAATGGAAGGTTCTCTGGGATGGTTACAACGCCTTTTATGGACGCGAAGGCGCCACCGCATTGCCCGAGGCCGTGACGAGTACGACTTGGTCGCGCTTCTTCGATCCGGACGAGCCCGTGCATGCGCTCGTCGCCGAAAGCGACGGCGACCTCCTAGGCATTGTGCATTTCCTCTTCCACCGCTCAACCATCTCCATCGCACCCACCTGCTACCTCCAGGACCTCTTCACGCTCGAATCGGCTCGCGGGAAAGGTGTCGGCCGAGCGCTCATCGAGCGTGTTTACGAAATTGCCCGTGAGGCTGGATCGGCGCGCGTCTATTGGCTTACACACGAGACCAACGACACTGCCATGAAGCTCTACAACAAAGTCGCCGAGCGATCCGGCTTCGTTGTTTATCGCAAATCTCTTTGATCGTCGCAGTCCAAAGCTAATAGCAAAAACAAAGATGGGAGCGATGCCTTGGCCTCGCTCCCATTCGCTTTCGCCGGAACTAAACCCTAGCGCCAGTGCCCTTCCACCATCTCATAATGGTCACCGCGGTGAACCCAGCGATGAGCCACCCAGCGCGCGCCCGGATGTGGCGGACGATCCCAGCGGCCCGGCACCCAGACGTAGCGCCCGCCGTCCCAGCGATGGTATCCATCGATCCAAACAAATCCACGTTCAGGCGGTGGAGGACGACGCTCCACAATCGGCGCTGGTGGCGCGATGCGGACGATAACCTGCGCATACGAAGCCGCAGGCAAAAAGGTAAGAGCAAGCAGGGTTGCCAAAGCAATCTTCCTGACCATCAGGTTTCCTCCATGGTGTGAAGTTCCGGAGCTCAGTTTCGTTCCGGCCCGTTGCATACTAACAACGCATGAACGCGGAAATAGTTGTGCCGCAGTATTACCAAAAGCTGCTCCCGATGCAGCATAAAATGCTGAAATTGAGGTCGTCCAACAATCAATTCGTTAAGCTCCTGTGAAAATCCGCATTGGCCTTCGTTCAAAGAAAATAATCGAAATCCGTCTCGATCTTCAGCCGCCTTTGGATCTTGAGAATGTGCCCGGACAACCGGGCCGGATTCAACTCCACGTAATTGCGCGGGCCGTTCCACATATAGCGTGAACCGGCGAGTAAATCCTCCGCCTCATAGCCGCGATCGGCCGGAATCCTCAGCGCCTCCAGTGGCAGCGTCACAAATCCCGATTGCGTGTAATGAGGATCGAGGTTCACTACAGTCAGAATCAAATTCGAGCCATCATCCGACTCCTTGGTATACGCGATCAACTGCTCGTTCTCAGTTGAATGAAACTTGATCGACCAATCGTTTTGCAACGCCGCATTCTCGTTGCGAATGGCATTCACGCGCGCAATCAGCGGTCGCAAGCTGTCGGGCTGATCCACATCCCAGTGCCGTATCTCGTACTTTTCCGAGTCGAGATACTCTTCACTCCCGCGCCGAATCGGCACGTGCTCCATCAGTTCGAACGCAGGCCCGTAGATGCCGTAGTTCGAACCCAGGGTGGCAGCAAGTAGAAAGCGGATACCGAACGCGGCACGTCCACCCATCTGCAAAAACTCCGCGAGAATATCCGGCGTGTTCGGCCACTGGTTGGGGCGAAAGAACTCGCGCACCGGCGTCTGCGCCAACTCCGAAAGATATGCGATAATCTCGCCCTTCGCGTTCCGCCACGGAAAGTACGTGTACGACTGGCTGAAGCCGAGCTTGGCCAGCCTGTACATGATCTTGGGCCGCGTGAAAGCCTCCGCCAGAAACAGCACCTCAGGATGCTCACTCTTGATAGCGCCAATCGCCCACTCCCAGAATGGAAAGGCTTTGGTGTGCGGGTTGTCCACGCGAAAGATCGTCACGCCCTGCGTAATCCAGTAGTCGAAGACGCTCTTCAGCTCCTCCCACATCCCCGTCCAGTCTTCGCTCTCAAAGTCGAACGGATAAATGTCCTGATACTTCTTAGGAGGATTCTCAGCATACTGAATGGTGCCATCGGGTCGCTTGCGAAACCAGTTCTCGTGCTCGCGCACATACGGATGATCCGGCGCAGCCTGAAAAGCAATATCGAGGGCAAGCGACAGGCCTAGTTGTTTTGCCTTGGCCACAAAGCGCCGGAAATCTTCAATTGTCCCAAGTTGCGAATGAACGGACTTGTGTCCACCCTCCGCCGAGCCAATCGCCCACGGGCTGCCACACTCGCCAGG
>PLTV01000218.1 GCA_003164635.1 Acidobacteriaceae bacterium
ACTACGGCCGCTGGACCTATAAGTATGAGGAAGCGGCGCGACGTGGCGCGGTGGGGGTGCTGATTATTCATCGCACCGACCTGGCGAGCTATGGATGGGAAGTCGTGCGTAACTCGCAGGCCGTGGAGAAAAGCTATTTGCAAGGCGATCCCGATGCGACTTTGCGAGCCGCGGCGTGGATTCAGCACAATGTGGCGCAAAAGCTGTTCGCGATGGCCGGGCTCGGCGATCTGGACCAGGCCATTGTGCTGGCCGGGAAGCCGGGAGCGTCTCATGCGGTCGAGTTCAGCGTGAAACTCAAGGCGCATGTCGAGAGCCGCGTAAGGCGCTATGTGAGCGCGAACATTGTCGGGCGCGTTCCAGGTAAAAGCACGCAGGACCAGGCGGTCCTCTATACGGCGCACTACGATCATCTCGGCATCGACCCCGATGCGAAGGGCGACAACATTTACAACGGCGCAGCAGACAATGGAACAGGTTGCGGAATTCTCGTCGAGATGGCGCGGGGCTTTGCGCAAAGCAAGGAACCGCCGCCGCATGCAATGTACTTTGCCGCGGTGACGGCGGAGGAGCAGGGATTGCTGGGTTCGCAGTTTCTGGGCATGAATCCGCCGGTTCCTGCCAGCAAAATCTCGCTCGATCTGAACTACGACATGCTGCTGCCCATTGGCGTGCCGCGCTCAGTGAGCCTGGGGGGAGCAGAGCGCATCGACTTTTGGCCGACCGTGCAAAGTGTGGCCAAGGCTTTCGACCTTGCGCTTTTACCGGATGCGACACCCGGCGCGGGGCATTATTACCGCTCCGACCATTTCTCGCTGGCGCGTGTGGGGATTCCGGCGTTTTCTGTCGACCAGGGTGAGCTGTTCGAAGGACATGACGAGTCGTGGGGACGTGCGCAGGATGCGGATTTTGTGGCCAACCACTATCATCAGCCGTCAGACGAGTACCACGCAGACTGGGACTTCCGCGGCAACGCCAAGATGGCGCGCTTTGGCGTGGTTCTGGGCTGGCTGGCAAGCGAACAGGGCAAGCCGGTGGCATGGCTGCCCGGCGACGAGTTCGAGGCTGCACGCAAAGCCAGCGAGGCCAAATGACGGAGAGGGCCCCAGACTTTCAGCTCATGCTTAAGGCAGCTTCGCAATGAGGTGGGAGCGATCGAGGACGGCCAGAAGCGCGTAGTAGTTGTCGGCGAGAAATCCCTCGTAGCCGTGAGCGCCTCCCTGCCAGTCTCTCCAGTCGTTGGTCAGCCCGTTCGCACCCCGGCCTGAGAATCCCCGTTTGGCAAAGGCGTCGACCATAGGTAGGAGAATTGCATCGCCTTCCTTCCGGTCCCCAATCTTGTAGAGCGCGGCCATGGTGAAATAAGAAAAACAGGCCGTGGCGCCTCCATTCTCGTAAATCTGAAACCCGTCGCTGCCGTCCTCCTTGGTTGGACCGCCGAATCGTGGATCGAGATCGACATAGTCGGCGCGCCGGATCGGGACCAGATTTCCGGGCAAGCCGAGGGCGAAGTTGCGATAGCCGACGCTTTGCATTTTTGCGAAAATTCCGTTCATCGCGTTCCGGGCCTGTTGGCCCTCGACGAGCCCATAGCGAACGGCAATTCCGTTGACGAAGGGGAAGAAGTAATTGTGGAGCTGACCATCGCTGCTTCTCCACCCGGAGACGACGCCGGTAGCGGGATCGATGAATGTGCTCGGATACGCATCGTGAATCTGCTGGGCGCGCAGGCGATACCGTGCTGCGTCTGACTGTTCTCCAACACGATCGGCAAGATTGGCCATGCCGCGCAGTGCGCGATACGCGAGCGCATTGGAATAGGCATCCTCGTGGCCAAAGCCGATCGTGTCCCACCAGTTGGCGGGGCGCACGGTGATCTTCGCAGTCCACGAACCGGAGTTGCCACTTGCGGGATATTCAACGAAAGGCCTGCCGTCGGCATTGGTGGCGACCAGGTTTTCAGCCCATTTGCGAAGGCCAGGATAGTTCTTGCGCAGCCAGGGCTGATCTTCGCTTCCATCCGCGTAGTCGTAAGCCGCAATCAGCAGAGAAGGATATACATCGCTGAAGACATACGGGATTTGCGAGGCCTCCGACTCGCCCTGCTCTTCGAAGATCCGATAGCCGGGCATGCCATACGCCAGAAAGCCTGCCAGGTAGCGATCCAACGTGTCCCGCACCAGGTCGAGGGCGGTAAGCCCATGCACAAGCTCCGGCGTATACCGGGCCATGTCCGCAGATTCGTACACAGTAAACGCACATGGATCGCTGGCGGCATTATTCGCCAGCACGTGCAGCTCGGCCTGTTGCTGAAAGATATCGAGAAAGTCGCGACGGAAGCCATCGAACGATGGATCGTCCGCAGACAGTCCCGGAACCGCTGGGTAGATCGTTGCAACTTCGAGAGTGTACTCAATTTTTGGATGCACGGCGGTGGCAGCGGGAAACGTGACCTCGACATAAGCCGCAGGCGCACGATGGGCCGCGTAGCGCAAGGCCGCCTTCTCGTCTCCCTGCGCGTACACGCGCAAGGAACCCATTCCCGGCAGATGCAGAATGGCGGGAAGCGCAATGTCTCCGCCGGAAGTTACATGGCCCAGGAGCGTGGCATGCACGACGTTGGGATCGAATCTCAGCGTCAGGCCCTGGGATTCAGCCCCAGGGAGGTAGAAGCTGCGCATGCGGATCGCATCGCCGTCGCAGCGCATCTCCCAAGCCACGGACTGCTTGTCATTTGATGAGGAAGGCGCATAGCGCACCCAGCCATCCTCTTCGGACACGCTGTACGCAGCTGCAGCGACACCAGGATCGACGATGGGGCTGGCGCCGAAGTTGCCCCGCTTGAGCGAGTCGACGCTTAGGGAGCGCAACCCGGGCCGGTGTGCGTCGAAAGTCAGGCTGATGGAAGACGTTTTGCGCGCCAGCACCGCGTCGGCGGGCTGCCCAGACGCTTGCGCGGCAAGGACTGTTACGAGTGCCAGCGTCAGAATGACGGACTTCATGGCAGGCATGAGCAGGGAAGGACCTCAAGAAAACTCAATAGTAGTCTGCGCAGCTCAGGTAGTAGCCGCAGTGGGTGCAGACCAGCTTGCAATGGTGGCCGGTGAGCCGGTGCCCGCAGGTGGGGCAGATCTGGCAATGATGCTCGATTGGCTTCGCGTCCGGGCCAGTCAAATCGGAATGTGAAATTTCGGTCGCAAAATCGGGATCGAAAGCGCTGGGACGCTGCGGCAACATGGTGGACAGATTAGCATAAGAGGAAAGGCATTCTATCCGCGGCATCGCCGCGGGGGCCTTTTGCATCAATACTAATGAGAGCTATTTGGCGGCGTCTGGACTTCCCCCCGGGCGGCGCAATCAACAAAATAACTGAATTCCCCAAGGAGGAA
>PLTV01000059.1:0-154 GCA_003164635.1 Acidobacteriaceae bacterium
CCCTGGTCGATGGCCACGTCCACAATGACCGCGCCTTTCTTCATCTGCGCGACCATGGCCTTGGTCACAATCTTCGGAGCCGTTGCGCCGGGGATGAGAACGCCGCCGATCACGAGATCGGCTTCCTTCGTGGCCTGCGCCACGTTGTAGCTGT
>PLTV01000059.1:246-1602 GCA_003164635.1 Acidobacteriaceae bacterium
GCGCCCACCTGCACGCTCATGCGGCCGGCAACTTCACTCATGGGCGTGAGCAGCGGCAGGGTGTTCTGGCGGTCGCGCACGGTTTCGTAAGCGATGCCGATAACCTTCTTCTCAAGCAGCACGTCGGTCAGGCCTGGCAGCGGGGCGAGGTGTAGGTAGGTAAACAGGACCAGGCCCTCGCGAAAGAACACGTACTCGCTCTCGATGGGCTCCTTGACTTTGACGACGAGGTCGGCGTTGCCCCACGCGTAGGCCGCGTCGCCCACGATCTCCGCGCCGGCATCCTGATACGTCGCGTCGTCAAAGCCGGACTGCGCGCCGGCCTGGGTTTCCACGAGCACCGTGTGCCCGGCCTCGGTGAGCGCTTTGACTCCCGCGGGAGTAACAGCCACGCGGGCTTCGTTGTCCTTGATCTCCTTGGGAACGCCGATGATCATTGCGGAAGACTCCTGTCGGTNNCGGGAGTGCATCCGCCGGCGGCTCGACCTGACAAGAATCCTACCCGATGAGGCTCGGGCCTAGCACGGAATAGACCTCCCGCCGAATAAGGCTCGTGCGCTCCCACCCTGCGCAAGAAAAAAGCGCGGGATCGGGCGCCCGCTTCATCGGCAAGTCAAGGTCGCCCGACCGTTGGAATCCAATGTATTCGCACCGACGCTGTCTGCGGCATAATGAGGTGTCGCGGTTCGCCGGCGACGCACGGCTCGCAGCTGGTGGTTCGCCTCACAATTGGCCGTAAGGAACGGTGATTTTCGAGGCATAGGTCACGTTACCCCGAACTCCACCAAAGTGCCTGATTCTGAATTACTAAATCCCCGCGGAATTACGCCGATGAACCATTGTTCCTACAACCAGAGCGTGGTTCAATCACATTAAGGCGGGATCGGGTCCCAACAATTGGGTGAGAACGAAATCTCAAAAGGAGTAGCGACTGATGCAGGAACCCACTCAACAGCAGCTCAAACCGAAGAGTTCGGCAGGATTCAGGCCCGTGGTCCCTCCGCAGATCCTGCACGGAGCGGGTCATTCGGCGAAGAATTATGTGGCAATTTCCGCCGGGCTCGGCCTGTTGGTGGGTGTTGGTGCGGCGTTGACTACTGCCCATCTGAAAGCGCCAGCGCCGTCCAGCGTGTTGGCTGCAACAAGCGTCGGTTCATCCGCATCGTTCCCGGCCTCCGCTTTCGCAACGGTTACTACGCCTTCTCTGCTTCGCCAGGTGGAAGGCGACCGCAAGGCGGCCGCGAAACCGTCGCTGGTCGTTGCTTCAGTCAAGAAAAGCAGTCTCAAGTCCAGAAAGAAGCACCGCCTGCACAAGCTGGTGGACTGGAAGCTGCGTCATGGCGCCAAGCGCAAGCC
>PLTV01000059.1:1630-4253 GCA_003164635.1 Acidobacteriaceae bacterium
TACGTGCTGGCAAAAGCGAACACGGATGTGAGTTCCATCCAGTGGGAGAACTTCCCGTTCAATGTGCACTACACCTGCAATGAGACAGGAGCCTGCACACTGTCGCATGCCGGAGCCTCCGCGATCGCGAGGCTCGCACGGTGAATTCAGATTGTCTTTGTCCCAAAGTAGACTGGCAAAAGCTCGGCGACCTTACCGCAAAACACGCGTCGCTCTTCGACCCGTCACTCGGCATTGTCAATCTGCGCCCGCTGCAGCTTGTCAGAGTAATCCACGTACACCGCTTTCCAGGTGGTAAAGAAGTCGATGGCGCCCAGCCCCTCGCGATGTCCGTTGCCTGTCTGTTTCACCCCGCCAAAGGGTAGATGCACCTCCGCGCCAATGGTGGGCGCGTTGATGTAGGTGATGCCCGCCTCAAGATCGCGCATGGCCGTGAAGGCGCGATTCACATCTTTGGTGTAGAGCGACGTGGAAAGGCCGTAGTCAATCGAATTGGCGANNCCGGCGAAGACAGTCGGCGCAAAGAACGTGCCGCGTGTGTAGCTGCCATCGGTCAACGGCTGACCGCCGGTCAGTAGCTTTGCACCTTCGGCAAGAGCAATCTCGACATACTTCTTTGAAGTCGCAATCTGCGCTTCGTTCACCTGCGGACCCACATCGACTGACGCATCGAGGCCGCTGCCGACCTTGAGTTTTTTCACGCGCGCGACGAGATCGTCGGTGAACTTCGCGGCGATTCCTTTTTGCAACAGAATGCGGCTCGTGGCCGTGCAACGCTGGCCGGTCGTGCCGAATGCGCCCCAGAGCGCGCCATCGACAGCAAGCTCGAGGTTGGCATCGTCCATCACGATCTGCGCATTCTTGCCGCCCATCTCCAGCGACACCGGCTTGAAGTTGGCGGCCGCGCGCTGGCCAACCAGCGAGCCGATTTCGCTGGAGCCGGTGAAGCTGATGGCGCGCACATCCCGGTGTTCCAGCAGCGGAGCACCGGCATCGGGCCCAAAGCCCGCCACGATGTTGACCACGCCTGGAGGCAGGCCGGCATCCATGAGCGTTTGCACCAGGTTGTAGGTTGAGAGCGGCGTGTCTTCGGCGGGCTTGATGACGCAGGTATTGCCGGAGACGAGCGCGGGAAAGAGCTTCCAGCTCGGAATGGCCATGGGAAAGTTCCACGGCGTGATCATGCCGACAACGCCGAGTGGCATGCGCACACTCATCGCGAACTTGTTCTGCAACTCGCTGGGGGTGGTCTGCCCGAAGAGGCGGCGGCCTTCGCCGGCGACGTAAAACGCCTCATCGATCGCTTCCTGCACGTCGCCGCGAGTTTCGGCGAGGACTTTGCCCATTTCCCGCGTCATGTCGTGCGCATACTGTTCCTTGCGCTGCTGCAGCAGAATTCCGGCACGCATGAGGATCTCCGCGCGCTTGGGAGCGGGCACAAGGCGCCAGGTGGCAAAAGCAGCTTTAGCAGCGGCAACGGCTCGATCAACGTCTTCTGCGCCGGATTGCGGGAAGGCGCCCACGATGTCGTCGTGATCCGCAGGATTGAGGTTGAGAAAGGTTTTGCCGCTTGCAGCGCCGATCCACTGGCCGCCGATGAGATTCTGATAGGTCTTGTAGGTCATAACGTCCGTTCCTGGTAATGGGTACAGAGAAGTGCGACTGGGCGGTAAAGACGGGCCCAGCTCATTCGATGCCCAAGTAGTTTCTCAGGTCGCAGGCAAGGCTGTCGCGCGCGACGACTGGAGTGGTAAGCTTGTCGCTCAATTTCCCATCGTGAATCCCCGAAATGCAATGGAGGGCGCATGGCTGCAAGCGGACAAACGACTGCCGGTGTGAATGGAACCTTGTGGGGTTCGCGCGCCAACGACTGGGCAGANNCGCTGCTCGCGATTGCCCGCCAACGCGTGCCGGGCGGCGTGTTTCTGCAGGGAGACCTGGAAAAGTTGCCGTTTGGCGACGGAGCATTCGACGTAGTGACAGGATTCAACTCCTTTCAATATGCGGGCAACGCCACCGGGGCGCTTGCCGAGGCGCGGCGGGTGCTAAAGGCAGGCGGCCTTGTGGCCATTGCGACGTGGGGACCGCCGGAGAGCATGCCGGCGGCTGAGTTGGTGGCTGCGCTGCGGCCGCTGTTGCCGGCTCCGCCGCCAGGGGCGCCGGGGCCTTTTGCGCTTTCGAATGAGGCCACGCTGCGGAGTTTTGCGGCGGCTGCGGGTCTCGATCCGATTGAGGTGTTCGATGTGGAGAGCCCCTTCCGCTACTCCGGCATTGAGGAGGGCGTGCGCGGGCTGGGATCTTCAGGGATTTCGGAGCGGGCGCGCAAACAATCCGGAGAGGAAGCGGTGGACAGTGCGCATCGCGCCGCGCTGGCCAGGTTCCTGCAAAACGATGGAAGTTGCCGCGTTCATGCCACCTTCCGGTGCCTGATTGCACGCGCCTAGGAACCCGGAGGACAAAAGTGCTATTGCCGAAGGGGCATCGCGCGGGTTTTCCTGCATGTGATGGTTGCTGGCTGGCCGTACAATACGACATGAGGTTCAACTAAGTTTCCAATGTCCATGAATGGATATCCATCGCGCTCATCGCGGTCGCACGGCTTGCGCTCGCTCTTCAGCATGTT
>PLTV01000026.1 GCA_003164635.1 Acidobacteriaceae bacterium
TGAAATCCGTGAAGATCCGCTCGATGAAGTCCATGGGGTAGGGCCGCTGGGGATGGCGTGCTCGTTCGATCCTTGTCCATGCCGGAGAGATGGCCGGCTGCTGAATTGTGGTGCTTGATTCCTGTTCGCTCATCGGTACCTGGTGAGGACTTGGCCGCCATTGCTGAAGGCCCTCCAGTGATTCTACGGGTCGGGGGGCCCCGCGACAAATCTAAAGGGCTCAATCGCCCGGAGTTCAGCGGAGCGGATAAAGCTTATTTCTTTGTGTCCGGCGTCGGGACCTCCACTATGCCGATTTTCTGGGCTTCGCGCTGTTTCGCTTTGGAGGGCGCCGATTTGGGAGCAGAAGTTGGAGTTGGCTCGGGATTGGGTTGAGGTTCAGCTGGGCTCACTTCAGGCGAGGGATCTTCGTCGGCAGAGGATTTGAGCAAAGCGTCGATGCGGTAGCCGGCGGCTTCCGCGGTCTCAAGGGCTTCGCCGACGATGGTGTTCATTTCGCCGATGGCGGCGCGGTTCCAAGCGGGTTCGCCGGCAAGGCGCAGGAGCGCGGGGAGGAGGAGCCACCATAGCAACTCCTCATAACGCTCGCGGACAAGGAAGTAATGGCCCTGGGATTCGTGGACGCCGGTGAGCCAGCGGACATCGGGGTCAAGCCAGAGCGAAGACGCGAGGGCGACGCGCTCGACCGAGGGAATCGCTGGTGCGTCCGGCTGCGGTGCGGCTACGGGGGCGGGCGGAGCCGCAGTGACTTGCGGCTGCACTTCGATTGAGCGCGGGGCTACCTCTGGCGGAGTCGAAGAGGATTCGGTNNCGCCCTCGAAGCCTAGAGCGTTGAACGATTGGCCGAGCGGTTCGCGGAGGCGGAGGCGGTCAAAGAGATCGAGGGCGGTCTGCTGGGGATTGGCGGCGTCAATGGATTCAGCAAGCAGCTCGAGCACGCTCCAAGCGAGCAGCGGTCCCCACATGGCGGTCGCTGTGAATTGCGGGCTGGGGCTGGGGAGGACGCGGCGGGCAGCGGCGGTCCAGGGCTTGGGGAAGGCTGCTTCGATTACGGGCAGGCGCATCGCGGCCAAGAGCCGTTCGCGGAAGACGGGCGCAAGCAGGCCGGGATTGGCGGGCGGTGCTGCGGCCTTCCGATGTTCCTCGGAGAGACGGGAAGAATAGACCTTTTGGGCTTCGCGCAGGAAGCGTTCGCAGTGGGCCCAGGTCTGGTCAAAGAATTCCTTGCGCTGTTCAGCGTTGGCCTTGCTTTTGCCGTCGACGATGGAACGCGGATGCTCAGCGAGATCGGCGAGGAGGCGCACAACGTCCGGATTGAGTAGCTGACGAAGCGCATCGTGGGAGGGGCGCAATTCGAGAGCCACGAGGGCGTCGTCGAGGCTGGGCACGCCGGCACCGTTGAGCTGGTCGCACAGACGGTCCCATGGTTGTGCGGGCGTTGGACGCAGCTCGCGCCAGTCGAGAAAGACGTGGCACTGGTAGGCATGGAGATCGAGGGTGAGGCCTTGATTGGCAACCTGACCGGCGTAGCGAAGATATTCAAGGCCGGTAAGCTCATCGCGAAAGGCAAGAAGGAGGGCCGAGTCGCCGCTGATGCCGAGGCCTTCGCGCAGGCGCTGCTGGCGCAGGTGGCCGGCGGCTTTGTCGGCATAGGCGGCGGAGTAATCGACGGTACCGCGCGTTGAGCCGTAGCGGTTGTTGTAGATGACGAGGGCGCTCTGGTTTCCGTTGCGGTTGGAGTAGGCGAAGATGTTTTCGTCGACGGAGCCAGCGTCGGTGAAGAAGTCGTAGAGGAGGAAGTTGCTGCTTTCGGCGAAGAGCCAGCGGCGCTTCAGGAGCGGCGCAATCTGGCGCTCGTGGCGTTCGACGAGCCAGTGATCGGGATGCTCGTCGTAGCGGGGACGCTGGTACTCCATGCCGTACTTTTCAGTGAAGCCCTCGATCTGACCGTGGCCAAACATGGGCAGCCCTGGAAGGGTAGCCATGAGGGCGGCAACGCCGAAGCACTTATCGCCCGTGCCGAACTGATCAATCGCCGTGCGTTCATCGGGATTGCTCATAAAGTTGACGTAACGCTTCATGATGTCTGGATCGAATTCCAGGGTGTTCTTGATGACCGAGCGGTACTTGGCGTTTTCCTCATCGCGCATCATGTTCATGAAGGCGCTGTTGTAAACGCGGTGCATGCCCAGGGTGCGGACGAAATAGCCTTCCATCAGCCAGAAAGCCTCTGCCAGCAGCAGTGTGCCGGGGACTTCAGCAGCCACGCGATCCACCACCTCGCGCCAAAACTCGTGCGGCATGTGCCGGTCAAATTCCGCTTGGCTCATCCCGTATTCGGCGCGGGATGGAATAGCCCCGCTGGCCCCAGGCCCGGGGAACCAGAGCCGGTGAAAATGCCGCTTGGCCAGCGTCATGGCCGCGTCGAAGCGAATCACTGGGAACAATCGCGCCACGTGCAGAATTGTCTGGATCACCTGCTCGCGCACCGCCGGATTCAGGTAGTTGAGCTGTGCCGTGTCATTCCAGGGAAAGCTGGT
>PLTV01000354.1 GCA_003164635.1 Acidobacteriaceae bacterium
CATCTACACCGGCGACTCATCGACCAAGGGCTCTTCGATTGACGATTTGAACATTCGCTCGCTGTCGTCGTCGAACGTGGGCGATTCCAGCGGCGCCATGTCGTATACAAACGGTGTCAGCAACGTGTTCGTCGATTTGTCGAGCGGCGGCCACAATGCCGCGGTAACCGACAGTCTGGGCGCTGCTACCGCGACCACCACGATCAATGTGGGATACATGACGACCGGTGCGGATGGCTCGGCAGTGTCGGCCACGTCTGCGATCAGCGTGGGCGCGGGCACCAGTTACTCGAACACGGCACAGGGCCTGATCAGTGCAATCAACGACTCCGGGCTTGGACTTACCGCAACCTTTGCCACGGCGGCACAGGCCGGCAGCGCAGCCGTTGCAGCGGCAGGGGCCTCTTCCGCGGGCGGTGGCGGGGCAACCGACACAGGCATCATGATTTCCGGTGTGGGCATTGGGACCAATCTCTCCAGCTCTCCGGGCGTTGGCGTTGTGGGGTCATTATCGCTCGGCGCCAATCAGACGCTTGGGGGCACCCTCAGCATCGTCGGTGCCGACGGCACCAGCCACAACATCACACTCGGCACAGCCAACTCGACAGATACCCTTGCCAACCTCGAATCCACAATCAACGCTGCAAACTACGGCGTTTCGGCGACGGTTGCGAACGGAAAGATGACCTTTACGTCCGCAAGTTCCGCTGTCTCCGTGTCTGCTTCGAACCTCACGGAGAGTACCGCAGCGACGATCCAGAGTCCGATCCAGGTTGCAGGTTCTGTTGTCGGGACGATCTCGGTCGCCAACACCAACGACGTACTGAGCGGTTCGCTATCGATCACACAAGGCGTGACGGCGACTCCCGGCAGCGCGACGACACTCACTTTGGGTACAACCACGGGCGGCGCGGGGGTGACGACCGATACGATTGCCCATTTGGCAGCCACCATCAATGCCAACACAGCAACAACGGGCATTGTGGCCTCGCTCAACAGCAGCGCGATCGGTACTTTGGGGCAGGCCGGCTACCAGGCTGCGAACACGGTCCTCACGATGACCAAGGCTGACGCGGCCAACAACACGGCGGGCGCTAGCTCGGCTCCCGTTGTCGATCTGGGCACGCCGGTTGTCACAACTACGGGCATCACCACCGCGGCTCTGGTCAATTCGTCGACGTTGAGCATTGCCGCCGGCGCCAACGGCAGTCTGGGTTCGCTGACAGTAGCCCAGGCAGGGGATAAGGTTGGTGGAACCATTGACATCATGAATGGCGCTTCGACCCCGGTTGCCGCGAACATCGATCTCACCACCACGTCCGCGACGTTGACCACCATCATGAACGACATCAACAATGTGGGAGGCAACAACAACTACGGCGACGGGATTGCGGCTGTGCTCAACTCTGCAGGCACAACCCTGACGTTCTATGAAGAGGGGACGCAGGCGAGTCTGCCCACAATCTCCGCTTCTGACCTCACGGATACCACCCCGGCAGGCACCGGGACTCTTGCAGCCAGTGGCTCCGGGACGGCAAGCCTGGGAAGTCTGACGGCCTCGTCCGCCACCGACGTTCTCAACGGAACCCTCAACATCACACCGTTTAACTCGACCACCAGCAGTTCGCTCACACTGACCAATCAAACGCTTGCCGAGGTTGCAGCCACAATCAATGGCAACTCAACCTATGGAATTACGGCGAGCCTCAACCAGGCGGGCACGGTGCTGTCGTTCACGGCCACCAGCACAGATCCCTCAAGCGATAGCAATCCGTCCATTGCCAACAGCGGCAACATCACCGACACAACCCCCGCTGTGGTGACCAACCTCACCGTGGGGAATCTGCCTACACCGGGGGTTGCCGACGCCAGCCAACTGGGAACGGTGGCGATGTCTGGAACTCTCAGCGGCAGCATTACGCTGGGAGCGAAGACCATCACTATCGGAGCGACCGATAACTCAGCCGCCACACTGGCGTCCACCATTAACGCCGGCAACTACGGGGTTACCGCGTCGTATGCGTCGGGGGAGATGACGTTCTCGTCCGCCAACTCCGCCATGACCGTTGGCACAACCACCCTCGATTCCACCGCAGTTGCCAACGATGGCTCTGTGGGGGCCATGGTGACGACGGGCGCGACGACAACCTCCAATTACTACAGCCTGGGAATCGGCGGCACCGTAGCCGACACCAGCACCGGCGGGTCAACGGCGACGAATGTGGGCATCACGACGGATTCCGATGGCTCGGGTGGGACCGCTGTCATCAGCTACTCCGACGCGGCCGGGCAGTCTCTCGGTGCGACCGATCTGACCAACCAGACCGATGCGCAGGCAGCATTGAAAGCGCTCAACACGGCCATTACCGACGTGGCGTCGCAGGACGGCTATATCGGTGCACAAATCAACACGCTGAACGCGGTCAGTTCCGTACTCAGCACGCAGCAGGAGAACGTGGTGTCGGCACAGAACGCGGTGCAGGCCACGGACTATGCTTCGGCAACCTCGAACATGTCGAAGTACGAAATCCTGAGCCAGACCGGTATAGCGGCGCTTGCCCAGGCGAACAGCATGTCGCAGGAAGTCACCAAGCTGTTGCAGTAAGGCGTCTTCGGCGGCAGAACCAGGCCGCCGGAAAGGGCCTTCATTTATCGCTGAATCAACAAGAGGGGCGTCCGGCCGGACGCTCCTTTTTATTGGATAGATCGGCGAGCACGGCGCCGCCGGAATTGGGCTCGGGCAAGGGGTTACGGGAAATGGGCAGGGCGATCGAGCTTTCGGGGCATGAAATTTTCCCAATTCCCTGCGGCGCTGCTTGGCTCGCTTTCTGCTCTCAATCCCTTGCGGAGGACCCATGAGTACAGTAGGGCTAAGCTTCGGGTCGCCGACCAGCGGACAGGGCTTCGACGTCAGCGCGACGGTATCGAGCATTGTGGCGAATCTTGCCAATGTCGAAACGCCCTGGAAGACGCAGCTCAGTTCGCTGGAAAGCCAGGATACGGCCATCTCCAGCCTGGGAACGCTCTTCTCGACTCTGTCGAATGATTTGAGCACGCTCACCGACGCGGAAGGGGTCCTTGCCGAAAAAGAGGGTTCGAGTTCCGATTCCAACGTGCTGACGCTCACTGCGGCGGACTCCTCGGCGGTCGCGGGTACCCACACCATTGAGGTGTCCTCGCTGGCCCAGACTTCAAGCGGGTATCTGGCCCCTATCGCCAGTGCATCCGCAGCCCTTTCCGGGTCCATAACGTTGCAGGCGGGATCGAGCGGCACGCCGCAGACAATCACTCTGAATTCGTCCGACAACACACTTGCCGGGCTGGCTGCCGCTATTAATTCATCGGGAGCCGGCATCGACGCCAGCGTTCTGACCGACTCTTCGGGCTCGCGACTGAGTTTGGTCTCCGGGACGTCAGGCGCGGGCGGCAACCTGATCATCACGTCGAACACGATCGTGGCGGCCAACACCGCGCTCAATTATGCAGGGGTTGCGGCCACGAGCAAAGCGAATGCGACGGGCACACTGGCATCGATTTCGAATGCAGGAGACATGCTTTCAGGTTCCATCTCGATTCAGGTGGGTAACGGTACGGCGCAGACGGTGACGGTGGGATCTTCAAGCAATACGCTGGCGACATTGGCGGCAGCCATCAATGGAACGTCGGGCATCGGTGTGACGGCGTCGGTGGTGACGAACAGCGATGGATCGTCGAGTCTCTCGCTGCTCTCGAATACCGCCGGGTCGGCCGGCAATCTTAGCGTCTCATCGAGCATCGTCGATACCAGCAATTCCCTGGGATATACGTCGACCACGGGCGGATCCGATGCCCAGCTCACGGTGGATGGGGCCGCCCTCACCAGTTCTTCGAACACGGTCGCCAATCTGATTCCCGGAGTGACATTTCAGCTTCTTTCGCCAAGCGCGAGCGGCGAGCAGGTACAGGTGGTCATTGCCAACGATAATGCCGGCGTCGAAAGCTCCATCCAGACGATGGTGAGCGACTACAACTCGCTGGTGAGCGCCATGAACACACAGGAGGGGGAGACGAGTTCCGGCAGCCCCGAGCCTCTCTACGGATCTCCTACTCTTTCCTTGCTGCAACAACAGCTTCTCGGGTCGTTGAACACAGCTAACCCCGCAGGCTCTTTCGATCCGATCCCATCCGACCTGAACACCACGCTTTCGGGTTCGATCACGATCACCGGCGGGTTCGCGCTAAACTACACCGGCACATCGGGCGGCGGCGCAGCGTCAGGAAGCGTTGGGTCCATCCCTGGCGCGGCGGATACACTTTCCGGCTCGATCTCGATCCAGGTGGGAAGCGGCACGGCGCAGACGATTGCGGTCAGTTCGTCGAGCAACACGCTGGCCACGCTGGCGACTGCAATCAACAACGCGGCGATCGGAGTTACGGCCTCGGTGGTGACCAGCAGCGGGTCATCGAGTCTCTCGCTTGTTTCAGAAACGCCGGGAGCAGGCGGAGCGTTGACGGTGGACTCGAGCCTGTTCGACACCGCGCCGCACACCTTCACGTTGGACTCGACGGACAACTCACTCTCCGGGCTGGCAAGCGCGATCAACGCCGCCAACATCGGCGTATCGGCGAGCGTGACGACGAGCGGCGGCGAGTCCAGTCTTTCGCTTCTGTCGCACACTGCGGGGTCGAACGGCGTGCCGGTGGTCGATTCCAACCTCGTCGCTCAAAGCGCAACCGCTCTTACCTACGGAAACACCAGCCCCTACACCAGCACAACCGCGGACGGAGGGCTGATTGGCGGCGGACCGGCGAATGATGTTCTTTCCGGATCGGTGACGGTGCAGGTGGGTAGGGGAACGGCGGCCACAATACAGGTGCCATCGTCGAATGCCACACTGGCCGGTCTTGCGGCTGCAATCGACAATGCCAACCTGGGCGTTTCAGCAACGCCGGTCGAGAACGCCAACGGCAGTTGGTCGATCTCGCTTCTGTCGGGAACGGTTGGCGCCGCCGGGGCGCTGACGATTACATCCAATCTTCTCGATCAGACAAACACCACGAGCCAGTCGTTGAACTACACGAACTCGTCCGATGTCTCCAGTCTCACCGGACTTGGAATCAGCGTGAACAGCGACGGCTCGCTCTCTCTCGATGCAACCTCTCTCGATTCGCTCTTGAATGCCGATTACAGCGGAGTAATCGGATTTTTTCAGAACGCCAACAGCTGGGGAATGGGTTTCAGCAACGTGCTGACGAATGCCGGGACAGGGTCGCCGACCGGCATCCTGGCCCTGGCCTCCACGTCGAACAGCAACATTGAGTCCACGTTGAATGCAGACATATCCAAGGAACAGACTTCGATCTCGACCCAGCAGGCGAAGCTGACCGCGGAGCTCAACAGCGCCAACGAGATCATGCAGGAGCTGCCATCGCAGCTGGACGGGGTCAACGAACTCTACTCCGCAATTACCGGATACAACCAGAACAGCAACGGTTGAGGAACCTTGACCTTATGGGAAGTTATCAGCAACAAGCTTTGCAAAGCGCATCGGCCGTGGACCTGGTGGTTGCTCTTTACGATGGGATTCTGCGTTTCCTGTATGAAGCCCAGGCAGCGGTTGAACGCGGCGACGAAGCAGGGCGGCGCACGGCGGTCAAGCGCGCACTCGACATTGTCATTCATCTCCAGGCGCGTCTGCGCATGGATGTTGGCGGCCGTCCCGCCAGGGCCTTAGCTGAGTTTTACGCAGCGGTCTTTGCCCAGATCCTGCAAGCCTCGCAATCCGCGTCGGTGGAGAAGTTCGAGCGCGCTGTTGAAAGCGTGCGCAATGTACGGGATGCTTGGCGAGCCGTGGCACGGGATCCGAAAGTGAATCCTGCACCGGCACAGGTGGAGGCGATGCCGGGTCGCCGGGGGGATTTTGACCTCGACGAATTGGGAGGTGGCGGTAGTTCAAGATGGAACGCGTGAACTCGTTCGATCTGCGCGATCTGGGTTACCCCGCGACGGTGAGCTCTTCTTCCAGCTGTTGTTTCTGGTAAAGGCCGGCGTAGTAGCCATCCAGCGCGAGCAACTCCTCGTGCCTGCCCAGCTCAACGATCCGGCCATGGTCGATGACGGCAATCTGGTCGGCGTTCTGCACGGTCGAAACGCGGTGCGAGATGAGGATGGTGGTCGAGTTGGCGGTATAGCGGCCCAGGCCGCCGAGGATGCGTTCTTCGGTGTACGTATCCACGCTGGCGAGCGCATCGTCGAGGATGAGAATGGCGGGCCGGCGCACCAGCGCGCGTGCGATGGCCGAGCGCTGTTTTTGTCCGCCTGACAGCGTGACGCCGCGCTCGCCCACCATGGTTTGAAAGCCCTGCGGAAACTCCTCAAACTCCTGGCGTATGTGCGCGGCCTCGGCGGCTTCAAGCAACTCCCCCACGCTGGCGTTCGGCGCGCCGAAGGCCAGGTTTTCGCGGATCGTTTCGCTGAATAGAAAAGTTTCCTGGCTCACCATGCCAATGTTCTTGCGCAGCACCGCCAGCGGGTAGTCGCGCACCGGCCGGCCGTCGATCAGCAGCGATCCTTCAGGAGCCTCGTAAAGGCGCGAGAGCAAGTGGACCAGAGTAGATTTCCCGCAGCCCGTGGGTCCCACGATGGCCAGGCTGGAACCCGCCGGAATATGGAGCGAGATGTCGTTCAGAACCGGAGTGTCGCCGTAGCTGAAGTTCAAGCCGCGGAACTCGATCTCTCCGTTGAGCACGGTATCCGGCTTAATAGATAAATCCGCCGAGCGGTCGTCGATGGCCGGTTCTGCCTTGAGCAACTCGTCGACGCGCTTTACCGAGGCGGTGCCGCGCTGGAAGATGTTGAT
>PLTV01000191.1 GCA_003164635.1 Acidobacteriaceae bacterium
GTGGTGTCGCAGAAATTGTCTCTCTTTTATGGAAGGGCGTATCGCTACGTTCGCGACCCACACGACGCTGAAGACGCGGTTCAGGATGCTTTCCTGTCCGCCTACAAGCATCTGGATCAGTTCAAGGCGACCGCGAAGATGACAACATGGCTAACCACGATCGTCACAAATAGCGCTCTGAGTCAGTTGCGCCGAAAGCCGCGCCACTCCCACGTGTCATTGAATGAGCAGCTGAATGAAGAGCAGGACTATTCTTTGTTAGATACCCTCGCAGACGCCAGCCCAAATCCCGAGGACGATTGCGTGATCAGGGAGTCGCATGGGTTCCTCATGCAGTTCTTGTCGGGGCTTTCGCCTTCGCTGCAAGAGGCAATTCAGTTGCGCTACCTGGATGGGCTGTCGATGAGCGAAGCATCGCGGATCCTGGGAGTTCCGACGGGGACGATGAAGGCCCGCCTATGGCGGGCGCGCAATCAACTGAAGATGATGATGAAAGGGCTATAAGAAGGAGAGGATGACTCAGATGAGTTACGAGCCGGAGGCAAAGAGGTACGACGGAGCTAACTTTAGACGATCGGGAAGATCTGGGATCGTCCTGCCTGCGATTTCCCTTGGATTGTGGCAAAACTTCGGTGGCGTGAATGTCTTTGAGACCGGTCGGGCGGTTGTGCGGCGTGCTTTCGATCGGGGTGTGACGCACTTCGATCTGGCCAACAACTATGGGCCGCCTTACGGGTCCGCCGAGGAGAACTTCGGAGAGATTCTTCGGAAGGACTTTCGCAGTCTCCGAAATGAGCTTCTGATTTCGACCAAAGCTGGATGGGATATGTGGCCGGGGCCTTATGGTGAGGGTGGTTCGCGCAAGTATTTGCTTGCCTCTCTGGATGAGAGCCTGGCGCGCATGGGGCTTGACTATGTCGATATCTTTTACTCTCATCGGCCGACCATCGATGTCCCGCTGGAAGAGACAATGGGCGCCTTGGTGCAGGCAGTTCGGCAGGGCAAGGCTTTATATGTTGGCATCTCCTCGTACAGCCCGGACAGGACCCGTGCCGCGGCACAGATTCTGAAGAACGAAGGAGTTCCGCTGCTCATCCATCAGCCGTCCTACTCGATGTTGAATCGCTGGATCGAGAAGGACCTCCTCGGCACGCTGGACGAACTTGGCGTCGGCTGCATTGCATTTTCTCCGCTGGCTCAAGGATTGTTGACAAACAAGTATCTAAACGGCGTTCCCGAGAATTCGCGCGCAAGTGCGGGCCTCTCGTTTCAGAGAGAGTTCCTGAGCGAGGACAATCTCAAGCGGGTGCGTGCACTCAATGAAATTGCGCTTGGGCGCGGACAGTCTCTGGCTCAGATGGCCATCGCGTGGGTGCTGCGTGACAGAAGAGTCACTTCGGCGCTGGTTGGAGCCCGGAGCGTGGAACAACTCGATAACTCGCTTGATGCTCTCAATCGGCTCGAATTCTCTGCTGCGGAACTGGCTGAAATCAATCGCTATGCGCAAGATGCGGGAATTGATCTTTGGAAGGATGCTCGCGAATTGACAGCATAGGAATCAACACAGTTATGAAACCCATTCACTGCAAACCTAAGGAGTTGTAATATGCGATTTTCGTATACCTTATCCCTGGCAGCGGCCACCATCTTTCTTCCCGCGGCCCTTCCGGCGCAGAAGACCATCACCGGCCAGGCGGCATTTGCCGATTGGAATCAGCAGCAGCCAGGGGTTCGACGCAAGATCACTCTTGCCGACCTTCCGGAGCCCAAGCCCGAGGAGGCTGTCAACAACACACCGCACGTGATTGCCCGGCCTTCTGATGCATGGCCCATCGCCCCTGCGGGCTTTAAGGTCACCCTCTATGCAGGCGGCGACGCGGCCCCAATGCAGCGCGCCGATAACAAGCAAGTGATGACCCTCAGCGGTGGCACATTTACGATGCCGCGCCTCCTCCGCACCGCACCCAACGGCGATCTCTTTCTTGCTGATTCCGGCGCCGGAACGATCTTTATCCTTCGCGGTGTCGGTGCCGACGGCAAGGCCGCGGAGATTGAGAAATTTGCGGCCGGCCTGGACCATCCCTTTGGCATCGCCTTTTATCCTGCCGAAAACCCGAAGTACATTTATGTCGGCAATGCCACGACCATCCAGCGTATTCCGTATCATTCCGGCGACCTGCATGCCACCGCCGCGCCGGAGACGATTGTTCCCGACATTCCCGGCTACGCGCAGCTTACCGGGGGAGGCCACTGGACCCGCGACGTCGTTTTCACCAAAGACGAGCGGCATATGCTCGTCTCCGTCGGCTCCGGCTCCAATGTTGATGATGCCGACACCCATCCGAAGGAGTTCCACCGGGCTGATGTCCTCGAGTACACACCCGATGGCAAGTTCGTCGAAGTTTACGCCCACGGGATCCGCAATTGTGTGGGTGAAGCCATCAATCCAACCACCGGCCAGTTGTGGTGCTCCACCAACGAGCGCGACAACCTGGGCAACCACCTTGTTCCCGACTACGTTACGTCGGTCAAGGAGGGGAGTTTCTTCGGCTGGCCCTGGTATTACATGGGCGGCCATCAAGACCCGCGCCTGCCGCAGCCGTGTGCCAATGGCACCGGCCCCAATCCTCAGGCCGCGGCGCTCACTCCGGCAGACGCAAAAAGCTGCGCTCGTGTCGACCTTTCCTCAAAGGTCACCACTCCTGACGTTCTCGTTCAGCCCCACATGGCTTCGCTGGAGATGACTTTCTACCCTCACAGCGGCGAGTTCCCCAAGGAGTATGACGGAAACGCATTTGCCGCCGAACACGGCTCCTGGAATCGCGCCAGCCGCGCCGGCTATGAAGTCATCCGCATTCCCATGCACGACGGTCACGCCGATGGCAGTTACGAGGATTTCCTCACCGGCTTCGTCACGAAAGACGGTCATGTCTGGGGCCGCCCCGTGGGTGTCGCCGTCGCCAACGACGGCAGCCTGTTCGTGACCGATGACGGATCACGCTCCGTCTGGCACGTAACCTACGTAGGAAAGTAAATGAGCGAAGGAACCCTTCAGCGGAAAGCGCCGTTGAAGGGTTCACTTCAAAATTTTCGCTCAACCGTTGGTGTATCCCAGCCACGCCGGGTTCTTGATCGTCCCGTCATAATGCGAGCTGGTTTTGAAGAGCTCAAACTTTCCCGTCATCGCAGCGTCCTTCGTCTTTGCGAGTATCGCGGCGACCTGCTGCGCGTCCAGCGGCCTGAAGCTTTTGACAGCCTCAAATGCCTGGTCAAGAATGGCGGGGGAGTCGATTCCTGTAATCACTACCGTCGCCGGCGAGTTCAACCCGAAGTGGAGCGCCTCCGTCGGCGTCACCGTCTTGCTCTGCAGGATGTAGGGATCGCCGAAGGTCTTCATGGCGAGAATTGCTGTGCCATGTTCCTGCGCCACAGGAGCCACTCCGTTCAGAAACGAGCGGAAGTGCGCGTCCATTACGTTGATTGGCATCTGCACCGTATCGAAGTGAAACCCATGC
>PLTV01000148.1 GCA_003164635.1 Acidobacteriaceae bacterium
GCTCCATCTGCGCAAAGAAACCAAAGACTCCTTCGAAGCTTCCCTTCCCGCGCAGGACCATTTCGCGCGCCGCTTCCGGCAATTCGCGCCATGGCACATCGAGTGGCACACCGAGCGCAGCGGCCTGCTTCTTGAGGTCGGTGTACCACGTGCGGTATTTGGGCCGGTTCCAGGGGTCAATTGCACCGTCGGCAAGCGAAAGCCCCTTGTCGGGGATCACCAGACTCAGATCGAAGTCAACCGTATTGCCAAACCCCTGGCAGCGTGGGCACGCGCCAAAGGGATTGTTGAAGCTGAAGAGGCGCGGCTCCGGCTCTTTGCCGGGGCGATGACAGGTTTTGCACTCGAAGGCGGCCGAGAAGCGCAGGCGTCGCGGTATGGCCTCAGGCGCTCCGTCTTCCGATGGACGAAGAACTTCTTCGTAGAGAACTTCCCCGCCCTCGCGATAGGCCACTTCGGCAGCATCCACCAGACGCGAGCGATTGTCAGCGTTGACGACGATGCGATCGAGCAGAACGAAAACGGGCAAGGTAAAGTCGAGTTCAAGTAGGGACTCGGGCGTGGAGAACTCCACGATCTTGCCTTGCTGATAGAGGCGATTGAAGCCCCCCGAGCGCAATTCGGCGAGCCGCGCCTTCAGGGTTTCAGTATGCGGCGAGTCGGCGCCGTTGGCCGACGGTTTGCTCTTGGCGGCAGCGCGAGGTTTGCGCGCGGCGGGTTTGGTTTCAGAGCTGACAGCAGCCTCGGCAGGTGTCGAAGCATCGACAGGAAACAGAACCTGAAGCCGCGTGCCTTCGCCCAGCGCAAGCACGTCCGCGGCGATCTCATCCATCGAGTCGCGCTTGACGAGTCCGTCGCAGTGAACGCAATGCACTTCGCCGCAGCGCGCGTACAGAAGCCGCAGATAATCGTAGATCTCCGTCGCAGTCGCAACGGTCGACCGTGGATTGCGTGTGGTGTTTTTCTGCTTGATGGCAATCGCCGGAGCAAGTCCGTCGATCAGGTCAACGTCGGGCTTCTCAATGCGCTCAAGAAATTGGCGGGCATACGACGAGAGAGATTCGACATAGCGCCGCTGGCCTTCCGCGTAGATGGTGTCAAAGGCGAGCGAGGATTTGCCCGAGCCGGAGACACCGCTGACGACCGTCAGCTTCCCATGGGGAATGTCGCAGGAGATGTTCTTCAGATTATGAGTCCGCGCACCGCGGATAATGATGGCATCATTCAATGAACAGGCACCGAGGCCGACGGCGACGCCACGGCAGCACTTTCGGGCGAGATCGATTCCACCGCCACAAGTGCGCGGTGCGAAGAGCCCAACTGGTGCGTGCAATGGAGAGGCGCCGACAAACTTGTCGGGCGGCGATCTTACGCCTTTGTGAAGGCCAGAGCGCAACCGTCCATTCTTTATTATAGGTGCTTTGCGAAACCGGGCATTAGATGAACAGAGCGGGCCGGAGACGTTAGACGCGGCCCGTCAGCGCTGCCAAACGGAAGACCTGCCTGTCAGGCGACCTTCGAGGTAAGAGTAATGGCGGGAACCGGGAACGAATAATGAAGATCGAGTTTTTCGCTGCGAACTGCCTTGCGATCGAGAACACAGGCAAGATTCATAAGTGCCGACGAGGCGCATGCCGGACAGCAATGCGCATCGTTGCCCACCGAATCGCAATCCTGGCACAGGTACGCGAAACGAAGGGGAATATGTTGTAGGGTCAAGTAGCGCATCAAGCCACCTCAAAAATTGAATGGTGGAGAGCTGTTTCTTGGGAAAAACAGGATCCACTATTCATCTGATTAGATGCGGCTGGATGCAGTGAAGTTGTGTGAAACCTGTGGACGACCGGTTGCGGAGAGTTTTGGAATGGTTCATGTTCCGCGTGAGCAACGCGTTCCGACAAGACCGTAACGCGATGGTAAATAAGCAGAAAGCCCGAGTGGAGATCGCAGCTGAACCAATCCCCACCCGGGTTTTACAACTGAAGTTTTACCTAAAGTTTTATTTAACCCGAACGTCCGCACGGAATGTTACTGGCGGAGTTTACTTCGTAAATTTCTTGTTGTTGTCGCGATCGAAGTCCTGCTCGTCCTTGGCGCCCTTATGTGCAAGGCGATCGGCCGTCTTCTCTGCACGGTCATCTGCTTTTTCGCCGGTAACAGCGGGCTTGGTTGGAACTTCAGTGACGCGCGGTGGAAACGTTGAAGCCCCTGTCGATGGATTTGAAGTGCGGTCAGTCGTCATGGAATTTTCTCCTGAGCCTTCGATGCCGGCGTTGCGAAAGCGAGATGCCCGGCGTGCGCATCGCCTTTCCGTCGCGCCGACATAATCCGGCAGCAAGCACCCCAAAACGACAAACGGCCAGCGCACCGCCGGCCGTTTGGTTAAAGGAAAGTTGGTTGCTTCGCGGTCGGGCGCCTTACTGGATCCCCATTTCGATCAGGTGGTGCAGGTGCCGCTGCGCTTCCGTAATGTGCTGAATGGCGCGGTCGCGCAGGCCCATGTTCTGCGGTGTGTCGATCCCTTGCTCGACATCGCCCTTGGCGCGCTGCATCCAGCTCTCGGCCTGGTGCAAAGGCGCCCAACCGGTAGTCACGCCCTGCGCCGGCGGGGCAAACTGCGTGTTCTTGCCGTCATCCCAAGCTGCGTGCTTGATTTCGTCGATGGCCTTGTTAATTTCGTCAATCGCGTGATGGCGGACATCGCCGCCGGGAGCGTGTTTGTCGAATTGGATGTAGTCCCGCGCGGTACGCAAGTCAGAGAGCGCGTGTAGATAATGCGGCTCCTGCGCCCGTGCCGGGGATGCCACAGCCATGAATGCAGAGAGTGCGAGACCGGAAATGCCTGCGAAGAGCCGTTTTGTCTTGAGCATGAGGTTTCCTTCCTTTCTCCAAGGGGTCCGTTCAAACTGGTGGGTGCCTGCGGGTGAGGTTACTACAGGCGGTTTTTCCTGTGCCATGAGGAAAATTTGACGGGGACTNNTCCCTCCGTTGCCTATACGCAGCCAATTACACTGTTTCTTGAGGTTTTTCGTGCATCGTTGCATTCTTTTCTTCGTTTTATCCGTCGCAATGACGTCCGCAAGCGCCCAAGATCCAGCTCCAACGGAGCCCAAGCCCATCCCATCTACCCAGGCGCCCGCATTGGCGGAGCCGGCTCCGCCAAGTCCCGAAGTTGCCGAGGCAGAAGCGGCCATCGTGAAGTCGGACTGGAAGACCGCGACGGCGAAGCTGGATGCCTGGCTTAAGGACCATCCGAATGATGGGGAGGCGCTGTTCGACGCCGGATACGCGGCCGACTCGGAGGGCCGAACGGCAGATGCGGAGGGTCTTTACCGGCGCGCCCTCGAAGCCGATCCGCAATCGTTCAAGGCGCATGTCTCGCTGGGCCTTTTGCTGGCGCGCGAGGGCAACGTGGAAGATGCGCACACGGAGCTGGCGAAGGCGACGCAACTGGACGCGGGCGATGCGGGACAAGCCATGAAAGCGCGGGCTTGGCGTGCGCTGGCGAAACTCGACGCGACCGCACACGATTCGACCGAAGCCTCGAACGATCTGCTTGAGGCTCTGAAGCTTTCTCCCGAGCGCGCAGACGACGGCTTGCTCGCTGCGCGGATCGCCGAAGATGCGGGAGAGAATGCAGCGGCAGAGGCCGCCTACCGCCGCGTGCTGGCCACCGATCCAAACTCTGGGCAGGCGCAGGCCGGCTTGGCCCATGTGCTTATGGCGCGGAAAGAATATCCCGAAGCCGAGGAACAGCTGCGGACGGCACTGAAGCAGTCCCCGGCCGACCCGGCGCTCAGCGCGCAACTGGCGATGGCTCTCGCAGCGCAAGACAAAGCTGAGGCTCTGCCGTTGATGCAAAAGCTGCATCAAGATCACCCTGCGGATGTGTCGATGACGCGGATGCTGGCGGCCGTGCTGGCCGACGCGGGCGATTATGCGGGTTCCGACAAGCTCTATGCGACCCTGCTGGAAAAAACGCCGGATGATGCGGCGCTTCTGCTCGGACACGGGCAAAACCTGATCCACGAGCTTCGCTTTGTTGACGCGATGAAGGCGTACACGCGGGCGACGGAGCTTGACCCTGCCAACGGCGACGGCTGGAGCGGATTGGCCTTTGCTGCTTCGCGAACCCATCAGTCAGATGTGACACTGCACGCGCTTACGATGCGATCAAAGTATCTTCCAGAAGTAGCGTCAACCTATTTTCTCTGGGCAACCGCGTACGACGATCTTCATCAAAGGGGTCAAGCGGCGACGTATTATCAACATTTTCTGGATGCAGCCGCTGGAAAGTTCCCCGATCAAGAATGGCAGGCACGGCAGCGTCTCAAGATCCTCGGCAGCAAGCCTTGAGTCAGGAGACAATTCCCCAGCAATCGCAAATGGTTACCCCAGTTTCGCCCGTAGTAACCATGTATATACCGGGTCCAATTTGAAGATGTGAAAGGGCTTCAGTTTGCACTTGCACATTCCCCATTTTGCTCCTATAGTCTCGGCTTAAGGTTAACCAGCAGCTGCGGAGGCCTCTCCATGCAGTTCAAGGTTTTATTAGCCGCACTCGCACTTCTCTTCACCAGTTGTCTACCGCTGCGCGCGGCAAATCTCGACGATAAAACCTTTGATCAAGACAGCATCAACGCGCTGCAAGCAAAAATCCTTCAGTCCACGCCCAAAGAGCAGTGTTTTCTGTATGCCGAGCTGCTGCATCAGATGACCGAAGTGAGCGTGCGTCAATATGCCAGTGGTGACGACGTGAAAGCCCATGCTCTGCTTAAGCAGGTGCAGGCGCTGGCCCACAAGATCCACCTGTCCATGTCTGAGGACAACAAGCGTTTGAAGAACGCGCAGATCCTGCTGCGGCATACGGCGTTTCGCCTCACAGAGATGCTGCACAGCAGCAGCCTTGAAGATCAGCCGCTGCTCGCCGATACGCTGGCTCAGGTGAACAAGGCGCAGGACGAGACCATGCTGGAAGTCTTCCGCAAATAGTCGAATCGGCAATGCGACAACGGATGAGGTACAGCCGGGCGGGAAACCACCCGGCTTTTCTGCGTTTCCGCGAACGCCTCCAGTATGCTTCAATGAAGAGCGCGACACCGGCGTCAGAGTTGCAATCTTCGGAGCAAATATCTCCAAGTGTCCTTTCCCTTGCGAAAACGACGCGTTGCAGATTTCCCGAGAGAACACGGAAACTCTGAGACCGGTTTGGGGTGGTGCTGCCGATGCGTCCAGTTTTCGCTGTTGCGCCGTTCGTCCTTTGGCTGGGGATGCCCACTGCGCTGATCGCTCAGAAAGACAAACCAGAGCCGCTGACCGAGGCACAGATCGAGCAGATTCGCGAAGCGGGCATCGATCCCAACGGTCGCCTGGTCCTCTACACAAAGTTCATCAACGACCACGCCGACACCATCAAGAGCCTGACGGGCCGCAAAGTTTCGCTAGGCCGTACCAAACGCCTGGACGAGGAGTTGCAGGATCTGACAGCTTTGATGGACGAGTTCGGCTCGAATCTGGACACGTATTCNNTGGCTGAGCGTTTTGAAGGCGCTTCCTGGCGAGGCAGGGTTCGATCTCGCGCGCAAAGAAGCTATCGAGAGTGAAGAAGACCTTGCCGACCAGGCCAAGAGGCTGCTCAGCGAGCAAACTGAATACTTCAATCTGCACAAGGACGAACAGGGGCAGGAGCGGGCAGAGCCGAAGCAGTAGGTCGAGAGTCAGGGACTGAGGCTGGTAAGCTGAAATCAGCCGTGGCTCCCGATTTCACCCCCATTTTTCAGGAAGAATACCGCGCCTTGCGGCCGCGCGCGCCCATGCCTCTAATCTGGGTTCGGTTCCGGCGATTTACCTCGCTGAACACGACAATCCGGCTGCGCGAAGGTCAGATCTTCGTGAGTCTCTCCGATCTTCTTGAAGGCGCGCCTGAGACGGTGCTGCGCGCCATTGCGCATATTCTCCTGGCCAAGCTCTACAAAAAGCCGATCGATGCGACGCAGAATATGCGCTACAAACGGTTCGCCTCATCGGCAGCAGTGACAAAACAGACCGAGCTCATCCGGCACGCGCGTGGCAGCAAGCGCTACTTTGGGCCCGAAGGCCGGTATTACCACCTCGAAGAGGTCTTCGACGCTCTCAATTTCCGCTTTTTCGGCGGCCTGATGGGAAGGCCGCAGCTGACCTGGAGCGAGCACATGGCAAAGCGTTCGCTCGGCCATTACGACGCGGCGCACAATACCATTGTGGTGAGCCGTGTGTTCGACCGGCCATCAAGCCCGCGCTACGCTATCGAGTATTTGCTTTATCACGAGATGCTGCACTTGAAGCATCCGGTACGCATGCGCGGCTTGCGGCGCTGCGTGCATTCTGCTGCCTTCAAGGCCGAGGAATCGCAGTTTCCGCAGCTGACTGAAGCGATGGCATACATCAAGCGCCTGTAGGTCCCCTTCTTTGTCGAATTTTGGGGGTTCAAGGAGACCCGATGGCAAACAGTTTTGGAACCGATATTCTGCTGCAGGCGCCAGATCCGAAGACCGCCGCAGCCTTTTACGTCCAGCAACTTGGCTTCACAATCACCGACGAAAGCGCGGAGATGATCAGCCTGCACGGCAACAACATCAACCTCTTCATCGAGCGCGGCCCTGCCCTGGGTCCGGTGCTCGAGGTCTCCATAGGCGATGTGGAAGCCGCGAAGCGGCGCCTGGTTGCAGCTGGCGCGGTCGTGGTGAAAGATGAACCCGAGTTTCCGCGCACTTATGTCCGCGATCCGTACGGGCTGGTTTATAACCTGGCGAAATAGCGGACCGCCCGACTCAGTGCATTTCCGATAGAATGAAGGCAGGCAGTACGCTGCCGGAGGTTTGAATGTATCCAGAATTGATGGTGATCCCCATGCGCGAGGAGCTGACCCGCGCCGGAATTAACGAAACGCGCACCGCCGAGGACGTGGACGCGGCGCTCGCCGAGCCGGGAACAACGCTGCTGGTCGTGAATTCGATCTGCGGTTGCGCTGCGGGCAAAATGCGCCCGGGCGTGCGCCTGGCGCTAACCAACTCGGCGAATCATCCCGACCACAAAATCACGGTGTTTGCCGGTCAGGACCGCGAAGCCACCGAAAAAGCGCGAAGCTACTTCGAGGGCCACCCGCCAAGCTCGCCGGCAATTGCAATTCTGCGTGACGGCAAGCTGGTCTACCTGATGCAGCGCTACGTGATCGAGCAGGCCACCGCGCAGCAAATCGCCGGAGAACTGGTCCGCGCGTTCGACGAGTTCTGCGCGAAAACCACGGCTTAACGGCAGGTTTCAGTGGTCAGTGCTCAGATTTGTCGTTCCTGATCCTGTGCGGTGCTTGAATTCTGAACCTTCAAACAGAACGGCCTCCCAAACCGGGAGGCCGTTCTATTTATCAGTCAAAATGCAGTCTGAGAGAGTCGACCAGAAATGCTGGCGGCTCTGATCACTGACCACTCTCTCATTTCACCGTCGCAGGCAGCTTTTGCACCTTGCTGTGCTTGAGCGAATAGCTGAAGTAAATCACCAACCCAATGATGAGCCAGATAATCATCACTTCCCATGTGAACAGCATCAAGCGTGTCATCAGGTAGACGGCCGACAGCATGCCGAGAATCGGCACAAGCGGAACCAGTGGCGTCTTGAAGGGCCGCTCCAAATTTGGATTCCGCACACGCAAGATCCAAACGCCCGCGCAGACGATTGTGAAGGCCAGCAGCGTGCCTATGTTGACCAGTTCCGAGAGCACGTCGATATTGAAGAAGGCAGGCATGATCGCGGCAAAGGCGCCAAAGACGATCGTAGTGATCCAGGGTGTCCTGAACTTCGGATGCACGGCCGAAGCCCACTTCGGAAGCAACCCATCCTTCGACATGGAGTAGAAGACACGGGTTTGGCCGAGGAGCATGACGAGCATAACGGTGGCCAGGCCGAAGACAGCGCCAATCTTCACCAGGATCGAACCCCAGCCCACGCCCGTTGCGTCGATTGCCAGGGCGACCGGTGCGGAAACGTTGAGCGTCTTGTAGCTGACCAGGCCCGTGAGAACAAGCGAGACGAGAATATAGAGGACGGTGCAAACGACCAAGGAGCCGAGAATGCCGATCGGCATGTCACGCTTGGGGTTCTTCGCCTCCTGGGCAGCCGTAGAGACAGCGTCGAATCCGATATAGGCGAAAAAGATTGACGCCGCTGCTTTGGGAATGCCGCCCCATCCGAAGTTGCCGTGTCCGTCAGGCGGCGGAACGAAGGGATGCCAGTTCAGCTTGGCCACTTCAGGATGCGTGAAGAGAAACCATCCGCCGATCACGAGAAAAATTCCGACGATCGTGACTTTGATGATCACGACGGCGGAGTTGAAGTTGGCTGACTCCTTGATGCCGATGACCAGGATGGTGGTGATGACCATGACGATGGCGACGGCGATCAAGTTGACTACGCCGGTGGCGTGGGGTAACCCAGCGTCGCTAATCCCGGGCGGCAGCGACATGAGCTGCGTCCACTGTTCGTGGTAGAAGACGAGCGTCGTTCCGGTAGTCGCTGTGATTTGTGGTGGCAGATAGATATGGAACTGCTGAAGCAGGCTGTTGAAGTAGCCTGCCCAGCCGGAGGCCACGGTGGAAGCACCGAAGGCGTACTCAAGGCAAAGATCCCAGCCGATAATCCATGCGACCAACTCGCCAAGTGTGGCGTAGCCGTAGGTGTAGGCGGAGCCGGCGATGGGGATGATGGAGGCGAACTCGGCGTAGCACAAGCCGGCAAAGGCACACGTGATACCGGCTACAACAAAGCTGAGCGCTACCGCGGGGCCTGCGCGCAGAGCCGCAGCCTGGCCAGTCAGAGTAAAAATGCCGGCGCCAATAACAGCGCCAATGCCGAGCGTGACCAGATTGAGAGCGCCGAGCGAGCGCTTCAGCGTATGTTCGCCCTGCTCACCGGCTTCCATCGTCAGCATCGAGAGGGGTTTAATGCGAAAGAGATTGGGCATGATCGCGGGAGCGCCTCCTGAAACGGGTGGGGATCAGTTTGATAAGGACTGCGATGGATTGACGGAGTGCCGGGACCAAAACAGATAGACGGGAATACCCAGCAAAACCAGAATCATGCCGGGCCACGTGTATTGGGGCTTGTATCGCAATAATACGATACAGATCCATCCGGCAAGAGCAATATAAAGCGCAGGAAGAACGGGATAGCCCAGAGCTTTGTAGGGACGAGGTGCGTCAGGCTGCCGGAAACGCAGCACAAAGAGCGCGACGATCGTGAGGATGTAGAAGAAGAGTGCGGCAAAGATGATGTAGTCGAGGAGCTGCCCATAGGATCCGGAGACGCAGAGGAATGTGGCCCAGACGGCCTGAATGATCAGCCCTGCGGCGGGGGTCTTGTAGCGAGGATGCAGCTTGCCGACAGACTTGAAAAAGAGGCCATCGCGGCTCATGGCGTAATAGACGCGCGCTCCAGCTAGCGTGAGTCCGTTGGCGCAGCCGAAAGTCGAAATAAGAATCGCTCCGGCCATCAGCCACGCACCGTATGAATGGAAGATCTGCTCGAGAGCCGCAGTGCCGACGCGATCTTCCGAGGCGTATTGAATTCCGCGTGAAAGCACAGTGGAGCCGTGCGGATCGCCATGCAGGGGCAGAACCAGCAGATACCCGAGCGACGCAAGAATGTAGACAGTTGAAACGAAGCCGGTGCCGAGGATCAACGACAGCGGAATATTCCGCTTGGGATTTTTTACCTCGCCCGCGGTAAAGGTAATGTTATTCCACGCATCGGAGGAAAAAAGCGAGCCCACCTGCACGGCCGCGACAATGACCGCCAGGTTGACAAGAACAATCGGGCCGCCGATTCCCACCTGGATGGGATGAAGCGTTGACCACCCGGCATTGCGCCAAAATTGCGAGAGCCCATCGCCGAAGTTGGCCGACCACGCAGTTGCATTGCGGCCAACGGTGAACGCGAGCAGAACCAGACCGGCCAGCGAAAGTGCTTTTGCCGAGGTAAAGATGTTCTGGATGAGCGCGCCCAGCCTGACGCCGAAGATGTTCACGATGGCGAGCAGGAAGACGATGAGGATGCCCGTAAGGTTGGCGGTGTTCAGGCCGATGTCCATGTTGCCGAGAACCATCGGGCCAACTGCGATCGGCGGAACATGCGCAATATGCCAGAGCCAGTGCGTCGTCGAAACGGATGGGAAGAAGACACCCAGAAATTTGCCGAAAGCGACGGCGACTGCCGCGATGGTTCCAGTCTGGATGACCAGGAAGAGGGTCCAGCCGTAGAGAAAGCCCCATAGCGGTCCAAGCGCCTCGCGCAGGTAAACGTATTGCCCTCCGGCCTTGGGCATCATCGCGGCAAGCTCGCCGTAGCTGAGCGCGCCAATGAGAGTAAGGATGGCGGTAACAACCCAGGCCGCGACGAGTAGAGCTGGCGAATCGGTGCCGCGCGCGATGTCGGCCTCCACAATGAAGATGCCCGAGCCGATCATGGAGCCGATGACGAGCGCCGTCGACGAAAAGAGGCCGAGGCTCTGCACCATCCGCGGCGGGGCGACGGAGGTTGGTTCGTCCAAAGAAGGGGTGAGGCCGGGGCTGGTCACGTAATGAAGTTTTAACGGATTTTGACGTGGATGTCTTTAGTTTTCTTTTGCGCAGTGGATTCCCTCCTCCGCGCTGCTTGATATAAAGGTTGCGCACAACGGAACTGAATTCGCTCGACAGGAAGGCTGGGTTCATGCACGGTTTGTCGTTTCGGATTGCCTTAGTCACAGCGCTGGCATGCGCTTCGCTCGCTACAGATCCCCTTCCCGGACAAAAGAATGCCGCGTCCGCGGTCGACCTCACGGTCACAAGCCCCGAGGCGCAAGGGTTTTCCGCCGAAGGCCTGGAGCGACTGCACACATATATGCAGCAGACGGTCGACAGCAAGCAGATCGCCGGAGCGGTTACGATCCTTGCGCGCCACGGCAAGGTCGTCGACTACCGCACCTACGGCCAGCGCGACATGGCAAGCGGCGCGCCCATGACGAAGGACACGATCTTTCGCGACTACTCCATGACCAAGCCGGTCACCGGCGTGGCCATGATGATTCTGTACGAACAGGGCAAGTGGCTGCCCTCCGATCCGATCGCAAAGTACGTTCCCGAGTTTGCGCATCTGAAGGTCTTCAACGGTATGGACGCGGACGGCAAGCCGATTCTTGTCGACCCGGACCACCAGCCGACGATGCACGAGTTGATGAGCCATACCGCCGGGCTTACGTACGGATTCTTCGGGGACACGCCGGTGGACAAAATGTACCGGGACGCGAACTTGTTCGACTCGAAGGATCTGCACGAGTTCATCGAAAAGCTTTCGAAGCTTCCTCTCTTGTACCAACCCGGCAAAGGGTGGACGTACTCGATGTCGATGGACGTAGAGGGCTATATCGTCGAGAAGCTCTCCGGCCAGTCGCTGCCCGACTTCATCATGGACCACATCTACAAACCGCTGGGGATGCGCGACGCAGACTTCTATGTTCCGGCGAACAAGCGCAGCCGCTTTGCAGCGGTGTACACGACCGGGAAGAATGGCGAACTGGTGCAGGCCGCGGCGGACCCGGCGGGTAAACCGACCGATTACGCAGCGGAGCCAGGGATGCCCTCAGGTGGCGGCGGCATGGTGTCGACGGGCGCCGATTACTACCGCTTCGCAGATATGCTGCGCAACAAGGGCGAGCTCGATGGAAAGCGAATCATCTCGCCTGCCTCGATAAAGCTGATGACGTCGAACCATCTCGCCAAAGGGCTGCTCGATGGGCGTTTTGCGATCGGTACTCTCATCATGCGCGAAGGGTCAGGGTACGGGTACAACGGCGGCGTCGAGTTCGACCCGCCAATGGCCGATCTGCCTACCGGAAAAGGCACGTACTTCTGGAGCGGCGCGGCGGGCACGTGGTTCTGGGTCGACCCGACCAACGACATCGTGTTCGTCGGGATGATCCAGCGCATGCTGGGGCCTGCCAGCCCACCGCTCGAAGGGGAAAGCCGCGCCATCGTTTACGGTGCGCTTGCCGATCCGAGCAAGTAAGCGTCAGCAAAAACTTGTAGGCCGTTTTCACCAAGGCAAGGGTGAAAACGGCCTCTTCTTTTGTTTCAGGGAGAAGGCAGGCGGCACTTACATTTCGTCGGCGGAGGGGCCGTAGCTGCCGGGAATCTTCGCGCCGAGGATGCGGAGATAGAGGCCGAGCTGGGCGCGGTGATGAGCCTGATGATTCATGACCGTTTCGCGCCACACCTGGTAGCGCGGCTGATCGATGAACGGCGTCTCGCCCCAAACAAATTTCCAGTTCTGGTCCCATTTCTCAGGAGAAACGGAAGCCAGCGCATCGCGCGTTTTTCCCAGGTTGCTGTCAAATTTTTCAAGGAGTTCGGCGCGGCTCTTAGGCGTCCACTGTTCCCATTTGTGATCGGCGGGGAACTCCAGCTTATCGAGCGTTAGGGTGTGAAGTCCCCATTCGCCTGCCATGTCAGTCACGTGTCCGGCCAATTTGCCCAGGGTCATGGACTTGGCATGGGGCTTCCAGGTGAAATCGGCGTCATCTGGAACGGCTTCGAGCATTTTGCGGGTTCTTGCGGCTTCGCGGTCAAATTCGGAAACAAGCTCTTTTTGAATGTCCATTGCGCGACCTCCTTCGGTGCGAAGCCAGCATAGCGCAAAAAGCCGTGAAAGGGCGAACAAAAAACGAACATCTTAAGCGATCGAAGGAATGGCGCTTCGCGGGCGAGTCCCAAATCCAATGTGATGCTAAAATGTGATACATGAAATCCGTGTCTGTCCGCGATCTTCGTTATGACTTCCGCAAGGTGGAAGAAATGCTGCGATCGGGCGAAGCAGTGCAGGTCACGAAGCGCCGCCGGGTGATTGCGCGTTTGACGCCAGAAACCGGGGAAGAAGGTGTGGTCAGGCCGCCGCTTCCCGATTTTCTTGGACGGATGCGCGCGAATTTCGGAGACCGCGTTCTTAAGGTGTCTGGCGCCGAGATCATTTCGGCAGACCGCGACAACCGGTGACGGGTGCGATGATTTACCTAGACGCCAGTTTCCTTTTCTCCTTGCATTTTCGTGACAGCAACACCGCGTCAGCACTGCTGCTGGCATCCCGAGCCGCAGAGACACTCGTGGTGTCGGCGCTCTGCGAAATGGAAACGATCAACGCATTTGGTTTGCGCGTCTTTCGCGGAGAAATGTCGGAACAAAACGTTGTCAATGCAATGAGAGACCTGGAGTCGGACTTTCGTTCCGGCCTGTTGCAGTGGCGGCCGGTCTCCGATGAGGCATTTCAGCGAGCCAAAGCGCTCTCAAGGAAGCACACAGCCAGCATTGGCGTACGTGCGGCTGATTTGTTGCACGTAGCGACGGCGATTGAGCTTGGGGCCACAACGTTCTTCACCTTTGATTTGAAGCAGGCCCTGGCGGCCCAGACCGCGGGGCTAGTGGTGAATGAGCCACCCGGCGAATTGCGATAGAGAATCCTCAGGCACAAAGCGACATAACTTTCAGTGCGCTTACGGAAGCGAGAAGGCGACGTAGGCTCCGCCCTGTGGAGCTTTAGGGTCGCGGGCAGCACTGGTTCCTATAACAACATACTGCTTGCCGTCGACCATGTACGTGGCGGGGGTTGCGACGCCGGAGAAGGGCAGATCCGCCTGCCAGAGCAGCTTGCCGTCGCGAATATCGAAGGCACGGAACTTGCGGTCATAGATGGTGGCTCCGATAAAGAGCACGCCACCGGCGGTGACTACGGGGCCGCCGTAGTTTTCAGTGCCGGTGTTTGCGAGGCCCTGCGCCGCGAGTTGCGGATACTCGCCGAAAGGAATCTTCCAGACGTACTTGCCTGTCTTGAGGTCAATGGCGTTCAAGGTTCCCCACGGCGGCGTGATCGCAGGGTAGCCGTCGGGGTCGAGAAATTTGCGGTAGCCGGTAAAGGTGTAGCGATCCTGGCCGTCCTCGTCTGAAGCAGACTGCTTTTTCGGCTGATCGCTTACTTCCAAAACGCGAAGCAAGGCTTCGAGGTCGGGCCCGGCGACGTCGGGCATCGCAGGCATAGTTCCCTTCCCTTTCTGAATCATGTCCACAATCTGCGCTTTGCTCAGGCGGCCACCGACACCCACCAGCATCGGAATCGACGGTGCGTTTCCTTCCATGTGTTCGCCATGACAGATGCCGCAATGATCCTGGTAGACAGCGGCTCCGGCTTTGTCGCTGTGCGCCTGCTGAGTCATCTGCAGCACCGGCACCGATCCCAGTTCCTTGGCCGCATCGGACTTCGATGCTCCGCTGCTCGTGCGCAGAAAATCGATCAGCGCTGCGAGGTGCGCGGCGTCGATGTTGGGGAAGGACGGCATGCGCCCATTACCCTTCTTCACGTTGTCGGTGACCTGCTGAACGGAAAGCCGATCAAGGATGGAAACAAGGGATGGAAAGGCCGGCGGTGCGCCCGCTCGATCAGGACCGTGGCACATGGCGCACTGGCTTTCGTAAACCTGCGCACCGGGGCTTCCGCCATGTTCCGCGGGAAGAAGCCCGCCAAGCCACGCCATCTCGGTTGCGTTCACGTAGAGGATGTTGGTGGCTGGATTGATCGCAGGGCCGCCCCACTCCGCACCGCCGTCGAAGCCGGGAAAGACCACCGTTTGCTGATTCAGCGCGAGCGGAAAAAACTGTCCATTGCTGCGGAAGGTGTGGAATTCTTTCAAGGCCCAGTCATGGGCAGCGGGCGTGCGCGCGGTAAGCATGTCCTCCGTCAGGCTTTGGCGCGCGAAGGGCTCGGGAAGATCCGGCCTGGGTTGCGTGGGTGCGGTTACTTCGCCAGGAACCGTGCTCGTTGGATACGGAATCTCGCGAATCGGATTGAGAGGCTTGCCGGTGACGCGATCGAAGAGATAGAGGTAGCCCTGCTTGGTAGTCTGCGCGAGCGCGGGAATGGTCTTTCCATCCCGCTTCAGCGTGAAGAGTGCCGGTTCGGACGGAAAATCGCGATCCCAGATGTCGTGATGCACGCCCTGGAAATGCCANNCGCGATCGCCTCCGTAGAAGTCGAATACAGCCGAGCCGGTGGGCGCATACAGGATGCCGCGCCCGGCATCGAGCGCCATACCGGCCCAGTTGTTCGCGGCGCCGGCGGTCTTCCAGGCATCGGCCGGCCAGGTTTCGTAGCCAGGCTCGCCGGGACGAGGAATGGTATGGAAGCTCCAGCGCAGCTTGCCGGTATGCAAGTCGTAGGCGCGAATGTCGCCGGGTGGCGCAGGGTGCGTTTCTGGATTGCGGCCGCCCACGATGATCATGTCTTTGTAAAGAACGCCGGGCGTGGTGAGTACGATGGACTGCTCTTCGAAGTTGCCGCCCGCTAATCCCCTATCCAGCCCTTTGCGCAGATCGATGCGGCCGTTTTCGCCGAACGAAGCGATGGGCTTGCCCGTGTCGGCATCAAGGCAATAGAGAAAATTCAAGACACCGGCAAAGACGCGGCCGTGGCCATTGTCCGACCACCACGTCATGCCGCGGTCGGGCTGATTGCCCTGGATTCCGGAGTCGAACTTCCATCGGAGTTTGCCGGTGGCAGCATCGAGGGCGACGACTTTTTCTTTTGGTGTGTAGGCGTAGAGCGTGCGACCGACAACGAGTGGGTTGTCTTGAATGCCGCCGGCCTCGCCGGTGTCGAACGTCCATGCCTGCTTGAGCAGATGCACGTTGGCCTGGTTGATTTGCGCAAGACGGGAGTAGTGGTCGCCGTCGAGCCCGCCGTTGTAGACGGGCCAGCCAGACTGCGTTTGCGCGGCGCAGAGTGCGGTGAACAAAGCGAAGATCAGGAATGCCTGGGAGAACGCGCGAACGATTATCGTCATCTGATCCTTGGGGGCGTGGCCGGCTTGCAGGGATGCCTGGTGGCGAGTCTCCTGGAAGTCTTGCTGATTATAGGGCGTCAAATGCACGCTGCGGCATGGGCAGCGGCTGCAGGCGGACCCCGCCATGCTCGGCGAGTTAAGATAGTCGAGGTCGAGAGCTTATGAAGATACTGGTGGCAATCAAACAGGTACCGGAGCGGGACGCGCAGGTGCGGTTGGGCTCGTCGGGCAAATGGATCGACGAAGCGGATTTGCAGTTTGCCTTGAACGAGCCGGATGCGTATGCGCTGGAAGAGGCGCTTCAATTGAAAGAAAAACAGGGCGGCGAGGTGGTGGTGGTGAGCGCCGGCCCCGAGCGCGTGGGCCAGACGATTCGCGAGGCATTGGCCAAGGGTGCGGATCGGGCAATCCATATTGCCTGCGACGACCTTGCCGAGCGGGACGCGCTGGGTGTAGCGCGGCTGCTGGCGGCGGCGGTGCAACCGGAGTCGCCAGACCTGGTGTTGACTGGATTGCAGTCAGAAGACCTGGGGTTGGGGCAGACGGGCGTGATTCTTGCCGAACTGCTGGGCGTGCCGCACGCAACGCTGATTCTGAATGTCGAAGTGGACGGCCAGCGGCTGAAGGTGAAGCGCGAGTTGGAAGAAGGATGGTTCCAGCAGATCGACATGCCGACTCCCGCGGTGCTTACGATTCAGTCGGGCGGCAATAAGCTGCGCTACGCCACGCTTATGGGTATCAAGAAGGCCAAAACAAAAGAAGTGAAAACGCTCAGTGCGGGAGAGCTGGGCGTGAACGCGAAGCCTACAGTTCAGCTCGAAAGTGTGAGCCTGCCGCAGAAGCAGAAGTCGACACANNGGCTTGACCGGATCGAGCGTGACCGCGGCTCTGGTAGGAAACGATACGGCCGCTTTGGCGGCAGAGGTCGCGCTGCGCGGCGTGGCCAAGGCCGTGCGCGTAGAACACGCGCTGCTCGGAAACTACACGGCCGATGGATTCACGCTGGCACTCCAACAGTTGATTGCGCGTGAGAACCCTGCGTACGTTGTCTTTCCGCATTCCTATCAGGTGCGCGACTACGCGCCGGCATTGGCTACGCGCCTGGGCCAGGTGCTGATCAGCGATGTAGTGAACATTGGCGACGGCCCTGCGTTCACACGGCAGTTGATGCAGGGGCGGCTGAATGGAACGTATAAGCCGGCAGGCGATGGAATATGCCTGGTGTCGGTACAGGCAGGGGCATTCCGGGCGGAGGCTTCCCCAACTCCTATGGCAGCACCGATTGAGACATTTGCGCCTACGATTGACGCGGGGCAGATTCGCACCACCCCCGGTGAGCCCTTCCGCGGCAGCGCGCAGACAATCGACCTGGGCTCTGCCCAGTTGATTGTGAGCGTGGGCCGCGGCATCAAGGAGGCGGAGAACGTTCCGCTGGTTCAGGAGCTGGCGGCCGCGCTCGGCGCGGAGCTTGCGGCTTCGCGGCCCATCTGCGATAACGGATGGCTTCCCATGGAACGGCAGGTTGGCTCGAGCGGGCAGACGGTTGCGCCCAAGCTCTATCTTGCCGTCGGCATATCCGGCGCGATTCAACACCTTGTGGGGATGAAGGGATCGCAATGCATTGTGGCGATCAATAAAGACCCTGAGGCGCCAATTTTTGAAGTGGCTGATTACGGGATCGTGGGGGACTTGTTTGAGGTAGTCCCGGAGTTGACCGCCGCGGTGAAGGCTGCCCGGGCTTGAAGACGCGAGGGACTGAAGGACTGAGAGACTTGGTGGAGAAGAGTCCCTCATTCATGAAAAACGGGATGGATTAACCATTAGCCAGCCAGTGTCCATATAGTTATAAAGAATGAGCTAGAGGATAACTAAGTTACAAATAACCTCATCATTGCAAAGTAGTAACATTGCAGAGTTATTTAAAGAAATTCGTTGCAATCTAATTCGATTGAGCCTTACACTCGCCGAAATCCAGGGGACAAGTTATTCACAATCGAATTGGAGGAGCATGATGCAGGACAGATCACTTTCCCGTCTGCCCATGAGAAAGCTATGGGCTATGCTTGCGTTGAGCGCAGTCACGCTCGCCGCAACGCCGACTTACAGCGAAAGCACGAAGAACCATCCTGAAGAGAGCAAGGGAGACATTCGCGTCGGCATGATCCAAGTCGATCCATCGAAAGGGGACAACGGAGGATTTCTGCCAGACACAACAGTGAAGGCGTCGGGGACATGGAAGGTTTATCCGAACGTTAAGACGTATCTGACGGCCTTTGTTCTCTACAACACCAAGACGTGCGCGGAAATTACGCCCGGGCAATGGGTGGTGAAGAGCTCACCGAATTACGGAAACCTGTATGGCAAGTTCATTAAAGGCCACCTTGCCGATGGTGTCTGCCCGAGTCACACCTACACTTTCGACGCGATCTATTACAAATGGGTCATTGCCACGACTGCGAAGACGGATGAATTCAAGGCCAACTGGAAGGCGGACGGCAACCAGATCGATGTGACCTTCCACCTCGACCTGAAGTAGGTCGGCGGCTTAAGTCCATTCGATTTGAACGAGTTTTCGATCGATAGCGGCCCTCCCCAACGGGAGGGCCGCTTTTTCCTTGGGCATTTTAGTCGTCGTCGGGTTCGACTGCGGCGCCTTTGTATGTCAAGAAGAAGTTAGCGTTCTTTTCAGCAGGAATGGTGGTAAAGCCGCGGGGCGTGGAGAGAGCGAAGAAGTTGGAGAGGTCGGATGTGGAGCGGGCATCTGCGAAGCCGAGTTCCCCTTCGGGCAGATTGTTGACGCCTTCGATCATGCGCAGGATGCTGCCGAAGTCGTGGGGTATGTTGTCGATGAGACCGGCAGGCGTGTAGGCGGAAACGACGAGCAGTGGGACGCGGAATCCATATTGATAGGCCGCCGGGCAGTTGGCTGAGGTGCATGGCANNGTTCCCTGGGGGCAGGTGGGATTGTTGCCGATGGCGTTGATAATGGCCGCCACCCAGGAGGGACCATAGGATCCCGCGTGGTCTGACCAGACGCCATCGGGCGTGATCCAACTGACATTGGCAAGATTGCAGTTGGTAACGTCGCGCAGGATGTCGGTGCCGAGATTGTTGGTGTCGACATTGGCGGTCCATTCGCTGCCGGTGCATTTGAGGCTGGAACTTGGGTCGCCATTGGGATTGACAAAGGCGGGTTGGCAGATGGATTGGATGGAGACCGGCGCTGTCCAGATGTAGCCCGGCGTTGTGGCGTAATACTTCCAGGAAATTGCGGGAGCATCGAGAACGTCGGCCATGCTCTGGTGCGAGGTGCAAAAGGTGCCGACGGGGTTGACTGGGTAGTCGAGCGCGGTATTGGTGATGGGACATTCCTCTACGGACTTGTTGCCGTAAAGCGTGCAACCCGGTGTTGGCTGGCCCATCACGGGCTCGATAAGGTCATTCGCAGCGCCGGCAGGAGCGAGGCATCCGGATTCCTTCTGCAACGAGCTGATGGGATTTTCGGCAATGAAGATGGAATTAGCATCGTCTGTGGACGAGAGCGCCGAGGTACCGGAAAAGATGAATTGATGGGCGGTATAACTGGGGCCCTGGTTGGTTTGGTACATGTAGTTGGCCCAGCCATATTGCTTGACGAGCGTCATGTAGGGATCGAGGATATGACCTTTGGAGCCGTTCGAATTTGTGACGGACGCATTGGAAACGTAGGTATAAGAATCGTTGCTGCCGGAAAGACGCCAGGCGCCATCGATGCGGCATTGGAAGGTAGACGTATCGAGATCGCACATCTGCTCGAAGGATTTATGTGAGTGGTCGGGATTGACGGTGCTGGAGAGAGATATGGACTTTAAGGTTTCGCGCACGGGCGAACCTTTCTGGTTGGAAAGTCCGCATGGAGAGATGTTGTAGCAACTGTCGGTGACAGGGCTGGGCGTGCAGGCGCTGAGGCCCTTGGCGTCTTTGGGAATAGGGCAGGCAGGTGTCAGGTAGTGGAACAGATTGTCGGGAGTGCGGTTCTCCTGCACGATGACCACGACGCGCGTGATCTTCGACGGAAACTGTGCGGAAGCCGGGAGACATGCCAGGAGAAAGACGGCTCCTCTGGCAAGTTGGAGGGGCAAAGCGATCGACCTGGATTGCATGGTACGGCCTCCGGAATAGGGAAACATTTCATATCGATCGCGCGAATCCACGTACTGGCAGCGGCCAGGAGAACAAGCCGGCCAATTTGGACCAGGGGAATGTGCCCGCTCAATGAAAGGTGTGCGGCGTAAATTGAAGCACGCCGCTTAATTCATCCGATGTTAACAGCTCCCAGGCCAAAACCGGGAAGGAGTAGAACGGTACTGACGTGCCACTTAATGTAGTTACGAGTTATCAACTGAAGTTATACGAGATAGGAACCATAGTTCAGCCGACTTCGTTTTCGAGAGTGCCGATGGGGGGAATGGTGATGCGGATACGGTCGGCTGAGGCGAGGGTGAAGTTGCTGGGCGGAACGATGCCGGTGCCGGTCATAAGAAAGCAGCCCTGTGGGAAGGCATTGTCGCGGAAGAGATAGTCGACGAGGGATTGTGGCTCTCGCTTGAGCTCGGCGAGGGTGGTTTGGCCTGCAAATGCGACTGCTTGATTACGCAGGATTTCGATGGAGATTTCGGTTGTAGGCGGCAGCGGCGATTGGGCAACCAGAATGCTTGGGCCGAGAGCGCAACTGCCGCTGTAGACCTTGGCCTGAGGAAGATAGAGCGGGTTTTCACCCTCGATGTCGCGAGAACTCATGTCGTTGCCGATGGTGTAGCCGGTGATGTGGCCGCTGGGACTGACAAGGAGGGTGAGTTCGGGCTCGGGAACCGACCAGGTAGCGTCGGCGCGTATGCGGACTTTGCCGCCGGGACCGACGGTGCGGCTGGCGGTGGATTTGAAGAAGAGCTCAGGGCGTTCGGCGGAGTAGACGCGGTCATAGAAGCTGCCGCCGCCGGCGTCCTTTGACTCTTCCATGCGGGCGCCGCGGCTGCGGTAATACGTGACACCGGCTGCCCAGACTTCCTGATGGCCGATGGGGGCAAGGAGTTCGGCCGGATCGGTCGCCGCGGCTGAAGGCGTCAGGTCCTGGATGAAGGCGGTGAGCCCGGCATGGAGATCCTCCAGGGCGAGTAGGCTGTCCCAGCCGGCGCCGTCGACATTTTCGATGCGGTAGTGCTGACCCTTTTCTTCGACAATGCAGCCGGTCTGGGTGCGAAAAAGCCTCATGCGTGATCCCCTTGATTCTGTTCCATGGTACATGGAACTGTTGAGACATCCACTTTCAAGCTATTGAAAAAGAAGCGAATGGGAGCCTGTGGAAAAGTGGCTTTGACAAGAGAAGCGTTTTTGCGAGATGCTAGGCGAAGAAAA
>PLTV01000030.1:0-1261 GCA_003164635.1 Acidobacteriaceae bacterium
TTCTGGGAAATGGATTCAGCGGGTGACCGCGACTGACCCTCCCAGAAGATCAGGTGCGCCCTGTCTCGCGTTGAAGACGTAAGAGACCACGAACCTTCACCCGCCTCTGTTCGTTTTCCATCTCGTTCTGCTCGAATCACGGGGAGCGAAACTGAGCCGCACCGCAGGTGCCCGGAACCACAACCGCCAACTCCGTCCAACGGCATCTTTCTCGTGCCTGTCTGGTATACCTGAATCCATGCGTCGCCTCCTCTCCTGGCGCGTCGCCGGCCTCTTCCTCGCCGCCTTCGCCGCCACACTCTCTGCCCATTCCCAACAGGGGCCCGACCCCTTCCGATGGATGGATTTTCACGCCCAGAAAGACCAGGACATCGTTGTCTGGGTCACACAGGCGCTCGGCGCCGAGAAGTGGAGCGCCATCCGCGAAATCGGCGTGCAATACGACGCAGCCCTGGTCGTCACCACCCTCCGCGCCGCACCCGACGCCTCACCTTCTGACGATTCCGTCAACGTCTGGAGCGTCAATCTCACCAATCACGCACTCACACCCCTGCTCAAGGGCTACAACCTCCGCTGGGCCAACTTCATGACCTTTTCTCCCGGTGACGCGCCCGAACCAGCGGCCCTCTACGAAGGCTGCATTGAATGTGCGCCCGACGTCTACTTCACCGCCTTCCACTACGACCGCGCCCAGCATATCTGGGCGGCACGTTTCATGCGCGGAGGCCAGGCCGCGCCCATCTGGAATGCCAACCCCGCAGCAGGTGTCGACTGGACGCAGGCCTACGCTGGCCTCGCCGAGCCCACCGGTCGGTCCATGCTCGGCACGTGGATCCACATCGATCATGGAGCTGAAAAGCCCGCCGAAGACTTCGTCTATCGCTACGACCTCGATCCGCTCAACAATCTCGAACGCACCCAACTCCTCAGCGGCAAAGACGCCGACGCCATGAAGCTGCGCGTGTGCCGCACCGCCGACGCCATGCCCGGCCTCGCCCGCGGTCAGGATTCGCCTCTCTGTCGGCAACTCATCAATCCAAAACCCGAACGCAAGCCCGTCACCACGCCTCCTGCCAACAATCACGGCAAATCCGTGCCGCCCGGGTCGCGCCACACCAGCCCNNGCATCCAATCCAATTTGAGGAATCGAAGTTCTCCGGAGAGTGAAACAAATGAAGACCAGTCTTCTGCGGCTTGCCCCCATTTCTCTGCTCGTCCTTGCGGCGTCGCTCTATACCGCAGGATGCAAATCCAGTTCCGA
>PLTV01000030.1:1328-3427 GCA_003164635.1 Acidobacteriaceae bacterium
ATCGACGACGCCTCTTACGGAGAACAACCCACTGAAACCGCGTCCGAGCCGCCTCCGCCTCTGCCTGAGTACCAGCAGCCACCCGATCCCGGCGACGATTACATCTGGACTCCCGGCTATTGGAACTATGCCTCCGCGGGCTATTACTGGGTTCCCGGCGTCTGGGTGCAGGCCCCCTATCAGGGCGCACTATGGACCCCCGGCTACTGGGGCTATGCCCACAACCACTACGGCTTTTTCCACGGGTATTGGGGCCCGCACATCGGCTTCTACGGCGGCGTGAATTACGGCTTCGGCTATGTCGGCACCGGTTACCAGGGCGGCTATTGGAACAGCGGTCGCTTCTACTACAACCGCTCCGTCAACAACATCAATGTCAACGTCGTGCACAACGTCTACAACCGCACCATCATCGTCAACAACAGCCAGCGCATTAGCTATAACGGTGGCCCAGGCGGCATTGCTGTCCGTCCCCGTCCGGCAGAACTGGTCGCCCTCCGCCAGGAACCCCACGCACCACCCATGACCTCGCAGGTCGAGATCGCCCGAACCGCCAGCGTCAACCGAGCCGCCTTCGTCAACGTCAATCACGGGCGTCCGGCAGAGCTCGTCGTCGCCAAGCCAATCCAAGCCGATCGCGACGTGCATCCGGCGCCACCCATGGTTCGCCCCCAAGCCCAGGCCGCGGTTCCAGTCCCGGCTCGCCCGGGCAGCGTCCAACCCGCTCCCCGCCCCAATGAGCCCGCGCGGCCTGAGACCCGTCCCAACGTGACTCCCGCGCCTCGAGCCAACGAGCCTGTCCGGCCCGAAGCGCGCCCCAACGTAGCTCCAGCTCCGCGTGCCACCGAACCCGCCCGGCCGAACGCAACNNCGCGTGCCGCCGAACCCGCCCGGCCCGAAGCCCGGCCCAGCCCCACCCCCGAACGCCGCACCGAACAGGCTCGCCCTGAAACCGCTCCCAGGCCCGCCCCGCGCGCGCAGCCCGAGGCCAGGCCGCAGGAAAGGGCCGAGCCGGCGAAGGCCGCTCCCGAAAAACCAGAACCCCGCAAAGAAAGCCCGGAAAAGCCGAAGAAAGACGAACACCCTCAGTAACACTTAGCCTTTTCAGACTGCCCATCAACAACCGAACCCCATCTTTACGGGTGGGGTTCGCTTTCTTGAGCGTTTGATAACGGCTTCGCCCGAACAAGGGTTCGCCGGCTTGCCCCTACTCCGCCGTCTTCACCCGGATCGCCACTAGGTTGCGCACCCAACGCGCCGGCCGCTTTTCGCCCGTCGCCACCAACTGCACCGGGCCTGTGCCCGCCAGCGCCTTTCCGTCCATCGCATCGGCAACCAGGATCGTTGCATCGTGCACGTCGGGCGTCACCTCGCCCACCGAATAAACCACCTGGTACCCATCGCTGCCCTCCGCCACCATGTACAGCCGAAACTCCTTGCCATGCGGCTTCTCCGGAACACCCAGCTTCTTGAGCAGCTCCATCAACTCCACCCCGGAGTAGGTCTGGTTCACTTTCGCATGCTCGTTGAAAACCGTAATCGTCTTGTGCGGCAGCGCAGCCAGCGTCGCCGGAGTCCACTCGGACGTCTCATCGCCATAGGTGATTTTCAACGGCCCCGCCGGAACCACCGGCTTGCTCATCGGCATGCCTTCGCCGCTTGCGGAGCTCGCCGCGTTCGGCGAAACTCCCGCCGCCGATCCCTGCGACTGGCTCTGTCCACGCGTCCCGCTCACCATCAGGCCCAGCGCCAGCACCGTCACCCAAAACGCCTTCCCCATCGTGATCTCCTCCCGGCATTCATCGTATACTTGCCTCATGTCGATCGTGCGCAACCTCGCCGGCATCGCCAAGGGCATGAGCATTACGTTTCGGGAGATCCTCGAGCCCACCCAGGTTGAAAACTATCCCGATGGCAAAGGCCCCTTGCGCGGAGCCGTCTTTGAGCAGCGCTTTCGAGGCGCCCACGTTCTCCAGCGCGACGAAAACGGCCTCGAGAAATGCGTAGCCTGCTTCCTCTGCGCCGCCGCCTGCCCCTCCAATTGCATTTATATCGAGGCGGCCGAAAACACCGCGGAGCAGCGCATCTCCTCCTCCGAG
>PLTV01000239.1 GCA_003164635.1 Acidobacteriaceae bacterium
GCGACCACTGGCAGAATCTTGCTTATTTGGGCGAATGCTGCTACTGCCCCGTTCGGTTCTAACGCTGGCGCTAGTGTACCATTGCTCTGGAAAAGAGTGCATAAATTCTTGGCCGGCGTCTNNAGGCGCTGGCTGAGGAGTTCGCCGGTCTACCCCCTTTTGAGGCCGAGCCCGCCGCCGATTCCCAGGCGATGGCCCAGGTTCTGGACGCCGTCGCTCACCGGCTGGGCGACAACTATCCCTACTTTCATCCGCTGTATGCGGGACAGATGCTCAAGCCTCCGCATCCCGTGGCGCGGGCAGCCTATGCCCTGGCGATGAAGATCAACCCCAACAACCACGNNGGCCGGGCCAGTTCGGAGATGGAGATCGAGGCAGTCCGCGAGATTGCGTGCATGTTCGGCTGGACTGAGTACCTGGGCCACCTGACCTCGAGCGGCACCATCGCCAATCTTGAAGCGCTTTGGATCGCGGGCCAATTGGCGCCGGGACGGCGAATTGTGGGCTCGGAACAGGCCCACTATACGCACAGCCGTATCTCCAGCGTTCTGAAGCTGGAATTCACTGCGGTGGATGCAGACGAGCGCGGACGGATGCGGCTCGATCGCCTGGAAGATGAACTCAGGAAAGGCGATGTGGGAACGGTGGTCGTTACGCTGGGCACCACGGCGATTGGAGCGGTGGACCCACTCGCTGAAGTGTTGAAGCTGAAGCAGCGTTATGGTTTCCGGGTCCATGTGGATGCTGCGTATGGCGGGTATTTCCGCTTGATTCGCGGACACTTGGATGACTCCGCACGGGACGCATTCGCAGCCATTCCCGAAGCGGATTCGCTGGTCGTCGATCCCCATAAGCACGGGTTGCAGCCCTATGGATGTGGATGCGTGCTGTTTCGCGATGCAGCTGTCGGACGTTTTTATAAGCACGACTCGCCCTACACTTACTTCACATCGAAGGAGCTGCATCTGGGCGAGATCAGTTTGGAATGTTCCCGCGCCGGTGCGGCCGCCGTGGCTCTCTGGGCGACGCAACAGCTTTTACCGCTGACGGAAGATGGGGCGTTCGCTCGCGGCCTGCGCCGTGGGCGCGAGGCAGCCCTCGAGCTGGACCGGCGCATCCGCAAGGTTCCGAGCCTTGACGGGCTGGCACACGGCGGCCCAGAGCTCGATATCGTGGTATGGAAGCCCGCAGATTTGGCAGGAAAAGACTCCTCGCAGTTGGCACAGGATACGTTTGTGGCCTGTGCCGCACGGGATTTGCATTTAGCTCTTGTACAATTGCCGCAATCCTGGTTTCGCCCAGCCGATGCGGGGGGAGTGCGAGCCGCAACCTGTTTCCGTTCTGTTCTGATGAAACCCGAGCATGCGGATTGGCTGGACACGATCTGGGAGCGCTTCAGGGCGGCATACGCAGCAGTCCTGGGGGAGTGAGTTCCGATGGTTCTGGTCAACGCCGGCGAGAAAGAAAACGTTCTCATTCAGGCCGGTCAGTGCTCCATCCGGATGATTCCGCAGTTGGGCGGAAAGATCGCATCGATCCGGATCGGCGCGTTCGAGCTGTTGCAGGCTCCGTTGGCACCCTATGGCCCGCGGACGCGCACTATGAGTTTCGACGCCGGCGATGCCAGCGGCTGGGATGAATGTCTTCCCTCTGTGGCCGCTTGTTCCATCGAAACGGAAGCAGGACCTGTGTCCGTGCCCGATCATGGCGATCTGTGGCGGGTGGAATGGCTGCCGTCGAATGAGAACGCCGAAGAGACAATAACAGGCACGCTTCGAGGGGAATGCTTCTCGCTGCCGTTGACATTGGAGCGGACCTTCCACCTCGCGGAGACCACCCGCGGATGCAAACTTGCGCTGAATTACCAGGTGACGAACCGCGGCAGTTTTGCCGCGCCGTGGTCCTGGGCCGCGCATCCTTTGTTCGTTGTAGAGGAAGGCGACCGGATTCAACTTCCGCATTCGATTCAGAAGCTCTGCGTGGAAGGCTCGCGAAACCACCGCCTGGGCCGCCGCGGCGACCAGGTGAACTGGCCAATCGCAAGGCTACCCGTCGGCGGTGAAGACGACTTGAGCAGGGTGCGCGCAGAGACCTCGGGGATTGGCGATAAGCTCTTTGCCGGACCCCTGCACGAGAACGAAAACTGGTGTCTGCTTGAAAGACGGAAGCCCGGAATTGCGATCCGCATCGGCTTTGACCCGTCGGCCACGCCCTACCTGGGATTGTGGCTCTGCTACGGCGGCTGGCCGGAGCGGCCAGGTTCGAAACAGATGTGCGTTGCTCTCGAGCCGGCGACCGCGCCGGTGGATTCGCTGGCGCAGACAGGCCCCTGGTCGCGCTTGCTTCAACCCGGAGAGACCGCTTCGTGGCCGATGGCGGTGGAGTTTGAAACCATTTACAGTGGGAGCTGATATGCACGACATAGCGGCCTTCAGAGCGTTGCACGAAGCCAGGTTTGAGGCAGAACCGGCGATTTTTTCTGCACCGGGCCGCGTCAACCTGATCGGCGAGCACACGGATTACGCCGAGGGCTTTGTGATGCCCGCTGCCATCAACTTTGCGACGCTGGCCGGAATCTCACCTCGCGCCGACGGCAAGATCGCGCTGTTTTCTGAAAATTACGGGCAGGTTCTTTACTTTGACGCCGCGGACCTGCCGGCGAAAGCTACCCAGCATTGGACAGACTACCCCCTGGGTGTGATTTCGATTCTGGCCGGAGAGGGTCACACAATTCCTGGATTCAGCTTGAGCCTCTGGGGCGATGTGCCGCTGGGTTCGGGCTTGTCGAGTTCGGCGGCCGTCGAGGTAGCCACGGGACTTGCCGTAACCAGCTTGATTGGCGTGGACTATCCCAGGCCTGTGCTGGCGCGTCTGTGCCAGCGCGCGGAAAACGAATTCGTCGGCGCCAATTGCGGCATCATGGACCAGTTCATCTCAGCGAACGGGGCGAAGGACCATGCGTTGCTCCTGGATTGCCGCGATCTGAGCTACAAGCTCGCGCCGATTCCCGAACATGTGGAACTCGTGATTGCGAACACCATGGTGAAACACTCGGTGGCAGGATCGGGGTATACGAGCCGGCGTGCGGATGTGGAGGCAGCATGCGCTGTGATCGCCAGCCACAGGCCGGAGGTGAAATTTCTTCGCGATGCCACGCTTGACGATTTGAAGAAATGGGGCGGAGAGATGACGCCGACGGCGTTGAAGCGGGCACGCCACGTGATCACCGAAAACACGCGTACGGTTGCGGCGGCGAAGGCGCTCATCGACGGCGAACTGCACGAACTGGGCCGGCTAATGGCCGAAGCACATGAAAGTTACAGCAAGGATTTCGAAGCCAGTTGCGAAGAGGCCGATACCATGGTCGCGTTGGCACAGAATTTGCCGGGGTTGATCGGCGCGCGGTTGACGGGCGGCGGCTTCGGCGGATGCACGATCAATCTCGTTGAGCATCAGCAAGCAAATGCTTTTGTGCAAGCCCTGGGCGAGCTCTATAAGAGCAAGACTGGCATCGCTCCGCAAATCCACATCTGCCATGCCTCGGGCGGCGCGCACCGCATCGAATAAGTTTGTAAGAACCGTCTTTCACTCCCGATTGAACGAGAACGACCGACGATGGAAGTGTGCATTTCGGAAAGAAATCCACAGAAATAGGGATTTTGCCGCAGTGGAAGGACTTGGCTGTACCTCTTTTGTATCAAGCGGGCGGGCGATCTTTGGTCCCCGATGGCCTTTTCGTGGCACAGTTTTCAGAAATGTTCCTTGATAGACTCAAGTGGTCGGATTAAGCCTGTCCGCGCCGTAGGCCGGAGGCAATCACAGAGCCTGGAAACGCAGGTTCTTCAGGAAAACCTTTTCAGAAGAGTCGTCGCCTTACCCAATTCAAAGCGCAGCGGAGACAAGAAAGCATGCCACCAACCTCCTCCCGTCCGTTTACCTATGAGTCCTTTCCGTCCGCCGGCGTAGTGGCGTACTTTTCCATGGAGATCGCAATCAATCCGGGCATGCCGACGTATTCGGGCGGCCTGGGCGTGCTGGCCGGCGACACGCTGCGCTCAGCGGCAGATTTGGGCGTTCCACTCGTCGCCTTCACACTCGCTCATCGCAAGGGATATTTCCACCAGCATCTTGACCCCAATGGCGTGCAGAGCGAAGACGTGCAGCCGTGGGACCCGCGGGATTTTTGCACAGAAGAACCTGCCCGCATTACGGTCAGTGTCGAAGATCGCGTTGTCAACGTGCGCGCCTGGCGTTACGACCTAATAGGCCGCTATGGTCATATCGTCCCGATTTACCTGCTGGACACAGACGTGGATGGCAACTCGGGATGGGATCGCGGTTTGACCGACCACCTGTATGGTGGCGACACGAACTACCGCCTGCAGCAGGAGATTGTGCTGGGGATGGGCGGCGTGCGCATGGCGAATGCGCTGGGGCTGCACGTGAATGTCTTCCACATGAATGAGGGACACGCGGCGCTGCTTACGCTGGCGCTGCTGGAGAGCCAGCTGGGCGGCGGACCGTTGGGCGCGGCCACGGAGGCGGACATCGAACAGGTGCGCCGCAAGTGCGTGTTTACAACGCACACGCCAGTGCCGGCAGGCCACGACAGATTTTCGACCGAGCAGGCGATTCGCATCCTTGGCAGCGACCGGACGGCGCGCCTGGAAAAGCTGGGGAGTTTCCGCGACGGACTGCTGAACATGACGCTGCTGGCGCTCAGGTTTTCGCGCTACGCCAACGGCGTGGCCATGCAGCACGGCAAGGTGTCGCAGGCGATGTTTCCGGAGTTCAGGATCGATTCGATTACCAACGGCGTGCATGCAGGGACGTGGATCGGCGAACCGCTGCAGCACATGCTGGACGAGCACGTTCCCGCGTGGCGGCGCGACAATTTGTATTTGCGCAACGCCATCGACGTGCCCGAGGCGGCGATGCTTGCGGCGCACGAGCGTGCCAAGGAAGAGTTGCTGGCCGAGGTGGGTTCGCGGACCGGATGGGTGCTTGATCCAAAGGTGCTGACCCTGGGTTTTGCGCGGCGCGCGGCGACGTATAAGCGGGCCACGCTGCTGTTCCGCGATCCCGAACGGTTGAAGGAGATTGCCGCGAAGGCCGGTGGATTGCAGATTATTTATGCCGGCAAAGCGCATCCGCAGGACGAGCCGGGCAAGGCGCTGATCCAGAA
>PLTV01000032.1 GCA_003164635.1 Acidobacteriaceae bacterium
ATCGAATTCCACACCAGGCCGATCGCCGCATACGGCATTTCCAGCTGCCAGAACCGCTGCCATGCCGAATACCGATAGATGTTCGCGGCTTCGCGCATCTCCCTCGGTATGCTCTTCAGCGACGAGTAAAAACTGAACGCCAGGTTCCACACCTGTCCGGTAAAGATCAGCAGGATGACGCCCATCTCAATGCCCATCTGATGGCCGGGAACCAGCGCCACCATGGCCAGCACGACGGGAGGCAGAAAACTGAGCACAGGGATGGATTGCAGAATATCGAGCACCGCAATCATCCATGGTTCAACGCGGGGATTGTAAGCCGCGACGTAGCCGTAGGTGATCGCGAAGACCAGGCTCAGCAGGTAGGCAATGCCCATGCGCACGATGGAGTAAAAGGCATAGACCGGCAGAGCGCTGATGGCGTTTGAAATGGGCACGACAGGGATCGGTCTGCCCAGCCAGTAGACACCGGTGCTGATGATGGAAAAGAAGAATGCCAGCGCACAGGCGGCCACGGCCAGATCGATGAAGAACGGCCGTGTCCGGGCGGTAACAGGAGATCGCGCAAGGGGATGTTGTAGATTCACTTGGCGTCCTCGATGGCGGCAATGTCCTCGTCCTGCATATCGGGCAACACAAAGCGGCGGCGGCCGGCGTCAAAGTCGAACAGCTCGGCATAACGGCCCCAGGCAACTGCGGTCTCCATCTGCCGCAGGCATTCCTCCTCGCTGAACTGTTCGTCGAGCATGTCCAGAAAGAAGTCTTCCGGCACGGTGTGGTCGCTCTTCGATTCCAGGGCGCGGCGAATCTGGCGCAGCAACAGTACGTGCTCCACCGCGGCGTCACGGAACAGTTCCTTCTGCCGCAAAATCTCCGAGTTGGCAAACTCTGTGCCGCTCTCGGTGATGGCCGCGTCGCCTTCTTCAATCTTCAGGAAGCCCAGCAGTTGCGCCGCATCCACAATCGGAAGCAGGTCGTCGATTTCGAAGGCCAAATCGTCCGCCAGGCGATAGATATCGTCGCGCCCCCCTTTGTCCAGCAGCAGTTCCAGCAGGCCGGCAACACCGCCGGGCCGGGCGTGCGGCAGCATTTGATAATGCATCTGACGCTGGTCGCGAATGCGCGGGCCGGCTTGCTGGTCAGGCGCCTCCGCAGGCGCCACGTCGGGTTTGGTCAGCACCTTGTAGATGTAGTCGACCAGTTGCGTGAATGGTTCTGATTTGCGATCCCTCGGCTGCGCCAGTTGAACGCGAAAATCGGTGCGGATATGGCCCGGATTGCGCCCCAGCACAATGATGCGGTCCGCCAGCAGCACGGCTTCCTCGATGTTATGCGTAACCAGAAAGATGGCCTTGGTCGGCATAGCCTTGTTGGCCCATAGCTCCAGCAATTCAGAGCGCAGGTTCTCCGCCGTCAGCACGTCCAGGGCGGAGAAAGGCTCGTCCATGAACAGAACCTCCGGCTCCACCACCAGTGCGCGGGCAAAGCCCACCCGTTGCCGCATTCCGCCCGAGAGTTCCTTGGGATATGCGCCTTCAAAACCGTCCAGACCCACCGTGTCCAGCATCTTCATGCTCCGTTCGCGGCGTTCGTCTCGACTGACGCCCCGGGCTTGCAGCGGCGCTTCCACATTCTCAAGAACCGTCAGCCAGGGAAAGAGGGCAAAGCTCTGAAAGACGATCGAGACGTTCACCTCGGCGCCCGCGATCGGCTTCTCGTGCCAGTACACCTGCCCCGCCGACGGCGTCGAAAGCCCCGTGAGCATGCGCAGCATTGTCGACTTGCCCGACCCCGACGGGCCCAGCAGCGCCAGAATCTCTCCCGGCACAATCGAGAGGTCCGTCGCAGAAATTACCTGGATACGGTTCTGGCTCGGCTGCGCGTAATACTTCTCAATGCGCTCGGCGCGAATGATTGCTTCGACCTTTGTCGACGGGTTCTGCACGACCGCGCTGGTGCTCGTTTCCTGCATGCAAAGTTCTCCGGCAAAGCTCGGCGTGACCAATTCGTGGCCCGCATTGGGGGCGCGCGGTGGATCCCGGTCTTTCGCTCGGGATCGAACCGGAAGCAGCCGACCCACCATGAGCAAAGGGCGACCCGGCAACAAACTGGGAGGTAAATGAATCCTGCACCGCTTCGGTTGTTGCAAGTATAGAGTCGTCCGGTTGCTCCCAGATGAATCCGCCGGCTGTGGGCTGGAGACAACTCCGGCCGTTGTTTATCGGTTTCTGCTGACTGGTTTGGGGTTGACGGTTTTCGGGAGTAGCGTCAACCCGAGCTTACCATTCAAAAAAGCAACTTTCCAGGCGCTGCCATCTTTTAGAATGGTTCTAGACGTAAAGGTTCCTTGAAAAAATGGGCGCCGCGAGGCAACCCGCGGAGTTCGCCCACCGTCCAGGAGTGTAATGTCAGAGACTTCCTCTAAACCCAAGGTTCTGGTGGCCGACGACGAACGCGTAATCGCCGACACCCTGACCATGATCCTTAACCAGAGCGGCTTTGAAGCACGCGCCGTTTACTCCGGTGAGAAGGCCGTCGAGATGGCCTCAACGTTCGCTCCCGATATGCTTATCTCCGACGTCATCATGGCCGATCTGAACGGCATCGATGCCGCCATACAGGTCCGCTCCATCTTGCCCTCGGTCAAGATTCTGCTCTTCTCCGGCCAGGCGGCCACCGCCGATTTGCTCGAGAAGGCGCGTGCCCAGGGGTATGAGTTCGAAATCCTCGCCAAGCCCGTTCACCCGCAAGACCTGCTGAACAAGCTGCGCAGCTAGCCCTTCAGGCGCTTAACTGATGCGTCGTTGCCCCATCCATTGCGTTTTTGCGATGGGTGGGAAGACGCAAACTTCCCTGCGAGCTAAGAGCGAGGGTCTGCCCTTCTGCAGGTGGTTAAAGTTCGCGTCGCCCTTCCATGGCCCGCGCCATCGTCACTTCGTCGGCATATTCAATATCGCTGCCCGCCGGCACGCCGGTTGCAATCCGCGTAACCTTCACCTGCGGTCTACGCAATGCCGTCGCCAGCCAGGTAGCTGTGGCCTCACCTTCGAGCGTCGGACTGGTGGCGAGAATCACCTCGTCGATTTCGCCACGCTCGACCCTGCTGAGCAACGTCCCAGTCCGCAACTGGTCGGGGCCCACGCCATGAAGCGGCGACAGCGTTCCGTGCAGCACGTGGTAAACGCCCTGGTAGCCGCCCTGCTGGCCGCGGGTGCGCTCAATGGCCGCAATACTCGTGGGTTCCTCAACGACGCACACAATGCGCTGATTGCGCATGGGACTGGCGCAATACGCGCATGGGTCCACATCTGTCACGTTGTTGCAAATGGAACAGAGCCGCAGGCTGGCCTTGAGGCCGCGCACAGCTTCGGCCAGCGCCGACGCATCGTCGTCTGTCGAACGCAAAATATGAAACGCGAAGCGCTGCGCACTTTTCGTACCCACGCCCGGAAGCTTCTTTAACTCTTCAATCAGCCGCGCCATTGGCTCGGCATAGCGTGACATGCGAGAAGCCTCCTAGACAGTCCTGTATACAATGCCGGTAAATACGTCGCCCGTAACGAAGTTTTTGACCCAAGCGCCATCAAGATCGGCGGTCGGCTTTTTGGCAATCGCCTGGCTTTCGGTGAGCCCGGAGGTCTTCAACCGCACGACCCGATCGCGCACCGTAGCGAGCATATCGCGATACTTCTGCAAATCGGCTTTCGATCCCAGCGGTCCATGCCCCGGAATGATCTTCGTGCCGCTGTCGGCAACAGCCAGCGCTTTTTCGGCTCCCTTGATCATGCCGCCGATGTTTCCGCCGGTCGCTTCGTCGATAAACGGATAGTTATTGTTGAACCAGATATCGCCCACATGCAAAACGTTGGCTTTGTGGAAGTGCACATAGATATCGGTATCAGTGTGCGCGGCGTCAAAATGGACCAGGTCGAGCGAGTCCCCGT
>PLTV01000006.1:0-3196 GCA_003164635.1 Acidobacteriaceae bacterium
TCGACAGGCTTCTTGAAGCAGTCCGCGTTCGGCTTCAGAGCGAGGGCTGAAGCCAGCTTCGCGGAGTGCTCCTGGATAGCTTTCTCGTCGTTCTGAGGGACGGTCTTCATCGCAGCGAGATAGCGTTCAATGCGCTGCTGCTCGAAGGAGGCTTCGTTCAAGTCGGTATCGGCGCGAATGAAGAGGCCTGGCCTGCCTTTAACGGCGGAGCGAAGGGTGTTGAAGTCGCCGCCAGTCTCGGGCGCTACAAAGAGAATGGCCTGCTGAGCTTCGTCGGGCACCGTAATGATCGTGCCTTCCACAGTCCTTTTGTCCCAGGTTTCGATCTTGGTGAACCAGCTGTCCGGCGGCTCGTTTGTCGTGCCGCGAAGAAAGGCGACNNGCCTGGCTGCAGGTTGGGCACCTCAGCGATGGGCAGCGTGGCGTTTCCGCGCGTGACGCGGATATCGATCTTGGGACCCTCGAGGTCGAAGCGTGCGTTATCGGCACGAAGAGCTGTCGTCATGCAAACGGCAAAAAGGCAGGCAGCGACTAGCGAGAGCTTCATTCGATATTGGATGCGCGAGACGTACCAGGGGTGGTTGCGGAACCGGCCCGACGATCGAACTCGTGTGAATTAGGCTTTGTTCCTCTGGGTTTAGCTGTATGCGATTGTTTGCTGTTGCGCTGAGTTCGCCGCGATTGAACGCCAGAGGGTTCCCTAGCACTAGTGAATGGGAGATCGGTAACTTAAAGTCGGCCAGTGTCCGGAATTTAGGGCTCGAACGGGTGCCGAATGGTTTCCTGTCCAATTGGCGTTTTCGAGGACCGATCTTCGGAAGGCTTCTCAACATTCGGTCGTTGAGTCTTGGCAGTTGTCAATAACCGAGAACTATAGTGGCCGAAGAGACGACTCTACGCGGAGATTCGGATACAGGCACCCTTGGCTTCTCCTGCTACTGCTCGGCCATTAGCTTATCGATGTTTGAATCCACGTCACTCTTATCAATAACGCCGGCGTAGGTGGCGGCGATCCGGCCTTGCCTGTCGATCAGATACGTTGCCGGAACAGCCCCCAATTTGTAGGAGGTTATTAGCGCAGCCTCCCCCATCAGAATCGGGTAGTTCAATTTGTTATTCAACACGAAGGGCTTGACCTTGCTCCAGGCTTCGTCTGCGCTCTTCGAGCCCTCATACGAGGTATCCATCGAAACGCCAACGACTGTAAAACTGTCACTCTTGTGAGCTGACGCCAATTCGATCAGCGATGGAATTTCGAGTTTGCATCCACCGCACTCGGTCGCCCAGAAGTTGAGCAGCACAACTTTCCCCCGATAGTCGGCCACTTGCTTATTGGCTCCAGAACTATCAGCCAGCTGAAATGCCGGAGCGGCCTGGCGGCTGGCTTGAGGCACAACCGTGGCATGAGCGCCTTGTTGAGCAAGGGCGCTCGCGGTGCCGAAAACCAAAGCTAAAACGATGCCGGGCATCCTAGACCGACCAAACAAAGTTCTCATCGATCTCACTCCTCCATACAGCTGTATCCACACCATCCTACGTTAAGAGAGGTTGCAGGGAGGGCTATTACCGGAAGGAAACGGCGTTTACTACGACTCCCAAAACCCGGTAATGAACGCCCTTGAAGACTTCTCTGAAAAGAGTCGCAACGATAGAAAATTCGCTTACACGCTCCTCTTTGTGGCCCCGCTTTGGGGGCCTTCATCTTTTATGCAAAGGCATCCTATCGGGATGAATCCGACCAGTGAACTCCCTGAAAGCGGCTGTTTCGGCAACGACAATCGTTGTGGCGCTTGATGTGGCTTGGCGATCAACCGCCTAGGCACTCACCGAACGTGGGTAGGTCCTCAAATGTCAGGAATTGTCCGGATTCTCGTGAACGAGCCAATTTTGTCGCTCAATTCAATTGCCCGCACTGGACGCCTCAGTTTTGAATTGAAGCGTAATTCTCTTCAGGTCGATGGCGCGTAGCTCCGTCGTATTATCCGCCTCTGTGGAGGTTTCAACTGCTTCTTGGTTGGTTGGGTTGCTCGCGAGCTTAGCGGGGGCAGTGGCAATCGTCTTCTTGCCCTCCGCGAAACTCACCGTAACATTTGGACCGCTCCCGTCCCAGGTGAGCCTGTATTGCCCAGGGGCGAGTTGAGTGCCAGCAACTGTGACTGACTGTGTCAATTGGAAGTTCGCAGAATCCTTCGTGCCGCCATACGCCAGAACAGGGGTTAACAACATTATGGCGACAGCGAATAGAGAGGTCGATTTCATTTTTCCATTCCTTTGTGAGCAAGCTGCCCAGCCTTGGTTAGGCACGACGAATGCCAAATAACAGTTGCGGGATAACTCGCTGCTTTTCAGTTGATCAGTCAGTCGCGTCTGAGTATCATCGACCAGAATCTTCAGAATGTATGCCCAATTTTCGTCACTCGATGTCAACTATTCGACGGCTATTCCGGCAGATATGTAAGGAACCCGTAGGGAGCCCATTTTGAATCGAGTCCGCGGGGAGCGCGACTTGAGGCGTCAAGAGGCATCTCGTATTTCTCGCCCAGGATGGGAAACTGAATTGTATGAAAAAGATTGGGTTACTTTCATTCGGTCATTGGACGCCTTCCCGGCAGTCAGAAACGCGTTCAGCTGCTGACGCACTCCTGCAATCGATTGACCTCGCCGTGGAGGCCGAACGCCTGGGGATGGACGGCGCATACTTCCGTGTCCATCACTTTGCGCAGCAACTGGCATCGCCGTTTCCGCTGCTGGCGGCGGTGGGCGCCAAGACGCAAAAAATTGAAATTGGCACCGCTGTGATCGATATGCGATATGAGAATCCTCACTACATGGCAGAGGACGCTGGCGCCGCCGATCTGATCGCTGGAGGGCGCCTGCAGTTGGGAATCAGCCGTGGATCTCCAGAGCAGGTGATCGATGGTTGGCGCTATTTTGGTTACAGCCCAAATGAAGGCGAGAATGATGCAGACATTGGCCGGCGGCACGCCGAAGAATTCCTCGAGCTGCTGCGGGGCAAGGGGTTCGCGCAGCCTAACCCACGTCCGATGTTTCCCAATCCGCCTGGGCTTTTACGTCTTGAGCCGCACTCGGAAGGATTGCGAGATCGGATCTGGTGGGGATCTGCTTCCAACGCGACCGCCGCGTGGGCCGCGAAACTGGGAATGAATTTGCAGACCTCGACTCTAAAATTCGACGA
>PLTV01000006.1:3336-7183 GCA_003164635.1 Acidobacteriaceae bacterium
TTGCTCACCATTCCCAATCAACTGGGTGTGGCCTACAATGCGCATGTTATGGAGGCAATTCTGACTATGGTCGCCCCGGCTCTCGGCTGGCGCTGATGCCGGATCCTTGCTTCCGAAGATCGCATGATCTATCGAAGAGGGACACACGTTCAGGTCGTATGCGTCCTTTTGCTTATTTCTCTCCTCTAACTGTTGAGAGGAGAATCACAGATGGACAAACGAAAGCTGGGGTCTGCCGGGCCTGAAGTGCCGGTGATCTGTTTGGGCGGAAATGTCTTTGGGTGGACGCTGCCGGAGTCGGAGGCGTTTCGGCAGTTGGACGCTGCACTCGAAGCCGGGCTGAACTTTGTGGATACTGCCGATGTGTATTCGCGTTGGGTTCCAGGGAACAAGGGTGGCGAGTCGGAGACGGTTATCGGCAAGTGGTTTGCGAAGAGCGGAAAGCGCAATCAGGTGATTCTGGCAACCAAGGTTGGCATGGAGATGAGCGCCGGCAAAAAGGGCCTGAAAGCCGCATATATTAAACAGTCGGTTGAGGATTCGCTGAAGCGGTTACAGACTGACTATATCGACATTTATCAAGCTCATAAGGACGACGCAGAGACCCCCCTGGAAGAAACGCTGAGCGCATTCGACGAGCTCGTGAAACAGGGAAAGATCCGGTATATCGGCGCGTCAAATTATAGCGGGGCACGCCTGGCTGAAGCACTGGAGACAAGCCGGAGCAACGGGTTTGCAAGGTATATATCGCTGCAGCCGCATTACAACCTGGTAGAGCGCCAGGATTACGAGTCGGATCTTCTTCCAGTGGTAGCGAAGTATCAACTGGGTGTGATCCCCTACTTCTCCCTGGCCGCGGGCTTTTTGACCGGCAAGTATCGCAGCAAGCAAGACACGGAAAAGGCCGCGCGGGGAGCGATGGTACAAAAGTACGTAAATGATTGGGGATTAGCCGTGGTCGCGGAGCTTGATGACGTGTCGAACGCACACGCATCGACTCCGGCGCGCGTTGCGCTAGCGTGGCTGCTGGCGCAGCCCGGAATTACAGCCCCGATTGCCAGTGCCACGAATGAGAAGCAGCTGACCGATCTGGTTGAAGCAGCCAGGCTGCATTTGGACGCGGGATCAATTCAGAAGTTGAATCAGGTGAGCGCGCCTGACGTTGCCGCAGGATTGCTGGTCCGGTAGAGGTGGAAGGATGACTGCGGAAGAGTGGTGGCCGATTCTTTGCGAGACTCGCGACAGAATTGGCCACTCCTTTTGTCCAGGTCCGGCTTGCCTAACATTGTTTCCCTGCATTCGGATTCGGGAAGGTGTCCTGATTGTCTTCGTCGCTTCGATCGAGACATGCAAAATCCTTTTCAATCAGAAGCCCAAGTGACCCGAGGTTTCCTAAACTTATGTTTTCGGCGATTCCGACCTGATCGCTTGTGCCCCACGAAATCACCTGATGAGTAGGAAGGAGAATCGCGACTCTGTTCTCCGTGTATTGAACGGCCGGCCGGCTCAACGACCGATCCTGTTTCAGGGCATAGGTGAACTTTGCAGTTGGCTCAGGGGCGAAATAAACCGTTTCTTCCAGAAGATCGGCTGCCAGGAGTCTCGCGACTTCCGAGCGCGAGACTCTCACCCGCAAAGTATTCCCCTTGATTCTCAGCTTCATCTCCCACCTCCCCTTGAAGGCGATGTCCCGGCAATATGCTCACGGCCGTGATAGATATTGAAGTGGTCTTCACGCAGAAAGCCGACGAGGATGATGTCGAATTCCTGCGCAACCTGCACGGCAAGGCTCGATGGAGCCCCAACCGCTGCCACCATCGGCACTCCGCCCATTAAAGCCTTCTGCAGCAACTCAAAGCTGGCCCTCCCCGAAAGCAAAAGCAGGCGATTCCGCAATGGTGTTCGGTCCGCAAGGAACTCTGCGCCGAGCAGCTTATCCACCGCATTGTGACGGCCTACATCTTCGCGAAGCGCCAACAGATTGCCCGCGGAATCGAAGAGGCCTGCACCGTGCAATCCCCCGGTCCGATCAAACACTCCTTGAGACTCACGGAGGCGTTCGGGCAGACGATAGAGAAGCTGCGCGTCCACTTTGAAATTGTTTACCGCACGAGGCGGGCAAACTGTGCGCAAGGCAAGGAGAGACGCTTTGCCACAGATGCCGCAGCTTGAAGTTGTGTAGAAGTTCCGCTGCAGACTCCCCACACTCACTTGAACACCCGCCGCCAGATCCACGCGAACGGTGTTGTGTTTGGATCCTGCCTTAAGCGCATCCATCGCCTGAGGCAACTCTGCGCCCTCGTTGGAGGACTCTCCTGCATACGCAATGTGCTCCACGTCGTTTGCATCCTGGATGACTCCTTCAGTCATGAGAAATCCGGCTGCAAGGTCGAAGTCATTTCCCGGGGTGCGCATTGTGACAGAGATGGATCGTGTCTGCCGGGCGCCCACTGGCCCATAGGTGAGTTGAATCTCGAGAGGTTCTTCTATTGCCAGACTATCCTCTACCGGCTGCGCGATATGCCCGGTAACCCTTTCGACCGTCGTCTGCAACACGGAGCCGCCATTCGCGTGCGGCGGCCCGATGCTTGAGGTGGATTTCATACTGGCAAATTGTCCTCTCAACGCTCCTGGTTCAATCGCTGCTTGGGTTGGATACTGCGCGTTGTCCGGCGCCTTCGCTTGGAGATTTCGGGTTCCTATTTGAAAAGGATCTTGGCCATCATCCCCTTATCCTCATGGCTCAGCAAATGGCAGTGGAAGACCGATACGCCGCGAATAATGGGGTCGGTGAAATCCATCATCAGGTCCACGCTTCCCTGGACGGGTACATTTACCGTATCCAGCCATTCCGGGCTTTGGAGCCGAACGCCGCTCTCGGCGTAGATGAGAAAGTGTACTTGATGGATGTGGAAGGGGTGTACCTCGAACGTTTCATTCGTCACTCGCCAGTGGTGAAATGCTCCAATCAGTACAGTCGTCATCGGGGGGTCCGTCGGGCTGTATTTCCTGCCGTTGATGTAGAAGCCTTTCTTATCCTCGGTAAAATGGACAACAAAGTCTGGAGGGCTGCCCTCCACCCCCGCCATCATTGCCGGCGAAAGCGAATGGGGAGCCGGCGGCCGGGCATCGAAGTGACCTTCCCGATGCCTTGGGGCTGCCTCTCGGATGTTGACCAGGTCCGCAAGCACCATCGCTGGATTCGGGTCTCCATCCCGGCCTGTATCGAAGCAATTTGTTCGAAGCGATGCGCGACTGTGACGTTTGGGCCCGGTAAGAATTGCCTCCACTCTGCCCGCGGGAGGCAGCAGAATATGAGACGCGTACTTCAAGGGATGCGTTGGATCGTGATAGGCCAGCGGCATTCCATCGAGTGCGACGATTTCAAGTTGCTCCCCGTCGACCTGCAAATCCGCATAGAGGTCGGGTGACGCATTCACAATACGCCAGAACTGCCGCTCACCCGGGGCAATGGCAATCTGCGGTCGCACATCACCATTCACCGTGAAAAGGCGGCCCGGAGTGTCAGTTGATTCACCACAGGGTTCTTTGGGAACATCCACTGCACCCATCAATTCAGCAGAAGCTGGATCGTCCTTGCTGATGACCTGGTCGCGCAACACCAGTATCCGCTCCCTCATGTGCTGAAGTTCAGGAACGTAGCGTTCAATGCCATCAATCACGATCGCTCCCGACATGCCATCGAGATCCTGCTGGAANNGTAATGCAGGGTTTGCCCTGGCATCGCCATCATGCTGAGGACATCGTCCTGAGGAGCATCAGGCGAAACATGCAGGCCGTGAAAGTGCAAGTTCGTCATGTTCATGCAGGTCCCGTCGATGCAGCG
>PLTV01000274.1 GCA_003164635.1 Acidobacteriaceae bacterium
CCGCCAAAGCGACTGGATGCATAAGGTTTTGTGCGAGACCTGCCGAAGTGAGAGAGATTCTTCACAGGATAAGCGATTTTCCTTGAGCGCTGGAACTGTTACAGATATCCCAATAGTAAACGGTCCCGTAAATAATCCCGGTGATTTCCCCATCCCCCGCCATGAGCGCAAGCGCGGATGCGGCCTCGCACAATAAAAGAGACCCGCCGGTTGAACTCACGGCGGGGAGCTAATTTCCCTTAGTCTGAACGTTCGCTCTAGCGGCGAATTGCCTCCATCGTCCCACCTGCATAGTTAAAGCGCTAGTCTCAGTGCGGATACCCCCGCGATACCCCTCGATTCTCGCCGCAGGTATATGCTCCGAACCACGAAAGCGGAAACGCTCCGGTAGGTATTGGAGCAAAGACAGAGCACCGAGGGCTTACCGCCGATAGCGTCCCGCGGCCGGCTGCCTGCAGCCCGTTAAATCCCCGCGCCGGGTTAAAGTGCGGTTTCTCCGCGTTCGTCGTTGCNNGCGTGACGAAGATTTTTCCGTCGCCAATCCGCCCCGTCCGCGCGGCGCCGATAATGGCCTGGATGGCCCGCTCCTTCAAATCGTCGGCAATGACAATTTCGATTTTTACCTTCGGGAGAAGATCGACGGTATATTCGCGGCCGCGATAGAACTNNGGCCGCGGGCCTCGAGAATGGTCATGCCTTCAATGCCTGCCTCGAGCAGGGCATCTTTCACGGCGTCGAGCTTGGAGGGTTGCAGTACGGCTTCAATCTTGAGCATGGTAAAACGCCTCGCTTGACAGCCTAACAGCCGGAACAGAGGGTTGGATTCCGGCTCCGGCTTGTTTTCCTAATGAATGGTTCAATGTGAGTCAACACAAGCCGGCTCACAACACCCGGGTTCGTATCCCAACTCCAGCATCAGGAGTTCAGGTCGTAGCCCTCTTCGTTGTGCTGCGACAGGTCGAGACCGATAGTCTCGTCTTCCGCTGAGACGCGCAGACCCATCGTCTTGTCCACAAGAAACAGCAGAATCAGTGTGCCGATGATTGAAAGTACCCAGGCAATTGCGACCCCGGCGAACTGGTTGAATAACTGGCCCCAGTGGCCGTCGAAAGCGCCAGTCGGCGCGTCCTTGCCGAAGGCAGGGTTAATCAGCCGTGTCGCGAAAAGGCCGGTAAGCAGCGCTCCCAGCGTTCCGCCTGCTCCGTGAACCCCAAAGGCGTCGAGCGAGTCGTCGTACCCGAAGATGCCTTTCACAACGAAGACCATGAAGAAGCAGAAAAGGCCTGCCAGCAAACCGATGGCGAGCGCGGACATCGGTTGAACGAAGCCCGACGCCGGCGTGATGGCGACAAGCCCGGCGACGGAGCCGGAGATGGCCCCCAGGGCCGTCGGCTTGCCATTGTGAATCCATTCGGCGATCGACCACCCGATGGCAGCCGCGGCGGCGGCAAAGTGGGTATTGATGAACGCGCTGGTGGCCAGGGAACTCGCGGCCAATGCGCTGCCGGCGTTGAAGCCGAACCAGCCCACCCAAAGCAGACAAGCCCCAATGAAGCTGAGCACCATGGAGTGTGGCGCCATCTTGATGTGCGGATAGCCCAGGCGCTTGCCGAGATAGAGGCATGTCACCAGCGCCGAAACACCCGAAGTGATATGGACCACGGTTCCACCCGCGAAGTCGAGTGAAGGGAATCGGCCGCCGTTGGAATTGAGGAAGCCGCCGACACCCCAGACCATGTGCGCCATGGGGCTGTAAACAATGAGCGACCACAGAGAAAGAAACACAGCCATGGAACTGAACTTCATGCGCTCGGCAAACGCGCCCGTGATCAGTGCCGGCGTGATGATGGCGAACATGAGCTGATAGACCATGTATGTCTGCTCGGGAATGGTCGCGGCATAGTCGGTGTTGGGCGCGAGACCCACTCCGCGCAGGAAAACATGTTCAAAGCCGCCGATAAATGCAGACCCATGTCCGAACGCGAGCGAATAGCCCGCGACCGCCCACAGCACCGTGACGAGGCACATCATGGCAAAGCTTTGCATCATCGTGCCAAGTATGTTCTTCTTGCGAACCAGGCCGCCGTAGAACAGGGCCAGGCCCGGACCGGTCATCAAAAGCACCAGCGCCGCCGACACCAGCATCCAGCCGCTGTCGCCGGCGGATTGGGCATTTTGGACGGCCTGCTGGAGTTGTGCAATCTGCGCTTGGGTGGCGGGACCTGACGGAGCCGGTGCGGCTGTGGTCTGGGCCAAGGCAATTGTTGAAAATCCCAGGGTGATCGGGGCGACGAACAAAGAAAGACTGCGACAGCGCATAGGTATTTCTGCTCCGGACAAAATGCCCGCAGGTCGAGCACGGGCAAGAGAGGATAACGAAGGCTGGAAACGCTGGCTTCGGGCTTCTCCCGATTCTCGTCAACTCGGGCAGATAACGCAAGCCGCCTGCGGAGGCTCACACGCTCGCTGGAAGTTCGGTCTGGGAGTACCGCGACATCCCTTAAGTTTTAGACCGGAGAAAGCGCAATGCCCGTAATTCTCGGGAGAACTGCGAGCAGTGTGAGAGGGTGGAAATATGAATGGGATGAAAAATGGACTGCATTTTCGCAGTTTGATCGCACTATGCCTGATGAGCCTTGCGGCGCGCGGAGCAAGCGGCGCGCCCACGCAGGCTGTGTGCGAAAAGCTTGAACTGCTGGGCGAGGTGCATGCGGCCCAGGAATGGAAAGCGGCGTTCGGCGAAGGATGGGTCTTCCGCCTCGTTCCCATTCAGCCCGGCAAAGCCGGATACAGCGGGTGGGATCTTGTGGTCGATCGGGAGTCCGGAGCTGGGTTCCCTGACGCGCTTCTGCTGGCCACTCCACCGTATCGCTCCATCAACGAACGTGAAGTGGGTACAACGTTCGGTGTGCGCGCCCAGGATGCAATCGGGTGGAATCCGCGCAGCTTTCATTTCCTGACAGATTCCTCGGCATTTACCAAAGCTCAGGAAGTATTTCGTGCCATGGACCAGGCGAGCGGCCCATCCGGCTCAGCGGTGCCCCAACCGCAAGCCGCGCGCAAGCTGATGCAAGCGGCAGAGCACTCGTCGGCGGGCCAGTTTCGCATTCTCAATGCGCGCTTGACACCCGGAGTGGCCGACGTCGCGCCGTTTGCTGAAAGCTGGGCTGCCCAGTCGGCCAGGACTCCCCACGACCTCGAGCCGGCGCCGGCCAACCAGGCCACGGCGATGGGAACACTTGTCGGGATGCGATTTTCCGTTACGCTTTGGCTGCCGGCCGGCTGGAAAACCCCGCGGGGGCTCGGGGTGGTTCGCGGTTTCTGTTCCCAGTGACATGCCTCTGCGGACTCGAATTCAGACGAAAGCGGGCGTATATTTAAGCTATGGCGGCATCGACACCAGAGCGCGACCACTATCTGTTTGGAGCACTGGAGAGCAGTGCGAAGAACCGCGAAAAACTGAACGAAGTGACGTATGGCTTCGAGGAACCCGAAGGCGTGTTTCTCACCACGCTGGACTTCGCCGTGAACTGGATTCGCAAGAGCTCCGTTTGGCCAATGACGTTCGGCCTTGCCTGTTGCGCCATCGAGATGATGTCGATGGGTGCTTCGCGATTCGACGTGGCCCGCTTCGGCGCCGAGGTTTTCCGGCCTTCCCCCCGGCAGTCGGATCTGATGGTCATCGCAGGCCGCGTTTCGAATAAAATGGCGCCTGTCATTCGGCGCCTCTACGACCAGATGCCGGAACCAAAATGGGTGATTTCCATGGGAGCGTGCGCCACGTCAGGCGGGGTGTTCAATAATTACGCCCTCGTCCAGGGAGTGAATCAAATCATCCCCGTCGACGTGTATGTGCCGGGGTGCCCGCCGCGTCC
>PLTV01000267.1 GCA_003164635.1 Acidobacteriaceae bacterium
GCGTCGTCTACGACATCACCTCAAAACCCCCCGGCACCATCGAGTGGGAGTGAGGACTGTCCGTCGAGGCGGGCGCAGATTCGCCGCCATTCTTGCCGGATTTGCGTAGATCTTCATCTCCAAACTGAAAATAGGAATAAATTGCGGGCGCCAGATCCCTCAAATATGCCATGGCTTTCGGAATATGCCATAATGATGCTGGAGTGGCAAAATATGACCGATACGGTAGTTCTCGGGGAAAGCGGCAGAATCGTTCTTCCGGCCAGCATACGCAATCAGTTCGATCTCAAGACTGGAGACCGTTTGACCGTCATCGTGAAGGACAGCCACATTGAAATCTTGAGCATGCAGATGGCTCTCAAAGAAATCAGGGATTCGATCATCGCGGAACGCGGAAGCCTTGACGGCCTTCTCGACGAGTTCCTGGAGGAACGTCGTGAAGAGGCGCGCCGCGAACAGCCCGACAATGACTAGCATCGTGCTCGACTCTTCGGCGGTTCTCGCGATGGTGTATGGCGAGCCTGGCGGCGCCAAAGTTCATGAGGCTATCGTTTCGTCGTTGTTGTCGATCTCGATCAGCGCCGTAAACTTGTGCGAAGTCCTGGTGAAGCTCAGCCAGAAAAGCCCAATCATGTCGCCGCAGAAATTGAAGGCTATATTGCCCGGAGTCGCGGTTGTACCCTTCGGCGAGGGCGAAGCGGAGCAGGTTGCCGCTTTGGCGAAACGCTGCCCTGATATTTCTCTCGGAGATCGTGCCTGCCTTGCGTTGGCCATAAACCTGGACGCCCCGGCTTGGACGACAGACAAGATCTGGGCGAAAATGCCAGTCGGGGCCAGGTTGGAGATGCTTCGATAGGTCCGCTACTCCGCCCGGGGCCGCGTGTACCAACCGAACATTGCCGTCCCAAGCGCAATAACTCCCAGCATACCGAACCAGGTGAAACGGGCCATCTGGCTGACTTGCGCAATGCGCGCTTCGACTTCCCGCATGCTGCGACCCGCCAGCACAAATCCGGGCTGAGGTCCGTTGACGCGTTCGACAACTGCCGCGATACGCACTGCGTGGGAATGCGGAATCGGCTCCCACGTGACCCGTTCCTCCCCATGGCTGCGAACAAAGTCGAAGACGCCTTGGGGTGGCGCCGGCGTCTGGCCGTTGAGTTGGGCGTTGGAGCCGAGTGCATGGCCTTGATCGTCGTACACGATGAGGAAGGGCGAAAGGCTTTGGCCCATGTCGACAACCCCGCCGCTCTGAAGAAGCGCGCCCTGGTGCAACCCGTCTGTGACGCCATATCGGTTAAGGATAGCCGCCAAATCTGTCGACATCTGGATCTGCGGGTCGTTGGCGCCCTGGCGCAGAACCTGCTGTGGAATCGCGTAGAGCGCCAGCGCGAGGCCGGTGGAGAGAGCGGCCAATACAACCGCGTTATAGACAAGAACCGGACGGGCAAACGTATCGCGCAGCATGGCGAGATGCTCCTTGACCAGTGAAATGCAAAGATCCGTTACTGTGAGCGCAACCAGGTCACGGCGTACAAGATCGTCGTCTTCGACCGCATCGCGGAACGTCCGCAGCATTGCCTCTGCATTGCGTTTCCGAAACCCCGCTGGATACAAATGAAGTGCCCGACTGTAAGCCCTGATGAGACGTTCGTCTTGTGTCTTGAGTGGTTTCATGATCGGCCTCCTTGCGGAAGAAGACCCAGAGAACGAGCCGAGCTGACGGCGGCATCGAGGCGGTTCAGTTCCGAGGCCAAAACGGATTCGCCCAGACGCGTCAACCGGTAGTAGCGGCGACGCTCGTCGTCAGTCATGCCGGTTTCTTCCACCAGGCCGTCGCGCATCATGCGGTCGAGCGAGCCGTAGAGCGTGCCAGGGCCCATCTTGACGCTGCCGCCGGCAGGCATCCGCACATCCTTCATGATCTGATATCCGTGCTTGCCGTTCGCGGAGCGCCTGCCGTTACGGGAGCCCGGTTCGGCTTCTTCCGCAAGGGAAAGCAGGATGGCGAATACGGCAGACGTGGGGGGCGTTCTTTGCGGAACTATGGTTGCCATGAATGCACTATATATCCACTGCGGATATATCCGCAACAGAAATATTCTCATTCTTTGCGGCCAGCAATATCGGGTTATTGGCCCTCGAGGGGGGTGCCTGTTCTGAGATGGAGCGCAGCGACTTCGCGAGTAAGCGATTCCAGTCGTGCAATCAACTCTGTGTGGCGCTTGTCGTCGACAGAGGGTTCGAACGCTTCCACATAGAAGGTGCCATTCGGCTCCAGTTCGCAGCAACGCACCTGGTGAAACCCCTCAAAGCCCTGGCGATGAATTACGGAAAGCAACTCTTCCCGGGTGAGTGCTTCGCGATTGATGGCCTTCGCATCGAGCTGGCCATTGCGAATCAGCACAGCAGAGCGCCCCTCCAACATTCGGGTCAACCGCCCCGACCGGAAAAGGATCCTGACCACAATCCAGTTGATGGCGAGTAGCCCGAAGGCTCCGATGATGCCTCCGGTCACCGAATTGTCGTCACCGATGATCGCGTTCTGCACTGTATTTGAGAGCGACAGCAGCACCACAAGGTCGAAGGGATTAAGCTGCGCCAATTCGCGTTTGCCGAAGATGCGCAAGAGCACGACCAGGACGAGGTAGACAACGACCGGCCGCGCCAGCTTCTCGAGCACAGGAAGCGGCAACTGAAACATGTGTTGCATAACTTGGGGAAGCATGAGACGAGCTTAGTACAGAAACGGACACAAACAGCCGACTGTATCGGTTTACTGCGAATGTACGCTGCCCGCACCGGCCACTGGCCTCCGAGCTACTTTGTACCGGGATTCACCGAGTCCGCCATCTGGTAGTCCTGGTAGGTGGCAACGAATACGGTGTGGCGAATGGAGTAGCGTGCCGCGTAGTTGTCGCCGTTCGGCACCACCTCGGTGATGGTAAAGCTATCGGCTGGTAGCATGCGTTCCCTTCCGTCGATCACCAGCGGTGCGTAATCGATGCGCATGTCTTCCTGGTGCACAAAGTCGGTCGGCTTCAGTCCGGCCTGCGTGATCAGTCGCACGATGACGCCGGTATCGGGGTCGATGAAAAGCTCTCCGCGATAGGAAACGGTTGCTTTGAAGTCCTTCCAATCGGTTGCGGTTTGGAAGTTGGCTCCGGTGCCTTCATAGCCCATGCGGCCCGTATCGCCAGTGACCGGAAAACAGCAATAGTTCACGACGTAATTCGACTTTTTCTTATCGATCGCGAAGGAGAAAACTGCGAAGGGCTTGCCGGCAATCGATTCCCAGCGGAGCCAGCTCAGCTTGCCACTGTCCTCGGCCTGTTGCAGGATGACGCTCAAATTCGGCCCTGGGCCGCCTTCCGATACCTGGCCATTTTGTCCCCACGGCACCTTCGTCTTTTCAACCGGCCGTTTCTCAACGCCATGATCGGTTTCAACTTCATCCAGATGGCTGCCATAGAACCGCATGTACATGCTGGGCAGCTCCCAGGCGCGGTCTGCCTGACCGACGTTCGAAGTCATCCCGGAGTTGGTGCGGATGCCCTGTACGCCGTCCTGGTAACGGGCTGTGACTTTTTTCACCATGAAACGCGGGTTCTGCGCATAGACCTTATTGGCGTAGTCGGTGGCCCTGGTGAGGATGGCCTTTTGCATCGCTGCATCGGGCGCAGGTGAGGTGGGAAGATCCGATGCTGGTGGCGACAGAAGGGCGCTGCGGCCTTCAAGAATGTTCATCTGTTCCTGCGAGAGCGGCCCCGGAATGAGAGGAGCAAGCGACTTGAGGGTTGCGCTGGTCAACTCTTCGCCGAGGTCAATGTCTTTCAAACGCGTTGCCACTTCCTCATCGGTCTTCTTTTCCTGGTTGAGCGCGGCAAGCGTGTCTTTCAGTTCCTGAACTGTTGTTTTCTTCGCTGCCCACAGCGGCGCGACCAGAGAACATGCAAGCAAAAGGCATAACGAGCGTTTCATGTTTTTCTCCCAGCAACCTGGCGGAAACTTTCCATCCGCGATCCGGTTTCGCAACCGGCCATTCCAGCACATCGAGGCTGCAGTTAACGAAAGTCTACGGGTCAAAAGGAAATCAGGGTGTGACTGGGATCAGTGTCGTGCGAAGAATTGTGCGGGAGTTTCGCTTCTGGCGATGCGGGATTTCGCGAGGCCCATTTTCTCTGTTGCTCGAATGCCGACTGTGAAGAGCCGTTCTTTCTGTTTTCAAAAAAAAGAAAAAAAGGGTATTTCTGTAAAGAACTTCTTTGTTTTCAGATAGATAGAACGGAGCAGCCCGTCTAAATTCTAGATTCCAAAGGAGTTATTTGCAGAATCTAGACAGATAAGGGGTTACGGGACGATGTTGCCCCTTTCTGCCCGGTTATGGAAGCGATGACTGCGCAGCAACACCCCTTTCCGAAGCTTGCTAGTTGAATTTTGCGCCAACGACGCAAAATTGCATGCAAACTGGCGCACAAAAAAAACTCGCGTATTCGAGCGGCTTCCCGAGGCGCGCAACTCTGCGAGAGGCGGTGGCTGCTTCAGTTGTTCAATCGCCGAAACGCTGCCGGCGGCCCTGACTTTCGAGCCGCCGGGAAGCTTGGCGCGTTCGCGCTAGCTGCCGGCCTGGTAGCCCTTGTATTCGGATGTGAACAGGGTGTGGCGAAGGATGAACTTTCCGCCGCCTGAGTCGCCGTTGGGCACGACCTCAGTGTTGACGATCGCCTTGGATGGGAGAACCAGAGATTTGCCGCCGACGTCAACCGGAAGGTAATCGATGCGTTGATCTTCAACGTGCACGACATCGGAGTTCTTGAATTCGGCGATGGTAACAAGGCGCAGAACGATGCCGGAGTCAGGATCGACAAAGATTTCGCCGTGATAAGGGACGGTGGCCTTGTAATTATCGAAGGTGGTGTTGGTCTGGAAATTCCCCTTTGCGCCGCCGCCACCCGAACCTTTCGCGCTGCCGGCCGAAGCCGAGGTGAACGTGGCGACGCCAGCCTGCTCGAGTTGCGGGAAGCAGCAGTAATTCACCGCGTAGTGCGATTTTTTCTTATCGACTGAGTAGGAGAATACGGCGGTGTTCTTGCCCGTGACCGTTTCCCAGCGAACGAACGTGAACTTTCCGGCCGCATTCGCTTCCTGCAGCACCGTGCTCAAAATTGGCTCCTGGCCAAGCAGCGCGATATAGCCATTGGCTCCCCAGCGCGTTTTGTCTTTCACCAGCGGATTGTCCTCAATTCCGCTATGGATGTTGACCGGCGTCTGGCTTGTATTGATGTAGTGGATGAATTGCGTTCCGCCGGCGAGATTGGGGTCGGTGGATGAGTCGCCGGTGGCGCCCGAGTGCATACCTGAACTTGCGGCCATCGCGGAAACATTATCCTGGAAACGGATGGTGGTTTTGGTAGCCGTCACCGTGGGCAAAGCCGCGTAGGTCTTGGAGGCATAATCCATGGCCTTGTCGAGGATGGCCTTTTGCCCAGCCGCATCGGGCGCCGCCGCGGTAGGAATGTCAGAGGCGGGCGGCGCGAGAATAGCGCTCTTGGCCTCGAGCACGTAAATCTGTTCGAGCGTGGCCTGACCCGGCAGGACCGAACTCAGGCTGTTCATGACCGTTGTGGTCAGTTCCTCGGTGAGTGCCACTTCTTTTAGTTCATTGGCCACTTCGGCATCGGCCTTCTTGGCCTGCTGATCGGCTGTGAGCAAATCCTTGAGCTGTTGCACTGTGATGTTTTTGGCTGCCCAGGCGGGCGAAGCCGCCATGAGAAGAACGAGAATCCATCCCATCCGTTTCATCTTCTTACTCCTCTTAAGTTGACGCCAGAACGTCCATTGGACTTTGGAAAAAAGTGCCGGTTACGGCGTTTATGTCGACGCTGAGTCGGCCTGATTCTACTCTTCCCGGAAAAACTTCGGTACCCCATCCGGTCCTCGCAATCCTGGCCCTCATTTTGCGGCCTCCAGGGCGTTGGCCGGGATGGTTACCGACCCCATGCGGCCCGAGTTCTCGTCCACAACCAGAACCCGCAGCGAGCCCATGCCTTTCTGCATCGACACCTCATGTTCGAAGGGAATGCCGGAGGAGAGGAGGCTTTGATACGTCGCCGGCTTCAGGCGCAACCCCAGGGTTTGTCCCTCCACCTGTGCTTTGATCCCAGCATCGTCGCGCTGGATGAAGAAGATGTCGAGCTTATCCATCCAGAGGCCCGCCTGCTGGCGGAGACCCAGATCCGCGGCCGTGATGCCAAGCTTGAGTTCGGCGTTCGATGCAGCCGGGGCGGCATCGGCCGTGACGGCAATCTCGCCCACATCCACGGGCCGCCAAACAGCCTGCTGGAAGCGGTCTTTGAGAGAGACTGGTTCCTTCGCGTAAAGATATCCCGTTCGATAACGCAGAGAAACGTCTTTGTGCTTGCCCGCGAGCTTGACCGTAATGGTGTGGTACTGATCGTCGGCCGCATCGCGCGGAGAAAAGCTGACCATGTACGTGGCGTGGCCATCTTCGACGATTCCATTCAGCGCGGCAGCCAGGTCGCCGGCGCGGCGAATCACGCGGCCTCCCGTGGCATCGGCCACCATGCGGACCGGTCCCTGTATGGGGTGCATGTCCTGCTGCATCTCCGCCGTAATGCGCCCCGGCGCCAGAGTGCCGGTGGACGAACCACCGTTCAAGCTTGCCGTATCCGCGGCGGCTTGCGTCAGTTCCACATTGCGCGTGCGAATATCGGCCGAAACGGTCTGCGCCTCGAGTTGGGAGACGTCCATGGGGTAGACGGCCGCATGTGCGTCGTTCATCGCTTCCTGCGCGTGCATGGCGAAGGAGTCGACTTCCTTGGGGCTCTTATCGATGGCAACCTGGTTGCTGCGCCAGTCGGCAAAGACATTGTCGGAAGAAACCCAGACGAGATTCTTGTGTCCGGGGACAGCCGAGAGATGGCGCGCCACCATGCGCAAAATGATGAGCGAAGCGCGGCCGGGATTGCTGCCCATAGTGCGCAGGATGGGATCGACGGTTTGCTGCGCATCGGGCACGTCGTTAAAGTTACCGTTCACTGAATTCAGATCCGCCGTCGAGTGCACTTCGTTGAACGACTGGCGATTGCGTGTTTCCTCTTCCTGCGCAAGCGAGGCGGACCGTGCCGTCGGCATCCACGCATTCAGCTTCGCTGTCAGCGCGGCGTGATCGGTGGTGATTTCCTGAAGCACGCGGAAGCCGAGAGCGGTCATGGTATAAATGCCCACACGTTCGCTGGGTGCGAGCGTCGCGATAAAGCGCAGAATCTCCTGACGCGCATGAGCCATGTCAGGCCAGGCGATGTGCGACTCGTCAATTAACACGACGGTGGCACCCGCTCCCGTGGATGCGGTGGACGTTGCGTCGGGCGCGCGGTTGGTGAAACTGCGATCCGGCTTTGTATCCGCAACCGGAGCGGCCGGGTTGCTGGAGAATTCGTTGAAGAAACGAAGCTCCTGCTTGCGGCCGTTGTCGTAGATCTCAAAATCCTCAGCCTTCAGATCCGTGATCGGATGACCTTTCTTGTCGTTTACCACCACGCCCACGTCGACCAGGCGGGAAGTCACTTTGAGTTGGAAGTCGCCTGCCGACGGGTTGACCGGGTTGGCGGAATCGTCCGGAACTCCGGCAGCGGCCGTAATGCTCATTTCAGTGCCGGCAGCATCGGCATGAGGAGCGGGCGCGGCCATTGGTGGCTCCGGCGCAACAGGCGCGGCTGCGGCGGTGGTCGTGGGCGGTGGTGTCGCGGTTGCCTCGGCTGGCGCCGCGGTGGACGCTGCTACGGGCGACTGGGTGGCCGGAGCGGAATTTGTCGCAGTGGAACTGTCCGTGGCCGGAGTTCCGCTCGCGCCGGCTTCGGCGGCGGCCTCATTCGTCAGCAGACGAATGCTGCTTCCCAGGCGGTGATAGTGCGTGAACTGGGTCTGGTTGATCAGCAGAACGGGCGTGTCCTGGCTCTTTCCGTTCTGAGCCGGTTGCTCCATCGAAAACGCAAGGCTGCGCGTCGGAAAAATGTACTTCCGATCCCCGATCATGACCGGGCCATAATCGACGACTGTGGCCGCGCGGGTAATGGGGTCGTCGTTCTTCAACTCAGCCTCGAGGGTCACGCGAAGAATCGCGCCCGTATTGGGGTCAACTGCGATTTCACCGTGGTAGCCGGGCGTCGCGCGAAAGACTTTGGCCGTGGCCGGCGCGGTAGCAACTCCCGTTTGTTGAGCGCGGCCTGGCCCGCCGTAGCGCAACTCGCGCCGCTGGCTGGGCGCGTCTTCGCGAAGGCAGCAATAGCTCACCTCAAAGCGCGATGCCGCCTTGGGCACGGAGTAGCTGTACACGGCGGACAGTCCGTTGGCGCTGCGTTCCCAATGGCTCCACTTCACCGTGCCTTTGGCCGTGTCAGTGAGTACGATTGTCAGTTCAGGGCCGAAGGTTCCCCACGCCGCCATGCCGCGTTCCTGCTGCTCGGCGGGAACGGCCGTCGTGGCGCCGGATGCAGCGGTTTCCGTTGCCTGATCCTGCGTCTCTTTTCCATCGCGATAAGTGACGTTGCGCGTGGCTGTGCCCACCAGGTGCAGGCCCAGGCGAACCGGCCAGTCGCCCTCGTGCACCACCTGGGGCGCATCGTTGAAACGCGCCGTAGTCCGGCTGACAAAGAAGTCCGGCAGATGCGGCCAGATGCTCACCACATAGCCGCGCGCCATGTCCATCATGCGCTGCTGGGTGGCAGTGTCGGGGTTTTCCGTCGCCGGTAACTCGCTGGGGGGCGGGTCAAGAAATGCCGATTGGTCGGCAAGCATCTCCAGCGCCAGAGCGGTTCTTGGCCCCAGCGGGAGTTTACGCACAAAGCGATCCAGGGTCTCATCGGTCAGGCGCTGCGAGAGTTCAACCTCAGCCAGCCGATGGACGACTTCGGCATCGGCGCGATGAGACGCTGTTTCTTCCGCGAGGGCCTGTTCCAGTTGCTGCACGGTGATGCGTTTGGCGGCCTCGGCGGGCAGCACCAAAAAGGCCATCAGCCCGAGAAGAATCAGCCTGCGCATTACACCTCACCATTCCAGCCTGGGGTCTCTGAATAGATCGACGTACAACCACGCACCCAGGCTGCCCCACTGCCGAAGAAAATCGCTTTGGCTCGTTCTTCGCGATTCGGAAATGCTTCCGGCAAAGCCCGCATAGAACTCTACACATCGGGAGGCAAAGTCGACAACTGGCGGCGCGGCGGCCGCAGGCTCAGGGCTGCGTCGCACGTTCGGGTAATGGCGGGAGCCTCTACGATTGCCGAACTTGTAATTTGCTCTGGAAGTAAGGCAGGGATTTGGCAAGGCCTTCGCGCAGCGGGATGCGGGGTTCCCAGCCGAGCAGGGTGCGGGCCTTGGCAATGTTGGGCTTGCGACGGGTCGGATCGTCTTCAGATAGCGGTTTGAACACCAGCTCGCTGCGCGATCCAGTCACTTCGAGGACGGCTTGCGCGCATTCCAGAATCGTGAATTCATCCGGATTGCCGATGTTGACCGGCAAATGCTCATCGGAGCGCGAGAGGCGCAGAATGCCTTCAATCAAATCGTCGACGTAACAGAAACTGCGTGTCTGCTTTCCATTGCCGTAAACGGTGAGCGGCTCGCCTTCGAGCGCCTGCATCATGAAGTTTGAAATCACGCGGCCGTCGCTGGGGTGGAGGCGCGGCCCATAGGTGTTGAAGATGCGGACCAGGTGCGTATTGACGCCGCGCGAGCGGTGATAAGCCATCACCAGCGCCTCGGCATAGCGCTTGGCTTCGTCATACACGGAGCGGGGGCCGACCGGATTCACGTTGCCCCAGTACTCTTCGGTCTGCGGATGCACGAGCGGATCGCCGTAGCACTCCGAAGTCGACGCATGCAGAAATCCCGCGCCGTATTTGTGCGCGATTTCGAGTGCGTTCTCTGTTCCCACCGACCCTACGCGCAAGGTCTCAATCGCCAGGCGAAGATATTCCGGCGGGCTGGCGGGAGATGCGAAATTAAAAACGTAATCGACGGAGCCCGGATCGAAAGCTCCGCAAATATCCCGCTCTTCAAACCGGAAGCGCGGCTCATGTGCAAGATGGTCAAGATTCTCCCTATCGCCGGTGGCGAGATTGTCGACTCCGAGAACAGAGTGTCCCTCCGACAAGAGCCGGTCAGTAAGGTGTGAGCCCAAAAAGCCGGCCGCACCGGTAACCAGAACGTGCATGCGCATCCCTCAATCTTCCAAAATATGAAATGAAAAAACTGCCGCCAACTGCTTAGCCCGGCACACCCACCGCCCGTACACTGCGCGGCTTCCCCTGCTGCGCATGATACTGGGGCGGGCGGCCCACACTCACGTACGTAAAGCCGTGCTCCTGCATCCGTTCCGGCTTGTAGAGATTGCGGCCGTCGATCACGATGGGGAATTTGACTACCTGATTCAGCTTCACCAGGTCGAGCTGTGCAAACTGCTTCCAGTCGGTCAGAATCAACACGGCATCGGCCTCTTTGGCGGCTTCGTAGATTCCCGTGGCGTAGTGCATCTTGTCTGATGCGGGAAGCACAGCCATGGCGCGCTCGTTGGCCGCGGGATCGAAGGCTGTAATCGTGGCGCCTGCCTCGAGGAGCTTGCGGATCACCGCGATTGCCGGCGAGTCGCGAATGTCGTCCGTGTCTCCCTTGAATGACAGGCCCAGCGCGGCGAGCTTTTTGCCACGCAGTGTCCACAAAGCCGAGAGAACCTTGTTGAAGAAAATATCGCGCTGCGTTTCATTGATCTTGCGAATCTCCTCGAGCAATTGGAAGTTGACGCCATGCTGCTGAGCCACCCAGTGAAATGCNNCCCATGCCTTCGGCAATGTGTTCGATGTCCGCGTCAACGGCCTCGGCAAGATTCGCGACCGCGTTGATGAATGAAATTTTCAGCGCCAGGAAGGCGTTCGAAGCATGCTTGATGATTTCGGCGCTCTGGGCTGAGGTGATCACGATCTTCGCCGGGTTCTTCGCGCTGCATACGCCTGCCAGCGCTCCGGGCTTCTCGTAGTAGCTGCCCGAGCTCAGCGGCTCGTAGATGCGGCGCAGCAACTCGGCGGCGCGTTCGGAGTTGGCGCCCACGACAATCCGGTCCGGGTGCAGAAAATCGGAGATGGCCGTGCCTTCGCGCAGAAATTCAGGGTTCGACACAACGTCAAAGCTTTTCGGATCCACGCCGTGGCGATGCAGCACGCGCTGAATCCACTCGTTCGTGTAGACCGGAACCGTGCTCTTCTCCACGATCACTTTGTAGGAGTGAATGTGGCGGGCAATCTCAGAGACCACGGCCTCAACATAGGACAGGTCAGCCGCGCCGGCGTCGCCCTGCGGCGTTCCTACGGCAATGAAGACAGCTTCGCATTTGTGCACAGCGAAGGACAGATCGTTCGTGAACTGGACGCCATGGCCACGATGGCGCGCAAGCAACTCTGGAAGCTGGTCTTCAAAAATCGGAACGCCGCCTTCGCGGAGCATTTTGACCTTGGCTTCGTCGTTATCCACGCAGATGACCGAGTGGCCCATCTCTGCAAAGCAGACGGCGGCAACCAGGCCAACATACCCTGATCCGATCACGCAGATTAAAACTGGATTCGACATAGGGGATCAATCTCTTTTCTCATGTATCGATGGCCGTATGACGCGATTAAGAATTCTCCACGAGGCCCGCTCTTTCTCGGAACCGTTTTCCCGCCGTTCTTGCGTCGTCCGGAAAGCCTTCATTCCATTCAGCCAGGAAAACCCGAAGAAGAGTGTTCTCCAAGGCTAACCATTGCGGGCCCGATGGGCAAACCGTTCAAGGCCATCTGAGAACGAGGGTACTCAATAACAATACGTGTCCCAGCCGCCAATCCGAACTCCTGAGTTCCTGGCCGCGGATTCCAGCCGCGCGGTATTCTTGCTCAGTCTGAAGAGAGAAAGTGAGTCGAGGAAAATGGCGAAAAGTGTCAAGGCTCCTGAGGCGCAGGTTGGCTGGCGAGCTTCGGTGGCCGCCTACATTCGCGCCGAGGCTTTACCCGAGGAGAAGTTTGGACACCAGCCGCGCCTTTACGCGCAGGCTTGCCTGGTCGGCGCGGGCCTCGAATTCGACGACGACGTTGTGTTCGCCGCAGCCTGGATGCACGACCTGGGCGTCTTCCTCGGTCACCGTCCCTCGGACCCCGACCAGCTGGCGCGCTGGGACCATGTCCCTTACACGATTGCCCGCACCCGCGAACTGCTTTTGTCCTGGAGCTTTCCCTCGGAAAAGATCGAAGCCGTCGTGGCGGCTATTCGCACCCATCAGCCTCAAGATGAGCCGATTGAATTGGAAGCCATCCTGCTGCGCGACGCAGACATTCTGGAGCAGCTCGGGGCGGTAGGTGCGCTGCGGGCCATCTGCAAAGTCGGCCGCGATACACGCTTCCCTACGTTCTCCAGCGTGGTTTCAGTTCTCGAAAAAGCCGTCGCCACGCTGCCTGCAAAACTTCGCCTGGAAAGCTCCCGGCGCCTGGCCAAGCCGAAGGTCGCGCTCCTTAAAACGCTGCTGGCGGCCATCCGCGAAGAAGCCGGTGAGCTGCTCTTTTAGGCTTTTGGCTTGGCCTCACGCCTTCCCATGCGCCGTGGGTTGATAGATTCCCGGTTCAGCGCGAAACCCGATGGCAATGCGGTTCCACGTGTTGATTTGTGTGATCGCCAGCGTAAGGCGGACAAGCTCGGCTTCGTCGAACTGGCTTCGCACCGCCGCATATTCTTCGTCGGAAGCGTGCCCTTGTTGAATATTGGTCAGCGCCTCGGTCCACGCAAGGGCTGCGCGCTCGCGCGGCGTAAAGAAAGGCGTGTCGCGCCATGCTGAAAGTGCATAGAGCCGTTGCTCGGTTTCTCCTTCGGCGCGCGCATCCTTGGTGTGCATATCGATGCAATAGGCACAACCATTCATCTGCGAGGCCCGCGTCTTGACCAGTCCAAGCAACGAGCTCTCCAACCCGCTCGCGCGAATCGTCTTTTCCAGGTTTAGAACCGCGTGGATGCCCTCAGGAAACGCCTTCGCGTAATTCAGCCGTTCAGCCATATTCACCTCTGTGAACCTCGGATGTTCCATTGCGCCAATTGATTCGTTTTGGGGATGGACACCGCCGCGGGATCTGATTCACGCTACCCAGAGCGGGGGTCGCGCATCCAGTCTAATAGCGCGGAACTTTTTCCCGCGGCAAGGGTTGGAAGAGATGACAGCTCCTTGAGCCTGCCGTCTAAGCGGTTAAACGCTTTGCGGCAGGATG
>PLTV01000168.1 GCA_003164635.1 Acidobacteriaceae bacterium
GAGACAGGCATTCACGGCAGTGGTCGTGCTTACCATGGCTCTCGGCATCGGGGCCAACGCCGCGATCTTCAGTGTGCTCGATGCAATCCTCCTGCGGCCTCTGCCTTATAGCCATCCGGAACAACTCATCAAGGTGTGGTCCCGCTTTACCGGGATTGGCCTGCCGAACGACCAAAACTGGATCTCCGCCCCGGAGTTTCGTGATCTGCAGCAGTTGAACCACAGTTTCGTGGATCTTGCTGCAATTGCCGGCGACTCTTTCAATCTCGGTGTGAAAGGAAGCCCGCAGCGCGTGGTTGGCGCTTCGGTCTCACCCAGCCTCTTTTCCATACTCGGCGCCGAACCCCTCATCGGGCGCGCCTTCATGGCCGAAGAAGCGCAACCGGGCCGCGATCACGTGGTCCTCCTCAGCTACGGGCTTTGGCGACGCGTCTTTGCCGGCAATCCAAACGTAGTGGGAACAACCGTGGATATCGATGGCGTCCCGATGTCCGTAGTCGGAGTCATGCCCGCTGGATTTGCATACCCCGATGAAGCCGAAATCTGGGGGCCGCTTGCCTTCTCTCCCGCCGATCTGAGCGAAAACAGCCGTGGCGGCCACGGGCTCGAAGTTCTCGCGCGCGTCAAACCGGGGCTCTCGCTTGCCCAGGTGCAGGAAGACATGGATCGCGTCAGAACCACCATGATTGAACAGCACGGTTCCTATCCCTACAAAAAATATGGGTTCGGCATCATTCTGCATCCCCTGCTCGAAGAGACCGTCGGCGATGTGAAGACGTCGTTGCTGGTGCTGATGGCGGCCGTGGGGCTGGTGCTGCTGATTGCCTGCGCCAATGTCGCGAACCTGTTGCTCGCCCGATCGGCAGAGCGTCAGCAGGAGATGGAAACCCGCATGGCCCTGGGCGCGCGCAGTGGGCGGCTTGTGCGCCAGCTCCTCACCGAGAGCGTCGTCCTGGCTTTCGCCGGGGGCATAGTCGGAGTGGCCATCACCCCATGGATTCTTCGAGGATTGGTTGCTGTGGCCGCCAAGTCGCTGCCGCGCACGATTCATACCGGCATCGATCTGAAGGTGCTTGCTCTGGCGGCATTCGTTTCGCTCGCTACAGGGATCCTGTTTGGCTTGGCTCCCGCTCTTCAGGCCGGCCGTAAGAGAACGTTCGATGGCCTGAAGAACGGAAAAAGCACCGAAGGCCGGCAGCCGAAACGAATCCGCAATGTACTCGTGGTCGGCGAAACCGCATTGTCCCTGCTCCTCGTAGCTGCCGCCGGGCTCCTGCTGCGAAGCTTCGCGCAGATTCTCAAAGTGGACCCCGGCTTTCGCACCGACGGAGTTCTGACGTTGCGCATCGCGCTTCCCGATGCGGTCTACAGCAAGCCCGAACACGTCCGTGGATTCTACAGCGAGCTATTGGAACGGGTGCAGAGATTGCCCGGCGTCCAAGCCGCCGGCGCTGTTTCCGCCCTTCCTTTGAGCGGCCAGGGAAGTTCCGGGACCACAACCATCGACTCCCAATCCGTTCCCGTTGAAGATACAACGCCGGAAGCGGATCAGCGCGTCGTTACCATGGACTACTTCAAAGCCATGGGCATTTCTCTCGTTCGTGGCCGCTTCTTCGAAGCCCGAGATTCTGACACCGCTCCACCGGTGGCCATTGTCGACGAGAGCCTGGCCCAAACCTACTGGCCCAACCAGGATCCAATCGGCAAGCGCCTGCACCCCGGCGGACGCAAATACGCCACGCCCTGGATTACCATCATCGGCGTTGTCCGCCATGTCCGTAATCGGACCCTGGAGGCCCGATCGCGCGTGGAGGTCTACTTCCCTGAATCGCAGAAGCCCTACGGAGCCATGGCCCTGGCGATTCTCACTTCAGAAAGCCCCATGAATCTTGCGCCGACGATCCAGCGCGAGGTGAACTCTATCGATCCCGACCTGCCTGTCTATCGCGTGCGCACCATGACGGAGATTATGGGCGACTCATTGCAAAGACGACGCCTGGCCTTGATTCTTCTCGCCGCCTTTGCGGCTCTTGCGCTGCTGCTGGCTTCGGTTGGAATCTACGGCGTCACGTCGTACGCCGTTGCTCAGCGCCAGAGGGAAATCGGACTGCGCATGGCGCTCGGCGCCGACCGCGGCCAGGTCTTGCGCCTGATGATTCGCAGTGGCATGCGGACCATCGCAGCAGGATTGGTTCTTGGCGTGATTCTCGCTATCTCGCTGACACGCCTGATGAGCGGACTGCTGTTTTCCGTTCGCGCGTCCGATCCGCTCGCGCTCGGCGGTGCCGCTCTGCTGTTCACGGCGGCTGCCTTCTTCGCCATCCTGATTCCCGCGCGAAGAGCAACAAAGATCGAGCCGGTGGTTGCCCTGCGCTACGAATAGAGGTCAGCCATCGGCGCCGGCGCTTCTAAGGAACAAGGAATTCCCTGTCGACCGGGATCTGCANNTGCGAGTGAACGCAATAGCTGCAACTGTTCGCCATGGAGACTGCGATATAAATCAACTCCTTCGTGAGCGGGTCGAGCACGCTCGGCGCCACCATCACCTGCTTGATGCTCGCCCACGTGCGCTCAAGAAGTGCGGGCTGATTGGCGAGAGCGCGCCAGAAATTGTTCACGAATTCCGACTTGCGCGTCGCGCGTATATCGTCAAACACCGCCTTGACCGCGGGTACGGCCGCAGCCTCTTCATCGCTCCAGAGCTTCACCGTGGCCATTGCTCGGTTCTCCTTCCGCAATCCTGATCAGCGCCTTTGAACCCGTCTGCCGGATTCCACACTTCAATTTTCGGGAGTCCAGTGTGCTTCTTCCTGCGCAGACAACGTCAGCGTTAGGTGCGGGCCCACGGTCTGGCTTCCGGCATGGCTTTTCAAACGATAATGCGTAGACGCAAAACCAAGCGCGGACAAATCCACTTCGAATTTTCGTGGCTTGCCGGAAAGATTCTTCAACACAAACTCGTTCGCACGGTAGCTGTAGCGCAAAGCATACGTTGGAATCTCAAACTCGACGCTGCCAAAGCTCGTCAGATGCGGCGCAACCGAAACATCGGCGTCTGTCGAATGGCTCAGGCCCAGGTACTTCGCAATCAGCACAGCGGCGAAAACATTGGGGTATTCGTAATACTTCTCGGCCCCATGCGCATCTTTCCCGTCGATGTAATACACATGATCCATGTCGTAGCGCTCGCTCATGTAAAAACCATTCTTCGCGGCCTCCGCAGCGACTGCCTTCAACTGATCAAGCAATATTCCGTTCTGTTTTTGCGATGCGCGATATTCCGCGTCCCAATACCAGTACCTTCCCGCCGCGCACAGATCGTAGGGTCCTCCAGTGCCGATCTCCGATTTGGTATAGTCCCCGATCTTGGCCGAAACAAAGCTGGGAAATCGCTCGAACTCCCCGGCATTCTCGTCGATCAAGCGCCGCACCGCCGCAGCCTGATCTGCCGTCGCATAGCCGAACGTCACCGGAAGCTCATTCGCCAGAAGATGAATGTGATCGTGAGACACGCCGTCGCGGTCTACCCAATCGATGAATCTCGCGTGATTCGCATCCCAGTAGCCCATGGGCAGCGGCGCAATCAGTGCACCTGCCATCTTCTTCGAAGCGGTTGTGAAACGAACTGACTCGCTGCTTCGACCCAGCAGCTTTTCCATTCCGGCCAGGAGTGAAAACGCTTGCGCTGCAAAGGCCTGCGCCTGCGTCACTCGCCCGTCTTTGATCACCTGGTCTTCGTAGTACACATCGGACCACACGCGTCCGTACTGGTCTGTATTCGCCAAGACCCAATAGGCCGCGTGTTCCAGGTTTTCGATGTTGGCTCGCAACCACCGCGCATCCCTTTTCACGTCGTAATAACGCCGTGCCTCTTCCATGACTTCAATGTTTCCGGTCACGGGAAACATCCCCGCATTCTGCCGATGGTCCTGGCTGTCACGGCGCACATGGTATTCGCGCCGCCCATCCGGCTGCACCGAGGTCGGCGCACGCGAAAGACGCTCCGGATCGTCGTTCATCAACTTGAACTGAAGCTCAATCATCCGCCGCACCACGTCGAGATCGGCTTCCGACGCCACAGCAAGCCTGCCCTTGATTTGGAATTCGTGATCNNGACGGCAGCATCGTTCCCCAATAAAAAGCAGCGAGCGTGTCTTCGAGTTCCTTCCCTCCCGCAAAATCGAAAGAAAAACGGCGACCGAATGGATCGCTGTGCGGACGCACCTCGGCACTGGAGAGTGCAGCGCCTTCGCCATCTATCGTTACGGTCAATCCCGAGTCGGTCATCTTCGCGCGCAAGCCGCCACCTTGCAGCTTCAGATACCAGGCCCGATCTTTCGACGCGGGGTCGATGGGCAAAATCCAGAGCGCGTTCTTGGCCTCAATCTCTTCGCCCACGGTGCCGAGAGGCAGAACCCACCACTGTTTTTGATCGTACGAAACACCCAGTGCCTGGCAGCGCGTAAAGGTCATCTCGATGGGCACGGCAGCGTCTTTGCGCGTAATGCGCGTCTCGTCGCCGGAATGCGTTACCTCGGCATTCGCGATGGATTGCAGAATGCCGTCGGCATGGCTGGATTCAGCCTGGTCGCCAGGCGCCAGGTTGAATCCAGTAAGGAACGTTGAAAGACCAAGCACGACGAGGGGTGCGAACAGTTGTCTCATACAAGGTTTAAATCAGGTCCAGGGCTGATGAGGATTGACCTGCCAGAGTATCACCGCCTAATCGTTCAGCCCCTTGCCATCGAGGATTAGCGGGACACACTTCTCCACCCGCGCCTCCCGCGTCTTCGCTAACTTGGGCTTGGCGACGTGAAACATGTAGCCGCGCTGCCGGCCCGGCGTCAGTGCTTCAAACGCTTTCTTGAACTTCGGCATGCCGTTCAGTTTCTTCTGCAATTCGTCTGGAATCTTGTAGTCTGCATGCGTTTTGAGCTTCGGCTGCAGCCCGGACTTTTCAACTTCAATCCCTTCGGCAATATACCTCTTGATGACTGCTTCCATCGAATCAATTTGCCGCAGGCCGGTGAAACGCATCTGCCGCCCCACTTGCACCTGCCCCGGCGCAACCAACAGTCCCTTGGGATCGGCCATGAGCGACCCCTTGAAGAAAAGCAGCGATGTGAATTCCTTGAACCCGCCGATCAGCACCACGTTCTTGCCGCCGAAGGTATAGCAAGGCTCATCCCACTTGATCTCTTCCTTCAGCGGAAATCCGAGCAGAATCGCCCGAAGCTTCAGCGATTCCGCCCGCCATTTCTCAAGTTTCTCAAAAAAGATCTCGACCTTTTCACTCATCCGGGTCCTCCCTGTTCGCAGCAAGGCTGACCAGGGACGACCCGCGTTGGCCGGATGATCTAACTCTTGATGAACTCCAGCAGATCCGCGTTCACCTGGTCTTTGAGCGTCGAGCATAAACCGTGCGGGGCCCCCGGATATACCTTCAGCTTCGATCCCTTGACCAGCGCCGCTGTCAGCAACGCCGAATCGTTGATGGGCACAATCTGATCGTCGTCGCCGTGGATGATCAACGTCGGTACATCGAACTTCTTCAAATCGTCCGTGAAATCCGTCTCGGAAAATGCCTTGATGCAGTCCAACTCCGGCTTCAACCCGCCCATCATGCCCTGCAGCCAGAACGAATCGCGGAAGCCCTGCAGGTTTTTCGCGCCGGAACGATTCGCTCCATAAAACGGGCCGCTCAATTCGCGGAAGTATTCAGACCGGTCCATCAGCACTCCGGAGCGTATGCCATCGAAGACGCTGCGCGGTAACCCCAGCGGGTTGTTTTCCGTCTGGATCATGATCGGTGGGACCGCTCCAATCAACACGGCCTTGGCAACTCGGCTTGTACCGTGCCGCCCGATATAGCGCGCCACTTCCCCGCCGCCCGTCGAATGACCAACATGTACCGCCTTCTTCACATCGAGCAATTCGGTCAGCGTCGCCAGGTCGTCGGCGTAGGTATCCATCTCGTTGCCACCCCAGGTTTGCTCACTGCGCCCGTGGCCCCGCCGGTCGTGGGCGATTGTCCGGTACCCGTGCGAGGACAAAAACAGCATCTGGTCTTCAAATGCATCGGATGTCAGCGGCCATCCATGGCTGAAAACAACCGGCTGTCCGGCGCCCCAATCCTTGTAGTAAATCTCGGTTCCGTCTTTCGCTCTGAATGTGGGCATATCGCGTTTCTCCTTGCGCGTTGCGGTGAAGGACCACGAAAGATCGTGGCCGCCTGAGTCATCGGATTCCGGATGCTTCTGAGGAATAGATGCCTCCGGAAGAGTCGGGGTTGCGATCCCCGCCGCCGGGTGCCCCATCCATTCCGCGGCCCTTTGCGGAATGGGTGGGAAAGAACGAACCCCATGCGAGCGCAAAGCGAGCGTCTGCCCCACCGCAGGTGGCTTGATTCCTTCCCCGTTTGCCACAGGCGAAAGTCGTAAACACAACTCGCCGAAGCCCTGTAGTATGAGGGAAAGGTCCACACGATACCGGCAAAGAATGCGCTTGATCAAATCAGTCTGGAACCCGACGGGAAGGGCAGCTTGGCAGCCGGCCTGGCCGGGTTTTCTTGCTCTCGTATCCGCCGCTGTGGCCGTCTCCTTCGGCCTCTCCGCCTGCGAGAACGTCGCCAGCTACACGCAGCCCAGCCTCGTCCGCGTGATCGACGCCTCGTACATCGCGCCTGCCGTGAATGTCGAAGTGGAAAGCACGCTTCTGGCCGCCAACATCGGCCAGGGGACCATCACCGCCTACGGAACCCTGCCCGCCGATGCCAGCGCCAAAATCGACATCACCGCGGCGACTGGCGGCGCGACGCTGGTCAATACCACAGGTACCCTGCTTGCCGGCCACCAGCACTCTGTCTTCCTTACCGATAACGGTGCTGCCGTGAACAGCTACGAAGTCACAATCCTCGAAGATCAGCAAGTTGCCGCGGCAGGAGGTCACTCCGCCTTTCGCTTTCTCAACCAGGCCCCCAAGACCGGCGCCATCGACGTCTACATGATCCCCAGCGGAAACACCCTGGCCAATACCATCCCTCTGGTCTCCGGCCTCCCCGTGGGTGGCACCGCCGGCTACATCAGCTTCACCTCGCAAACCGTCACCATGGTCGTTACACCAACCGGCGTGCAAACTCCCAAGTACACTTCGCAATCGCTTGCCCTCACCGGCGGCGAGGTGCGCACCATTCTCATCGTCGACACGCAGCTTACCAGCAATCCCCCGGTTGAAGTCTTCACGGCCAACGACGTCAATTAGGTTCGCGCCAATCCCGGAATTTGGACGACGCGAAATCCTGAATTTTTTCGTCTAAGATAACTGAAAATCTTGCCATCGTTCCGAGTGGAGGAGTCTGTTCATGCGCCGTATCTTTTCCCGCGGATTCAGCGTTCTCGCGCTCTGTGCGCTGTCGGCTCCCTCCGCCTTCGCGTCGACTGCCAATCTGAATGACTTTCCCTTGCGCGTGCACATCGTCCAGAACGCCAACCACGCGCATTACCGCTATCGCACGCTCGATTGGGTCGATGGCGAAGGCCGCGCCGTTCTCTTTGAAAACAGCCAGCCCCGCGGCTTCGACTACGGCTTCCGCTGCGGAGACCGCGTGCTGCCCTCCGCCGGATGGGAGACCTACCCGGCGCGCTGGAAGAAGGCCGATCGCGAGCTTGAGATTCTTGAACCCCAGATGGGAAAACCCGGAGCCTTCAACGCCTGCGACCTCAAAGTGGAGATGAAGGAATTGGTCTACATCCGCCGCAATGGCCAGGTCGAGGAAGAACCGGCAGTCAAGTTCAAGCAGTGGATGGACCGCCGCCAATATGATCCCGAACACGGCAAGAATGAACCGTTGACCGGACTACCCGTCCCTGTGGAAGAGCCGCCAACCTCCACTCCAGCTGCGCCTCGGCCTGACGCACCCACGCCGCAATGAGGCGCATCACCACAACCCGCAGTATTCTTCTTGCGCTCTCGTTCCTCTACGCAGCGGCTGCACACACCCAGTCCACAGACACATACACCGTCGTCCACACCTATCCGCACGACGCCCAGGCATTCACGCAGGGACTCATCTACCTCGGCGGCCACCTCTACGAGAGCACGGGCATCGTCGGCAAATCGAGCCTGCGCGAAGAAGACGCGGAAACCGGGCGCATCCTTGCCTTCCACGACGTTCCCGCGCCGGATTTTGCCGAAGGCCTCACCGAGTGGGGAAGCACCCTGGTCCAGCTCACTTGGCAGAATCACGTAGTCCACATCTACGATCGCGGCACTCTGCGCCTTCTGCGCACGCTGCCCTATCCCTACGATGGCTGGGGTCTCACCCAGGACGGTATAAGCCTTATCGCCTCGGATGGTACGGCGACATTGCACTTCCTTGACCCCGTAACCGTACATGAAACGCGCCACATCGTCGTGAAAGACCGCGGCAAGCCCGTCATACTCCTCAACGAACTCGAATACATTCATGGGCAAATCTACGCCAACGTCTTTCACACCGATCGCATCGCACGCATCGATCCAAAAACCGGCAAAGTGGCCGGCTGGATCGACCTCACTGGTCTTCTGCCGCCGGCAGATCGCTCCGACCGCGAAGCCGTGCTCAACGGCATCGCCTACGACTCCGCACATGATCGGATTTTCGTCACCGGCAAACTTTGGCCGAAGCTCTTCGAGATCCGGCTCAAGCCTGCACCGAAACGGAGGGAGCAGGGGCCTTCAGGCCCCTAAAAAAAATCGCCCTCAGGCATGGGTCTTTAGGTCCGGGTACTCTTTCGGCGAGCCGGGTCCCCGCAGGGTGACCCATCCATTTCACATTCTCATCGTGAAATGGGTGGGAAAGCACGAACCTCTTGCGAGCGAAAAGCGAGCGTCCTTCCCACCGCAGGTGGAGACGGCCATCACTGACCGCCCGCAAGCGCCCCATTACACTCATGGCCAATGCACCTACCCGGCCTCTTCGCGCTCTCTCTGGAGAGCGAACTCCAGGACACGGCGACGCTCACCATCATCTTTGCGTTCGCCGGCTACCTGGTCACCTTCCTCAGCACGCGCATGCTGGCCCGCCGGCAAGACAAGCTCCGCCTCGTGAACATGCGCCTGAACGAGTTCTACGGGCCGCTGTACGTTGCATCACAGGCCGGCAACATCGCGTATAAATCGCTTCTCAATCGCCAGGGCAAAAACAAGAGCGAGCCCATCACCGACGCCGAAATGAAGGAGTGGATGCTCTGGATGACCACCATCTTCATGCCGCTGAACGATGTCCGCGAAAAGGTCATCATCGAGAAAGCGCACCTGATTATCGAAGAGCAGATGCCGCAGTGCCTGCTCGACTTTGTCACCCACGTCGTGGGCTATAAGGCCGTGCTCGCGAAGTGGGGCGAAGGCGACTATAACGAGCGCCGCTCTACCATCGGCTGGCCACCGGAGTTTGATTCCTATGTTCGCCGGTCCTATCAGTCGTTGAAAACCGAACAAACCCGCCTGCTCCACAACGCACTGTGGCGCTTCTGGCACCGCCTGACCCACCGTAAAAACCACCACCGACCGTAGCGGAGCTCGTTACTCCACTCGTGCGAGCGATTAGCGAGCGTCTGCCCCACCGCAGGTGGTCAGACACTCAGGTCTGGATTGAGCGAGGTCACCTGCGCCACCGCCTTGGTCAAACGGGCCTCCTGCGGACGGCTCCCCTTCGTCTCGACGTGCGTGTAAATATGTTCGACCGTTCCCACCAGGTAAGCTCCAGGCAGAAAGCCACCCTGCGCGCCCACGCCGTGCCCTGGCAACAGCACCACATCGCCCTCCCTGGGCAACGAGTGCAGCGTCTCCAACGGCACCAGGTTGATGCAACTTCCATCGCCGCTCACAAACTCAAGGCAGTTCAGGCTTTGCGGAGCGCCTTCTCGCGCCTGCCGCACCTCCTGCCGCGCCTTGAACGACTGGTAATACGTCGCAATCGTCATGGGCAGCGCAATCGCAAACCCAACAATGCTGCTATATCGCGACATCAGGCCTGAGAGGTCCATCACCATACGCATGTTCTCCAGGGGAATTGGAATTCGAAGAGGAAAATTCAATCGAATCATGCCACGCCCCGCGATCCCCGCGCAACGAACAATCCCGATTCCCTGTTTCCTGATCTCTGGTCTCTGATCTTTGGTCTCTGACCCCTGCCCCCTTACCTCTGAAAGCATGCGATGATCGTCACACCATGCCCGAACCAGAGCCCCAACCCCAGGCGCAATACGGTCTGCAGCGGCAGCTCGGCCTTCGCGACCTGGTGCTGGCGCAGATCCTGAATGTAGTCGGCAGCTCCTGGGTGGGAGTGGCCGCGGGGCTGGGCCGTGCGCAGATGCTTTTCTGGATCGGCGCCATGCTTGCGTTTTACGTGCCCATGGCCGCATCCGTCATCGGCCTCAATCGCGAAATGCCGCTCGAAGGCGGACTCTACGTCTGGGCGCATCGCGCGTTCGGAGACTTAGGCGGCTTTCTCACCGCGTGGAACATCCTCATCTACGCGATCGCTGTGACCGCAGCAATTCTTTACGCGGTGCCCACAGAGATCGCCTACCTTATCGGTCCATCCGCGGCATGGTTGCCTGAAAATCGCCTCATCTCGCTTGCCATCGTAACGACTGCCGTTGCCGGCGTCACGCTTGCGGCGATCCTCGGCCTCGATGTAGGCAAGTGGGTGCAGAACATCGGCGGCATCGCAATCCTCGCCGTTTTCGTCGCTTTGATCCTGTTGCCGCTCTGGGGTCTTGCGCACCACCAGCCCATTCATTGGGCGCCGCTCGCGTTTACCGCTCCTCCACACAATCTGCGCACCATGGCGCTCTTCGGACAAATCATGTTTGGCGGCCTGTGCGGTCTTGAATACGTTGCAATTCTTGCCGGCGAAAGCAGGCAGCCGGCCCGCACCATCGGCCAATCTGTCTGGATCGCCTCGCCGATCATCTGCCTGATGTTCATCCTCGGCACCGGCAGCGTCCTGGCCTACATTCCGCAGAGTTCCATCGACTTCATCGCCCCCATCCCGCAAACCATGCGCGCCGCGCTCGGCCATAGCGGCCTCGGCAATCTCATTGCGATGACCGCAATCCTTCTCATCGAGGTGCGGCTGCTCGGTGCCGCAAGCATGATCTTCACTGGCGCAACGCGCCTGCCCATGACCGTCGGCTGGGATGACCTGGTTCCTCGCTGGTTCGCGCGCCTGCATCCCCAACTCCGCACCCCGGTAAACTCCATCGTCTGCATGGCCGCGCTCGTCTTTCTGCTGCTGGTGCTCGCCAACGTCGGCGTCCACGCACAGGAGGCATATCAACTGCTTTCCAACGCCAGCACCACGCACTACGAGATTGCCTATCTGGCCATGTTCGCCGTCCCGTTGGTGGGACGCGCGGCACTGCGGAAGCGGTTGCCGCGATGGCTCAAGATAACCTCGATCGCGGGCCTGGTCTCCACGCTGTTCAGCCTGCTCATCTCCGTCTTCCCCTTTGTTGCGGTCACCGATGCGCGCGCCTACGCCCTCAAGATCGCCGGCACCGTCCTCGTGAGCAACCTTATCGCGCTGAGTTTTTACTGGATGCGCACCAAGTTCCCTGCATGCCGGGAACCTGTCGAATTGGAGACACCCCCCGCGGAATAGGTTCGCCAATTCTCGCAAGAAGACCGTCTTCCTGCAGCAATCTCATCACGAGCAGAAAAAAGACCGCTTGTGATGACTTCATCACAAGCGGTCGCTTCATTGACTCATTGTTCAGTTCGTTCGCAGGGCTCTTGGTCCCTTAGTCCCTAGTCCCTAGTCCCTTAGTCCCTGTCTCTAGTACCTGTAGTGATCCGCCTTGTACGGCCCCTCCACCGGCACGCCAAGATATTCAGCCTGCCGCGGCGAAAGTGTCGTCAGCTTCACGCCGATCTTTTCCAGATGCAACCGCGCCACTTCCTCATCGAGTTTCTTAGGCAACACATACACGCCCACCTTGTAGGTGTCCTTGTTGGCCCACAGATCGAGCTGCGCAAGCGTCTGGTTGGCAAAACTGTTCGACATGACGAAGCTCGGGTGACCCGTCGCGCAGCCCAGGTTCACCAGGCGCCCTTCCGCCAGCACAAAGATCTCGTGCGCAGCCTGGCCCGGCGCCGCGACAAAGGCGTACTTGTCGACCTGCGGCTTGATGTTCAACTTCGTCGCTGTCTTATCCGCGTTGAGCCGGTCCATCTGGATTTCGTTATCGAAGTGGCCGATGTTGCACACAATGGCCTGATCTTTCATCTTCTTCATGTGCTCGAGCGTGATGATGTCCACATTGCCTGTCGTGGTCACGTAGATATCGCCGCGTCCCAGCGTGTCTTCTACCGTCGTGACTTCGAAGCCTTCCATCGCCGCTTGCAGCGCATTGATCGGATCGACCTCCGTCACGATGCAGCGTGCGCCCATGCCACGCAGCGAGTGTGAGCAACCCTTGCCCACATCGCCGTAGCCGCAGATGACAGCCACCTTGCCAGCAACCATCACGTCCGTCGCGCGCTT
>PLTV01000366.1 GCA_003164635.1 Acidobacteriaceae bacterium
GGCTTGGCGTTGCTGTAGAGATAGGTTCTGCCGTGCAGCAGGTTGTAGTCGAGGATTGGCAGCAACTGATCGTCGCCGGTGGGCCATGTCTGCGTGAGACGACCAGCCGGCGAGTAGGCGCCGAAGAGAACATCGGCCAGGCCGTGGCCTTCCTCTTCGCTGTTGTGGGTCATGTGCACGATGGCCGGCACATGTTCCTGGCTCCAGACGATCGCATAGGGAAAGCTGGAGCGAAGCACTTCAATCGTGTGTGGATTGGCGGCAAAGACTTTCTTCACCAGATCTTCCTGCTCGAGCACGATCGTCTTGCGGTCGACATCCTCTTTGCCGTTGGAAGGTGTCGGGCATTGATCCCACCCCGCGTTGCACCAGGGATGATTGCCGACAATCACGATCGCCACATCGGCTTTAGCTGCGAGGGTTGCGGCATCGGCTGCGTTTGACCCATCGGAGAATAAGACCTGGACGCCGGGTCCAACTGCCTCCCGGATGCCGTCGAGTGAACTGATCGAATAGGGCGGCGTTCCGCTGTACCAGTCGAGGAGCACATGGTCCGCAAACGGCCCGATCACGGCAATCGATTTCAGTCTGGCCTTATCGAGCGGCAGCGCGTGGTTTTCATTCTTCAGCAGAACGATCGACTCGTCCGTCGCTAGCCGCGCCAACGCTTTGCTCGACTCTCGTTCCCACGGCGGCAGTTCTCCGCTGTCCTTCACGCCAATGCCTGCATACGGATCGGCGCCCGCCGGATCCATTTCGCCGAGCCGAAGATAGACGCGCAGCAGATTTCGAAGCGATGCGTCCATGTCGGCTTCGGTCAGCAACCCGTCCTTGAGGGCCTTCGCCAGATCGTCATGATAGGTGTCGAGAAAGTGATTGATTCCGGCTTTCACTCCGGCGGCTGAACCATGTTCCTTGTCCGGGAAGGCCTTGTGCGATGTGATCAGCAGGCCCAGCGCTCCGCCATCCGTGCAGATAAGCCCATCGTTGCCCCACTCATCGATCATCACGCTCTTCAACACGGGATGAATCATCATCGGAACGCCATTCCATGCGTTGTAGGCAGCCATCACCGCGCGCGAGCCACCCTGCTCAAAACCCATGCGGAACGGGACGGAATAGTACTCGCGAAACAGGCGTTCATCGAAGTCGGAAGATGTGTGCGTGCGGCCTTCTTCATTCTCGTTGGCCAGAAAGTGCTTCATCAGCGAAGCTGCCTGCCAGTGCTTTGGATCGGGGCCTTGCAGGCCTTGCGCAAATGCCACGGTGAGGGTGCCCACGAGAAAGGGATCTTCTCCATACGATTCCTCGGTGCGGCCCCAGCGCGGGTCGCGGCTTAAGTCAGCGTTGGGAGCGCGGACAACGACTCCGCCACGATCGAACTTCGGGCTTTGATAGTCGTAGCGCGCCTCATAGCCCTCGAGTGATGCAATTTTCTTGAGCAGTTCGGGATCCCACGTTGCACCCAGTCCTTTCTCCTGCGGAAAGGTGGTTGTCGGTAACTGCTTCAGACCCCGTCCTCCCCACTCCGCCGGACCGCCGAGGGCGAGCCCGTGCAGGCCCTCAACCTGGCCCGAGAACACAAGCCCAAGGCGCGGAAACTTTGGATGGTCGGACATCAGTGTGACTTTCTCATCGAGCGTCAGCCGGCCGAGAAGATCGGCAATGCGCTGGTCGTCGCTGAGCTTGGGGTCGCGAAATGGATAATCCGCTTGAGCCGGTGCGATTCGGGAAATACATGCCAGGCCGGCAAGAAATAGAACCACCATCACGCCAGAACAACTGTGCCGCAGACGCATCGATCTTCCTCGCTGTCATGGAACAGCGAAGATTATCACAAAACCGGGGGTTAAGCCTCTAGTAAATCGGTTGAGGAAGGTTGCGAATGGGCGCTTGCCGGGACTCGAATTGCGAAGGGCGGAGCGCCATAGCGCTCCGCCCTTTGACCGAAGCAATTCTGCCGTTCAATAGAGCCGGAAGTTGACCTCGACCGTAATCATCACGGGAACGGGAACGTGGCCGTCTTTCATGGCCGGCTTGAACTTGTACTTCCGCACGGCTTCAAGAGCTTTCTCGTCGAGCCCCATACCGAGGGCGCGAACGACGCGCGGATTTTGCGGATTTCCCTGCGCATCGACGATGAGGGAGATGAGGCAGACACCCTGGTACTTGGCACGCCGCGCTTCGTCTGAAAACTCCGCCTCTACGCTGTTCAGCGGGACGGGAGCAGAAACGCCGCCGCCGACGTGGTACAAACCGCCGCCTGCGCCGCCGCCGGTGCCGGGGCCGTATCCGTTGCCGGTTCCTGAGCCAAGTCCGCCGCCCGATCCGGTTCCGATGCCGCTTCCCGATCCCTGACCGCCTGAAGCCATGGTCACATTGGGCGAATTGGTTACGCCAATCATGGGGAGGGTCGGGTTATCGGGCAACTGAATGTTGGTTTGCACGTTGATAGCCGACTGGATCGCGATCTTCGGCTTATCGAAGGTCTGCACCTGCGGAGGTACAATGGGGTTCTTTTCAATCTTGGGCAGGTGGCCCTTGGTCGGATCAATTAAAGTGTGGTCGCCGCCACCACCGCCGCCGCCATTGGAGTCCCCGGCCTTCGGCGCCTTGGGCTGCCAGACACCTACATCGATGTTGGTGGCCATTTCTTTCGGCTTGTTGACTTCTTCAATGATCTTCTTGCCCACAAAGAAGAGCAGCACAGCCAGGATGGCGATATTCACGCCCGTCGAGATGCCAATCGCCCATGGGTTCGGCTTGACTGCCATGCGGTCCGGAACCGGAATGGGCGTTGAAGTCAGTTGCAGCGGGGGAAGTTTGACGGGAAAAAAAATGTCTCGAATGCTCTCGTAGAGACCAGTCCAGATGGGCTTCTCTTCAAAAGCCTTTCCCAGAAAACCATCGAATTCGTGCCCCGTAAGGGCTGCTGCCTGAGATTCAGTCTCTGACATACGCGTTTCGTTTTCCATTGTTCGCTGCTGCGTTGTTCATCGGGCGCCGATCAGACGTACCACTGCTGCTCAGCCACCCACTGCCATTATGCTTGACTCAGGCCGATCCTGTCTTGCGTCGACCTCGCTTTGCGCTTCAAACTACCATATTCAGCAAGCGCGCAGCTCCCATAAACAATAGACGAGCTACACCCTGGTTTGTTACCGGATATTTCCGGCCTTACCTTTACAATAAACAAGGAACAGAACCGTACCACCCCTGGGAGAATCGATGTCCTCAGCGCCGGAGTTGAAGGCGACCCTTACCTTGCCGCAAACCGCCTTCCCGATGAAGGCGAATCTGCCGCAGAATGAACCACTTCGGCAGGCGAAATGGACTGCGCTCGATTTGTACGATGAGCTTCGCAGGGCTGGCGTTGGCCGGCCATCCTATCTTCTTCACGACGGGCCGCCCTACGCCAACGGGCCCATGCACCTGGGACACGCACTGAACCACGGCCTCAAAGACTTCGTGGTCAAGTCCAAGAGCATGGCCGGCTTCAATTCGCCCTACGTTCCGGGCTTCGACTGCCATGGGCTCCCGATTGAGATCAAGGTTGACGAGCAGCTGGGACGGAAGAAGCTGGAGATGCCAGTTCCCGAGGTGCTGGCTGCCTGCCGCGCTTACGCCCAGAAGTACATCGACCTGCAAACCTCTCAGCTCGAACGCCTTGGCGTTCTGGGCCGTTGGCCGAATCCCTATAAAACCATGTCGCGGCCCTATGAGGCGCGCACACTGGAGGCCTTCTACGGCTTTCTTGAAAAGGGCTTCGTCTACCGCGGTCTGAAGCCGGTTTATTGGTGCATCCACGATCGCACGGCACTGGCTGAGGCTGAGGTTGAGTACGAGATGCATACCAGCCCGTCGGTCTACGTCCGCTACCGGCTGACGTCCGATCCGGCTGGGATCGACGCGCGACTCGCGGGCCGTGAAGTGTACACAATCATCTGGACAACGACCCCCTGGACGCTGCCGGCGTCGCTCGCTGTCGCGTTCCATCCGGATTTTGAGTATGTGGCACTGCAATCGGCCGATGGGCCCGTCTACATTGTTGCCGCAGAGTTGGCAGCCCGGGTAGCGGCCGCCACGCGCCTCGGCGCCACGACCGAGCTGGCGCGCTTCAAGGGCGCCGTGCTCGAACGCACCACCTTTCAACACCCGTTCCTTGACCGCGAAATTCTTGGAGTACTCGCCACGTACGTCACGGCAGACACGGGAACCGGCGCGGTCCACACCGCGCCTTCGCATGGCGCAGACGACTTCTATACCGGGCAGCGTTATGGGCTGGACCCCACGTGCCGCGTAGACGCCGGTGGCCGGATACACGTCGACGAGGCTGCCTGGAATCATGCCAGCCCTCCGCCCTTCGACGGCAAGACGGTCTGGGCCGCGAACCTCGTAATTGTCGCCATGCTTGAAGAGTCGGGAGCGCTGCTCGGCGTCGCGGACCTGAATCACTCGTATCCGCACTGCTGGCGCTGCCACAGGCCGGTCATCTTCCGCGCCACCGAGCAGTGGTTTATCGGTCTCGAGACTGAAGTCGAGCGCGAAGATGCGAGCAAGACGACGTTTCGGCAGCTCGCCATTGAAGAGATCGACAAGGTGGTCTGGGATCCATCGTGGGGTAAAGAACGCATCACGAACATGATCGCCACGCGTCCCGACTGGTGTATCAGCCGGCAGCGGATCTGGGGCGTACCGATTGCTGTATTTCTGTGCGAGAACTGCAACAAGCCTGTCATCGACCAGGCGCTCAACCGCGCGGTCGTGAATTTGTTCGAACATGATGGAGTGGAGGCGTGGCACAGCCCGGCGGCTGACAGCCTGCTGCGCCATGCGACCACCTGCGCCCATTGCGGCGGTAAGGCATTCCGCAAAGAGACCGACATTCTGGATGTGTGGTTCGATTCGGGGACAAGCTGGTTTGCGGTGGCTGAAGTCGATCCCGATCTCAAAGACGCCTACACAGCATTTCAAAATGACGAAGGTGTGCCGGTGCTCTATCTCGAGGGCGGCGATCAGCACCGCGGCTGGTTCCACTCTTCCCTGCTGACCTCGGTTGCTCTGCGCGGCCGCGCGCCATATTCGAACGTCGCCACCGCGGGCTGGACTCTCGATGAACAGGGCCGTGCCATGTCGAAGTCGCTGGGCAACGGCGTCGATCCGGTCGATATCGCCAATCGGTTGGGCGGCGAGATCGTCCGTCTCTGGGTGGCGTCTGTCGATTTTCGCGAAGATATGGCAGCCAGCGAAAACCTGATGCAGCGTTGCGCCGACATCTACCGCAAGCTGCGCAACACGTTTCGCTTCCTGCTGGGTAATTTGAACGGGTTCGATCCGGCCCGTGATCGCGTGGCCGAGGCTGAGCTGCTGCCGCTGGACCGGTATATGCTGGCGCGCACCCGTGAGCTTACCGAGAAGATTCGCGAGTGGTATACAGCTTTTGAATTCCATCGCGTTTATCACGCTGTAAATGAATTCTGCATTGTGGACCTGAGCTCGTTTTATCTCGACGTGCTCAAGGACCGCATGTACACCTTCGCGCCGACAAGCCAGGCACGCCTCTCCGCGCAGACGGTTCTTTGGCAGATCACCGAGACGCTGGTTCGCCTAGTTGCGCCGATCCTGAGTTTCACCGCCGACGAAGTGTGGGAGTATCTGCCGATGGTGGAAGGGCGCGAAGCGAGCGTTCACCTCGCGCAATTTCCCAAGCCGGAGGAAGTTTTCTCAAAGGATCCAGCGAAGCTTCTCGAAGAATGGAAGCAGATTTTCGCTGTTCGGGACGATGCGCTTCGAGTCCTCGAAGAAGCCCGCCAAGCAAAACGCATTGGCAAGGGCCTTGAAGCGGAGTTAGAAATCGCAGCCAATGGGCCACAATTGGAACTGCTCAAGCGCCATGCGGACGGTCTGAAGGAAATCGTGAACGTATCCAAAGTGACCGTGATTCAAGGCCCGACTCCACAAGTGACGGCTTTGCCCGCGAGCGGCCACAAATGCGCCCGCTGCTGGAACTTCATGCCCGAAGTCTCGAACTACGGCATCTGGGAGAACGTCTGCACACGCTGTCATGGTGCGCTCATGGAAATGGGCATTAAGCCGCCGCTCGCGCAAGAGACGGAGCTGACCAAGTGAGCAAGTTTTTTCCGCGGCGTCTGCCCTGGCTCCTCGGCCTTTCAGCGCTCGACATTCTCGCCGACCGGCTCACCAAAGAATGGGTTGAATTGCACATCCCGCTCGGCGGAGCCATTCCAGTGATCCACCGGGTGCTGCGCATTACGCATTGGACCAACGAAGGCGCGGCCTTCTCGCTGTTTGCCCAATCGGCTTCGCCGCAGCTGGTTCGATGGACCCTGGTGAGTTTTTCGCTGGTGGCCGCGCTGGCGGTACTTATCGCTCTTGTGCGCCTTGGCGACAAATTCACGATGACCACGATCGCACTCGCGCTCATCTTTGCCGGCGCGCTGGGCAACGTGCATGACCGCATTCTCTATGGGTCCGTGGTCGACTTTATCGAAGTCCACATCTTCAGCTACCACTGGCCCGATTTCAATGTAGCCGATTCATCGATCGTGACCGGCGCATGCCTGCTTCTGCTCGATTCTCTTGTGCCCAGGAAAGAGACGGCTTCCGATCCCGAGCTTCCATCCGAGGCTTAGGATTCGTCTCTATCGAGAGCACAGGCTTCGATTGGGCGCTCATGTATCGGATTCCCCGCCCTGCTCTTTTCGGCCCATCGCACGCACGAAAGATAGAAGACCGAAGTCAGGCTCGATATTCCTGCAGCCAGGTAGAGGAGGGGCAGCAATTCCGGCCGAATCCACTTCTCATGCGGAGCTTGCGGTACCAAGAGGTATACCGTGCCGAATAAAGCCAGCATCAGCAACGGCCCCACGCAACAGCCAAGCCCGAGGTACACCCAGAAGCGCACCCCGCGGAAGTTTTTGACCATCAGGACCGCAGGAGTCGAAACAAACCAGGCGACCATGCTGAAGCCAACCGTGACGGCAAGGGTCAACACGACCTCGCTGCTTCGAACCGAGCCAGGAGCCGAGGGCTTGCGCAGCGCGTCAACGGCAATCAGGCATCCCATGCAAACGAGAGACGCGAGAAGCACGCTCACCAGCGAGAAGAACAATCGCTTCCACCACGCAATCATGATGCTCCCAAGATTCTTCTGGCCCATCTTATCGCAATCTTTTGGAGGTCGGCCGGAACTTCCCGGCGAGTGCGCGCGTAAACAATGCAGGTGGAACCCTGTCCTACAATGGAAGAGCTAGATAGTTTCTGCCGTGAAAGGCGCTCGAGTTTCGTGCTGCACAGTCCATCGCAGGCGCCGCTCATCTCCAACCTTCCGTCGATCTCCAAATCCCTTTGAGGTTCAAATGAAGTCAGTTTTTCCTTCGATGTCGCGAACTGTTGTTGCGTCCCTGATCACCGTGAGCAGTTTCTTCGCCGGTGCGGTTCACCAGGCTCAAGCAGAGCGCTTGTCCACCAGCGTCACTCCCAGGCACTACACACTTACCCTCACTCCCGATTTGAAGGCCGCGACCTTCTCCGGCGTTGAGACCATCGAAGTGACCTTGACCGAAGCGACGAAGTCGATCACGCTTAATTCGGCCGAGATTCAGTTTCAATCGGTCACCATTACGACTGGCGGGAAGCAACAAACCGCGAAGGTCAGCTCCGACGAAGGAAAGGAGCAAACCACCTTCACCGTTCCCGAAGAGCTGAGCGCCGGTGAAGCAACCATCCAGGTTGGGTATACCGGCATTCTGAACGACAAGCTGCGCGGCTTCTATCTTTCAAAGACAGCCAAGCGCAACTACGCTGTATCGCAGTTCGAGTCGACCGATGCGCGGCGCGCATTTCCGTCGTTTGACGAACCTGCCTTCAAGGCGACATTCGACGTCTCGCTTGTAGTCGACTCGGGCGACACGGGCATCTCGAACGGCCCTATCGTCGCGGACTCACCCGGCCCTGGCGACGGCAAGCACACGCTGAAGTTCCTGACGACTCCGATAATGTCGACTTACCTAGTGGCATTTCTTGTCGGCGATTTCCAATGCACCGAGGGCGAATCGGACGGTGTGAAGATTCGCGGATGCGCAACGCCCGACAAGGTTGCGCTCACGCCGTTCAGCGTGGAAGTTGCTAAGTACGTGCTGCATTATTACGATACCTATTTTGGTATTCATTACCCGCTGAAGAAACTCGACTTGATTGCCTTACCCGACTTTGAAGCCGGCGCAATGGAGAACTTCGGCGCCATCACTTACCGCGAGACGGCTCTCCTCATCGACCCCAAGACGGCTTCCGACGGTGCCAAAAAGGAAGTGGCTCTCGTCATCGCTCACGAGATGGCCCATCAGTGGTTCGGTGACCTCGTGACCATGCAATGGTGGAACAACATCTGGCTCAATGAGGGCTTTGCGACGTGGATGGAAAACAAGCCTGTCGCCGCGATGCACCCTGAGTGGGCGATCGATCAGCAGGTTGCCGCGGACGAAGATCAGACTCTGGGACTCGATGCGCAGCCGACCACCCGTGCTATTCGCGCCAAGGCCGACACGCGCGAAGAGATCGAAGAGATGTTCGATGGAATCTCGTACGGCAAGGCCAGCGATGTGCTGCTTGCGGTGGAGAACTATCTTGGGCCCGAGACGTTCAGGAAAGGCGTCCATACGTACCTGGCTGCGCACGTCTACGGGAACGCCACGGCCGAAGATTTCTGGGGAGCGCAAACAGAAACCAGCCATAAACCGGTGAACAAGATCATGGAATCGCTTGTTGCGCAGCCGGGCGAGCCGATTCTGACATTCGGCGAGCCAACGAGCGGATCGGTATCGGTTTCTCAGCGACGCTTCTTTTTGAGCCCGTCGATTCAGCCAGACCCGGCGCAGAAATGGACCATCCCCGTTTGCTTCAAGGAGATCGCAGACAAGCAAAGCTGCGAGGTTCTAACGCCAGCGGGCGCAAGCTTGAAAACGCCCTCAGGCAGCCTTTTTTTTGCCAACGCGGGAGGCAAGGGTTACTACCGGACTTCGTATCCGGCAGATGTCTACGCCAATCTTGTCGCGCATGTGGAGACGGGCCTCACGCCGACTGAGCGCATCAGTTTCGTTGGCGACGAGTGGGCCCAGGTGCGCGCCAACAAGGCAACAGTGGGCGACTATCTCAACCTTGTTACGGCTTTCAAATCTGACCCCAATGCCCAGGTGGTGAGCAGCGCGGTGGATGGAGTGGGCGCCATTTACGAGCGTGTGGCCGCGACCGCTGAAGAGCGCGCCGCCGTTGGCTCGTGGCTCCGTGCGACCTTCTCGCCGGAATATGCCAAGCTGCCTCCGCCTTCGGAACGCGATTCGCCCAATATCAGCGAAATGCGGGCCCATTTGTTTGGAATCCTCGGGTACTACGCGAAGGATCCAGCCATCCTCACACAGGCTCACGAGATCACTGAGAAGTATCTCGCTGATCCTGCATCCGTAGACGCGACGCTTGGCCAGACAGCTCTCGCCATCGCCGCCCGCAACGGCGACGCCGCGCTCTTTGACCAACTGCAAAAAGTGGCTGAAACTTCAACCAATCCCGAACTGCAAGAGGGATCGCTGCGTCTGCTTGCCGAGTTTGAAGACCCGGCCCTAGTGCAAAGATCTCTCGACTACGCGGCCTCAAACAAGGTACGCAATCAAGATGCTCTGATCCAGTTCGCGATCGCATTGCAAATCGATGCCACGCGCGACGCAGCTTGGCGGTACATCAAGGCGCATTGGGATACGATCAAGAATCTGTTGACGCCGGAGCTGGGCAGTAGCCTGGTCGGCTCGGCTGGAGCGTTTTGTTCGGTGGAGGACCGCGACGATGTGAAGGCCTTCTTCGCGAGCCACAAGGTGCCGGATACCGAACACGCCCTTCAACACGCGGAGGAAAGCATTGACGGCTGCATCGAGTTGCGCAAACTGCAGCAACCGAACCTGGACAAATGGATCGCCGACCAACCGAAGTGAGCGATGCTTTCGTTGCACCAAAAGCAATGGCCGTCCAGAAATCCGGACGGCCGTTCTTTTTGAGCAATCGCAGATGAACTACCAGGCCACTTTCTCGGGCAAGAATTCGGCGAACAACTCGTCGTAAAACGGCTTCAACTGTTTCATGTCGGGCTTGGCGTTGCCCTTCGAATACAGATCGTACTGATTGAACTTGAGCACCCACTCTTTCATCGCACGGTCCTGCTCATTCGCCAAATGCTCGTAGGCGCCGTGCCGGTGCCACGGATAGAACGAGTGGAAGCGCAACATGTAGAGTGCTTCGACGGGCATATATGGCTTCATCACTTCGGCAATGTACCCGTCATGTCCAAACGACATGTGCACATTCTCGAGTCCGCAGTTCGGTTCGTAGATTCCATACTTCGTCTGATACTGGGGGACATTGCGGTCAGGGTTTTGGGCGAAGTACTCGGGAAAGACAATGTCTTTGGACCAGGCGCAACCGACAGGAAACGTATCGCCCACCACGCCCCATTGCGGCTCGCCATAAAGGCAGAGGCACTTTCCCAGGTCGTGCAGAAATCCGGTGAGCACCATCCAGCGGGGCTGATTGTCGCGACGCATGGCCTCTGATGTTTGCAGCAGATGCTCAATCTGCGTCAGGTCGGTGTCTGGATCGCTGTCGTCCACCAGCGTGTTCAGGAACTCGGCCGCCTCCCATATTGTCTTCATGCCCTTCGACAGCCCAAAATACTGCTTTTCTTTCTCGAGAACGTAAGCGACAGTCTGGTTCTCATGATTCAGGCGGTAAAACTCGGCAACGCCCGGCGTCGCGGCGGCATCGTAGACGCGAAATTCTTCTTCAGATTTGCCTTCGCGATACCGTCCTTCAACAAAGTCATCCCACTGGTCCAGTTGTTCCAGCGGTTGGGCCGGGTGCAGCGTTACGCTCATGAGAACCCCTCCGAATCTCAAGGTTAGAGATTCCTGCAGATGATTCTTTCACCTAAACCGCAAAAGCGGAAGGATCACCTCATCTTCGCAAGACTCCCACGTAACTTCGCTCGTCCGCTTGCCGCAGGCAGCATGGGTCGCGATCCTCTGTTCAGACGGTTTTCCACAAAGTACGAAGATTTTCGTTGACAATTACGAAATGCTTCGTATAACGTCTGAAACATCATGACGACGTTCAGCAATACACTCCCCCGCCCCACCGAATCCGAGCTCGAGCTCCTTAGGATTCTCTGGGAGAAGGAACCGGCCACGGTGCGGGAAATCTTTGATGCGCTGAATCGCGAGCGCCCCTCGGGCTATACCACCGTTCTCAAGCTTCTGCAGATTATGACCACAAAGGGCCTGGTTGTTCGGGACGAAGCGAATCGCGCCCACGTTTACCGTGCCGCGATGAGCCAGGACGCGATGCAGAGCAAACTGCTGAAAGACCTGAGCGTTCGCCTGTTCGCAGGCTCGGCCGCGCAACTGGCGCTTCACGCGCTGGCCATGGAACCCGCGAGCGAATCGGAGCTCGATGAGATTCGCGCACTACTCCACAAGAGAAAAGCAAACCCGGGCCTCGGAAAAGCTGAATCCGAATCCCATCGACTGCGGAGCCGGCCCGCTTAACCGGCTTACGTTCCAGACGATTTGAGTTTTAAACGAATTGCGTATCAGAAAGGAAAAGCCATGACTCAACTCATGCAAGCGCTGGCCTGGACCCTTCTTCATTTCTGCTGGCAAGCGGCTGCGGTCGCGGCCCTCTTTGGCGGCCTGAACGCAATGACAGCGCGTCGGTCAAGCAACACGCGCTATCTGCTGGCCCTTGGCGCCCTTCTCCTCTTGCTTGCCGGCTCTCTGGCAACGTTTGCTTACGAGCTGAACGCCGGTGCGGCCTCTGGACAGGCTGCCGCAAGCGTTGGCGCTCCCTACAGGTTCTCGCCCGTTACCACGCCGGCCTCGGGTTCCGCGCAGCCTGATTCGGCGATCCTTTCCACATCATCGGCTTCTGCCAGACAGACGTTTTTCAGCTTCCCCGCCCTCCCATTGCCCGCGCTGCGCGCAGTGGTTGCGTTCTGGCTGCTTGGCGTTCTTGCGCTTTCCCTGCGCAGTTTTGGCGGGTGGTGGCTGATTCAGCGGCTGCGCGCCTCTGCCCAGGTTGAAGCGTCTGCCGCCGTGCGTGCCAGTTTCCAGCGTATTCGCAACGCGCTTGGAATCCGCCGGCCCGTCTTATTGCGTGTCTCGAGTGCGATCGCCGGCCCCGTAACGGTTGGCGCTCTTCGAGCACTGGTCCTTCTGCCCGTCTCAGCGGTCACACTGCTCGGTCCAGAGGAGCTCGAAGTTGTGCTGGCTCATGAATTGGCGCACGTGCGCCGCGCCGACTTTTTCTGGAACCTCGTTCAAATTCTTGCGGAGACGCTCTACTTCTTTCATCCAGCAGTCTGGTGGATCAGCGCCCGCATCCGTCACGAACGCGAACTTTGCTGCGACGACATGGCTCTCGGCGTCTGCCCCGATCCGGTTGTCTATGCCAGCGCACTGTTTCATCTCGAACAGCAACGTTCGCGCCAATGGCAGCTCGCCATGGCCCTCGATGGAAATCAACCAGCCCGCAGCTTGCGCATGCGCATTGCCCGCATTCTCGGCGAACCGATGGCGGACGCCGCCAATCGCGGACCGTTTTCTCTTGCCGCTGCTGCCGCGATCCTCGTGGTTTTGCTTCTCCCTGTCCCGCATGTTCTGGCAAGCCTGAATCCTGCGCAAGCCGCCGCTCCCGTCGTCGCTGTGAACACGAAGCCGGTTCTCTCGGTAGCCGTTAAAACGCAGGTGGAGACGAACGCCAATGTGTTATCGCAAATTGCCAGCAAGCCAACAGTTGGGCTAACCGCACGAGTTAAGGCTGTCTCAGCCGAGGCCACTCCAGCGATTCCCAGAGAGCTTGCCCAGGCCTCCGAGTCCGAACCTCTACAAAATCCGCCCTCGCCCAGTGCAACCAAGGGTGACTATATTGATCGGATGAAAGCTGCCGGCTACGACGTCGATCTCGACAAATACGTTGCCATGAAGATTCAGGACATCACGCCGGAATATGCCGCTGCCATGGGGCAACTTGGTTTTGGCAAGCTATCAGCCGATGACCTGATTGCCTGCAAGGTGCAGGGAGTTACGCCAGAGTTTATCTCTGGCCTGAAACAAGGCGGCATCGAAGTGAAAACAATTCATGACGCCATTTCGTATCGCATCTTCGAAGTCTCGCCGGAATTTGTGACGAAGATGAAGGAAGCCGGTTTTGCGAACCTGACCTCGCAGCAACTCCTTGCCATGCGCGTCCAGGGTGTCACTCCGGAATACGCGCGCACCATCGTGCAGCAGTATCCGGGAGCCACCGCGGAAGATATCGTCAAAACGAAGATCTTCAACATTGACGCGGCCTTCATTGAGCAAGCAAAGAAGCACGGCTTCGCCAACCTCACGCTAGAAAAGCTGGTGCAGTTGCGCATCTCCGGCATCTTCGACGACGAGTCCGCCAAGTAAGAACAAAAACGCCGCGGGCTGAACGACGCGCCCCGTCCTGGGGTTCGGAGGAACCGCGCCATTTTTTGGAATCATGCAGGAGCCGCATATGTTCAGAATTCGCCAGATCGTCTCGATTGCCGCACTGGCTGTTGTTCCACTGGCCCTCCATGCGGCGAGTCTTGAGCCTTTCCACGCAACTTGCCGCATTCGCGCGGGCGAGAAGGCCGGTAAGCTTCGCCTCGAAATGGAGTACGGCGATTGCCAGGACCACAAGCACTGCGGAACGAATGACAACGACATTGCCGCGACCCGCTTCACGGGTGTCTCCGTTGCCAGCCTCGCGCAATCCGGCTCGCAGCTCGCTGCAAGCCTTACGGCCGAAGCCGGTACCTTCACCTGCACGGGAACCGTCGTTGCAAACGAGCTCGCGGGAAACGCAGTCTTCACACCGAATCCAACTTTCGTTTCCACGATGGAGAAGATGGGTTTCACCGGCTACGACTCTGACAAGCTGATGACCTATGCGATTCTCGATGTGGAGAGCGGCTGGGCTCGATCGCTTAAAGATCTGGGCATTCACGGCATCGACACCGACAACCTGATCGCGCTGCGCATCTTCAATATCGATCCGGAATATGTCCACAGCATGACCGCTCTCGGTTACGCTCTCCCTGACGCCGATCAGCTCATCTCGATGCGCGTTCAGGGGGTCAATGCGGACGAAGTTGGCCAGATTCGCGCGCTCGGCTACCAGCCAACCCTCGACCAACTCGTGCAGATCCGCATCTTCAAAGTCACACCCGACTTCATTCGCCGTATGCAGGCGCGCGGTTTTAAAGACCTGAGCATCGACAAGCTTGTGCAGATTCGCATTTTCAATCTTGCGGATTGAGAATTAACTCGCCCGACGGTTACGCTAGAATGGCTCCATCGACTGGAGCCGCGCATGCACCTATTAATTCGCCTCGGCAGCGTGTGTCTCTGTGTGGCGATCCCCTTCGCGGCCACAGTGCATGCGCAGACTAATCCGTCGAAACTCCTCCGCAAGGACCCCGTGATGACCCGCCACGCTGAAGGAACTTTCGATGTAAAAACCACGCCACTCGCCGCGGATGAAGCGACGAACGGCACGCTCATCGGCCGCTACTCGCTTGTCAAGCAGTACCACGGCAGCCTCGACGCCACGAGCAAAGGCGAAATGCTCGGCGCGGGTGATCCCTCTTCGGGCAATGCCGGTTACGTCGCCATTGAGCAGGTCACAGGAACTCTGGATGGCCATACGGGTTCTTTCGCGTTGCAGCATATCGGAGCCATGGAAGGCGGGAGCTACAAGCTTTCTGTGGCTGTCGTCCCGGATTCCGGCACCGCGCAACTCACCGGCCTCTCGGGAACGCTCACCATCATCATTGCCAACGGCAAGCATTCTTACACTTTCGAATACACATTGCCTGCGCAGCATACTCCATAGTCGGCGTGCGGTTTCGTTACCATAGAACGTATGGTTCGATTCCCTCCTGGCCAAACGCTGCTCATCGACGCCGACGATACCCTCTGGCAGAACAATGTCTACTTCGAGCGCGCCATCGCGTCGTTCATCAGTTATCTGAATCATCACGAGTATTCGCCCGCCGAAGTGCGCCACGCGCTGAATGAGCAGGAGCGCGAAACGATCCTCGGGCACGGCTACGGACTGGCCAGCTTTACCCGGTCGCTGGTTGCCACCTACGAACGCCTCAGCCCCGGGCCGGTCACTGAGCATAATCTTTTGCGCGTGCGCAGTTTTGCACGTACCATCGCCGAACAAGAGATCGAACTGCTTCCCGGCGTCGCGGAAGCCCTGCCGCAGCTCGCTGCGCGCCATCGCCTCATTCTCATGACCAAAGGGGATCAGGCCGAGCAAGCCGACAAACTGACCCGCTCGGGGCTTTCCAGCCATTTTTACGCAGTCGAAATAGTGGCCGAGAAGGACCCCGCCACGTATCATGCGGTAATTGCGCGCCACGAACTCGCCGCGCACACAAGCTGGATGATCGGCAACAGCATCAAGAGCGACATCAATCCAGCACTCGCGGCGGGATTACACGCTGTCTTTCTTTTCCACAAAGATACATGGATTCTGGAGCACGCGGCCCTTGCTACCCCCGGCCCGGGTCTGCATCTGCTCGAGTTCGATTCCTTTCGAACGCTCCTGACCGTCTTCTAAGTCTCTGACTGTTGGAACGCATCCAAGCAACCAGGCGAGCAGTCGACTGAATCTAAAAGACGAACGCCAGAACGGTTTCCCATAAACATGGCCGCACGCATTGAAGACTACGCCCTGATCGGCGACTGCGAAACCGCCGCACTGGTGAGCCACGATGGTTCCATCGACTGGCTCTGCTGGCCCACGTTCTCTTCCGAAGCCTGCTTCGCGGCGCTGCTCGGCACGGAACAGAATGGGTACTGGAAGATTGCGCCCACCGACGGCAAATGGAAGACTACCCGGCGCTATCGCGATCGCACCCTCATTCTTGAGACCACCTTTGAGAGCGCTCAAGGCGCTTTTCGCCTTATCGACTTTATGCCGGTGCCCCAGCGAAACTCCCACATTGTACGGATCGTGGAGGGACTGCGTGGCAAAGTTCCGGTGCGCATGGAATTGGTACTGCGCTTCGATTATGGGCACATCGTTCCGTGGGTCACCCATCTCAAAGACGGTGTCCGCGCCATTGCGGGGCCCAATCTTGCGGTTTTACATTGTTCCGTTCCTACGCGTGGCGAGAACCTGAAAACGATTGCCGACTTCACCGTAACGCGCGGCAAGCATGTGCGTTTCTCACTGGCCTATGGCAGTTCGCACAAAGAAAACCCGCGCAGGATCGATCCGGAGCGCGCGCTCCTGGACTGCGAGAAGCGCTGGAAGCGATGGTCGGGACGGCTCAAATACAAGGGCAAGTATCGCGAGGCTGTGGCGCGCTCGCTGATGACGCTGCGTGCTCTGATTTATCGGCCTACGGGCGGCATGGTCGCGGCTGTCACCACGTCTCTTCCTGAATCGGTTGGAGGCGTTCGCAACTGGGACTACCGCTTTTGCTGGTTGCGCGACAGCACATTCACCTTGCTCGCGCTGGCCAACGGCGGGTATTTCGATGAAGCGGCCGCATGGCAGAAGTGGCTGTTACGAGCTTTGGCGGGCAGCCCCGAGCAATTGCAAATCATGTACGGCCTGCAGGGCGAACGGCAACTGATCGAGTGGGAGGTGGAGTGGCTACGCGGATTTCGAAACTCCCGCCCGGTGCGGATTGGGAATGCCGCCGCGGGGCAATTGCAATTGGATATCTACGGCGAGGTTGTCGATTGCTTTTTTCACGCGCAGCGCGCCATGGGCGGGCATACCGAAGACGAATTCCGCATTCTCCACCTGCTCCTCGAACACCTTGAATCGATCTGGCACAACCCCGACGAGGGTATCTGGGAGACGCGCGGCGCCCCGCAGCAGTTCACTTACTCGAAGATGATGGCCTGGGTGGCTTTCGATCGCGCTGTTCTGCTCGCAGAACAACTCCATTTCGATGCGCCGCTCAAGAAGTGGAAGCGCATCCGCGATACGATCCATAAACAGATCTGCGCGCGGGCCTTCGACAAAAAGAAGAACGCCTTTGTTCAGGCCTACGGATCGAGCGAACTGGATGCATCGCTTCTGCTGATGCCCGTGGTTGGATTTCTTCCCGGCGCCGACCCGCGTGTCAAGGGCACCGTGGAAGCCATTGAACGCGAACTCATGCCCCGTGGACTCGTAATGCGTTACAACACGGCGGAGGTCAAAGACGGCTTGCCGGCCGGTGAAGGCGTCTTCCTAGCCTGCAGCTTCTGGATGGTGAGCGCACTGAAAGCCATCGGGCGCAGGCGCGACGCGCGCAGGCTGTTTGAGCGCCTGCTCAAGCTGCGCAACGACATTGGGTTGCTTTCAGAAGAGTACGATGTCCGACGCAAACGGCTGATCGGCAATTTTCCCCAGGCCTTCTCGCATATCGCGCTTGTGAACGCCGCATTCGATCTGGAAAGCAAGCCCGGCACGCCTTCACGATCGCATCGCAACCCGCACGCACGCCGCGGGAAATAACGGCATTGTGCGTCGCACCCTGAATTTCGGCTGTCACGCCGTTGGGCTGGCGGAACTCCGGCTTTATGCGCACTCTCTTGACGTGCACAGCTGGGCTCTGGTCTACTTGGCTCAACGTCATGCACAAGCTCCAGTCCATCACGATGTGCGCTCCGCGAATTAGCAAGCCCATTCCACGCGCGGGGAGCCAAGCCTGACCACCTGATTCTGTTGTGTGCATCATCCCAGGCCACCACCCGCAAGCGCGGCTGGTGGTTTTTCATTTCCAGCCTCGTTTTCTTACCTCGCAGTTCTTCCCGTTTGCAGGAGATTATCCGTTGGAACCCGTCACTCTCGCTACAGTCCAAACGGCCCGCGGCCGCATTGGCGACAGCATTCATGTTTCGCCTTGTCAACTCTCGCATCATCTCTCTGAACTTACCGGCGTCCCGCTTCACCTCAAGCTTGAGAATCTTCAGCGCACGGGCTCGTTCAAGGAGCGAGGCGCGCTGAACAAGCTGTTGACCTTGAGCGAAACCGAACGCAAGCGCGGCGTGATTGCCGCCAGTGCGGGCAACCACGCGCAGGGCGTGGCGTTTCACGCGGCGGCACGCGGGATTCGAGCGCAGATCGTGATGCCGCTGGCAACGCCGCAGATTAAAGTCAGCGCCACCCGTGGCTATGGAGCTGAAGTCATCCTTCACGGGGCCAGCTACGACGAAGCCTGCGACGAAGCGCTGCGGCGGCGTGTTGAAGAAGGGCGCACGTTTATTCATCCTTTCGATGACGCGGAGGTAATCTCCGGCCAGGGCACAATCGGACTCGAACTTCTGGAGCAGGTGCCCGATCTTGAAGCCGTGGTGGTTCCCATCGGCGGCGGCGGTCTTATTGGCGGAATCGCATGTGTTCTCAAGGAAATCAACCCCAGGATTCGTGTTATTGGCGTCGAGCCTGAGAAGCTGCCCTCCATGCTGCGGGCGCGCGAAGCCGGCCATCCAGTCACCATCGCCGCCGAGGCCACCATCGCCGACGGCATTGCGGTTCGGCGCGCGGGCGACCTTACGCTTCCGCTGGTCTGCCGCTACGTGGATGAAATTGTCACCGTCGACGATGAGGAAATCGCAAGTGCCATTCTCATGCTGCTGGAGCAGGAGAAAACGCTTGCCGAAGGCGCTGGAGCCGCCGCGCTTGCCGCGGTCGTGCAGTCGAAGACCAACCTCCGTCACCGCCGGACCGCGGTGCTGGTGTGCGGCGGCAACATCGACGTCAGCCTTCTCGCAAAGATCATTGAGCGCGGCCTGGTGAAGGATGGGCGGCTTCTTCGCATTCGCGTTTACCTGCAAGACCGCCCCGGCGCCCTGCTGCAACTCACCCAGATCCTCGCCCGCGAACGCGCCAATATCGTCGAAACCGTTCACAACCGCGCCTACTATGGCGTGAGTCTTGGCGAAACGGTCATCGATGTGACGATTGAAACGCGCGGCGCAACGCACATTACCGCCATCAGCCATGCACTGCGCGAAGCCGGTTTCCGGTTCGAACGCATTCAGTAGCCCAGCTGGCAGAGGTTGGTTCTTTTGCCTCCTCCTTTCTGAAGTCCGCGNNACGCATCTTCCGCTGGTGGTGAAAGACGATGGTCCGCACGGGCTGCTTGAGGGCCACTTTGCCAAAGCCAACCCGCACTGGAAGGCACTGGCCGGCCGCGAGGTACTTGTGATTTTCGCGGGGCCACACAGCTACGTTTCGCCCACGCTCTATACCGAGGCGCTCTCTGTGCCCACGTGGAATTACATCGCCGTCCACGCCTACGGCACGCTCGAACTGGTGGAAGACGAAGCGGGGAAAGAAGCTCTGCTCGACGGGCTGATCGCAACCACCGAGCCGGCCTTTGCCACGCAGTGGGAAAACAGCCCGCACGGGTTTCGCCGCAGCATGCTCGCGGGCATTCAAGGCTTTCGCATCCCGATCGTGCGCATCGAGGGCAAATTCAAGATCAGCCAGAACCG
>PLTV01000309.1 GCA_003164635.1 Acidobacteriaceae bacterium
GAAAATTGGCGAGGCGGTGATGCACCTGCTGGCCGAGCTGCACCGCGAGGGCTCCACCATCTGCATGGGGACGCACGATCCGCGCTTTGCCAAGCATGCCCAGCGCGAAGTGCATCTATTCGACGGAAAGGTTGTTTCGGAAGACGAACTGAGGAAGCTTACTGCCGAAGTGGAGGCGTAAACATGCTGCGCAACTTGCTTCAGGATGTGCGCTACGCCCTGCGGCAGTTGCGCAAGTCGCCGGGATTCACGCTGACGGTGGTGCTGATGCTGGCCCTCGGCATCGGCGCCAATACCGCGGTCTTCAGCGTGATGAACGCCATCCTGATGCAGTTGCTGCCGGTGCGACATCCGGAGGGGCTGTCGTATGTGCACATCGGCAACGGGCAGAACCAGGCGCCCGGAGGCTGGAACACCGGGGACGGCGATTCGTCTTTCACCGAAGCTTCGTTTGAGGCGTTGCGGCAACGAAGCGATGTCTTTGAAGACCTGATCGGGTATGTACCGCTCAGTAATTCAGGAAATGTTGCTGTGCGGTTCGGCGAATTGCCTGAAGAGGCCGAGGGGGAAGAAGTGAGCGGAAACTTCTTCTCGGCGCTGGGCGCCCGCATCGAACGCGGCCGCGGCTTTGCGCTGGACGATGAGAAGCAGCACCAACCCATTGCGGTGATCAGCTACGACTATTGGACGCGTAGGTTCGCCCGCGATCCAGACATTCTCGGACGCACCTTATTTGTGAAAGGTGTTCCGATCGCGATTGTTGGTGTAGCGGCTCATGGTTTCAAGGGAATCGAGCCGGCAAGTTCTGCCGACTTCTGGATTCCGCTGCAGAATCGGCCGGAGCTGAATGCGTGGGGATCGCCGGCTGAAGATCAATCGCTCTATGGATCACCGATCTGGTGGTGCCTGCGCTTAATGGCGCGGTTGCGCCCCGGAGTGACGCCGATGCAGGCGCAGCAGGCGTTGGCCGGCACATTCGGCGGCGTGGTGGCGCAGGCCCAAGGCAAAATCGATCCCAAAGACTGGAAGCCGCTGCTCGACTTTATTCCGGCGCGGGGTATTGCGGGATACAACGACGACTTTCGCGAGCCGATCGAGATCCTGATGGGACTTGTGGGCCTGGTGCTGCTGATTGCCTGCACCAACGTGGCCATGATGGTGCAGGCGCGGAACATTGTGCGGCAGCGCGAATTCAGCTTGCGTCTGGCGATCGGCGCAACCAAGGCAACCATCTTTCGCCAGTTGCTGAGTGAGAGCGTGCTGCTGGTTGCCGCCGGAGCCGCGCTGGGATGCGGATTCGCGGTCGCGGCCACGCGCATGCTGGCCAGTTGGTCGGGAATCGAGAGCGGTCTCAGTCCCGATAGAAGGGTGCTTCTGTTCGCCCTGGCTGTCTCTGCGCTTGCGGCTCTGACTTTTGGTTTGGTGCCGCTATGGAATGCGATGCGTGCACCGGTTGCAGGCGTTTTGCGCGCCACCGCGTCCGGCGTTACTTCAACGCGCAATCGCGTGCTTGGCGGCCGCATAATCCTGACCGCGCAGGTGGCTGTTTCGCTGGTGTTGCTCATGGCCGCGGGGCTGTTGCTGCGCACGCTGCGCAACTATGCGACGCAGAATCTAGGCATGCAGGCTGAGGGTCTGCTCGTTTTTGGCGTAACTCCGCAGGGGCAGGTCGAGACGCACGCTTTCTATCGCACGCTTCTCGATCGACTGCGCCAGGAGCCCGGTGTGGTTTCGGTCTCGATGGCGGGAAACAGGCCGGGTTCGGGCTGGAGCAATAACGACAACCTGGTTCTGGATGGCATAGAGCAAAAGGGCGGCAATTTGCGCTGGAACGGCGTGGGCGCCGACTTCTTTCACACCATGAACGTGCCGATTCTTGCCGGCCGCGATATCGGCGAGCAGGACGTCGAGAAATCCATGCGGGTTGTCGTGGTGAACGAGACGCTGGCGGCGCGCTATCTCGCGCATACCAATCCCATCGGGCACCAGATCTGGAAGAGAGATCCGGCAACGATCATCGGTGTCGTTGCCGACAGCAAGTACAGAGCCGTGAATGAAGATCCAAGACCGATGGCGTACACAGCTGAAATGCAATCTAAATCGCTCGGCACCATGCATATTGAGGTTCGCACCCGCGGTGATGCGGCCAGCCTGCTGCCTGCGATGCGCAAGGCTGTGGCCTCGCTTTACCCCAATGTGCCGCTCGAACAGCCGATGACGCAGCAGGCTCAATTCGAAAAGTCGTATCAGCAGCAGCGCATGTTTGCCGCCATGGGTGGATTCTTCGGCGTGCTCGCTGCGCTGCTCGTGGCGACAGGTCTTTACGGTACGCATTCGTTCCGCGTCAGCCGCCGCACCACCGAGATTGGTGTACGCATGGCGCTGGGCGCGAGTCGCGCGCGTGTGCTCGCCATGGTGTTGCGTGAAAGTCTCTGGGTCCTTGTCGCCGGGCTGGCCGCCGGCATTCCGCTTACCTGGCTCGCCGTGCGCCCGCTCAAATCGATGCTGTACCAGATGTCGCCGTTCGATCCGGTCAGCTTTGCACTCGCCATCGCCGCCATGATCTTGGTTTCAGGCTGTGCCGCACTTGTGCCCGCACGCCGCGCTGCGTCCATCGAGCCGATGCGAGCGCTCAGAACAGAATAGGAGATTTCCCATGCTCTTTCAGGATCTGCGTTTCGCAGTGCGTCAGTTTCGCCGTGCTCCCGGCTTCAGCCTTACGGTCATTGGCACCCTGGCGCTGAGCGTGGGTCTAGCGACCGCGGTCTTCTGCGTGCTCGATGCTGTGATCCTGCGCCCACTCCCGTATGTCCAGCCGGACCGCATTGCCTTTGTCCAAAATGTCACCCGCACCGGATTTGCGCATCCCGCATCCTGGCCCGACTACAAGGACCAGGCGGTGGAGTTGAAGACCTTTCAATCGCTCGCCGGCTACCTGGATTTCAGAAAGATAACCATCGACACGCCCTCCGATGGTCCGGTCTCCCTCGACGCGGTGCGCGCCACCGGCAATTTCTTCCAGGTTTTTGGCGTACAGCCGATGTTGGGGCGCACATTTCTTCCTGGCGAAGAGCAGGAGGGACGCAACGACATTGCGGTTCTGAGCTTTGGCGCGTGGCAAAAATATTTTGCTGCGGACCGTGGAGTGATCGGCAAAACTGTCCGGCTTGACGGCCGCGCAGTGCAGATTGTCGGTGTCATGCCGTCGGGCTTCCGCTACCCGCTCAACCTGCGCAATGCTGTTTACTCGCCTCGCCTCATCACCGACTCCTGGATGCAAAACCGCGGCGCGCACTGGCTGCGCATCGTTGGCCGGCTCAAGGACGGAGTGACCGTGCAGCAGGCGCAAGCCGACCTGGCGAGTACGGCCACGAATCTGGCGCGAACGTACCCAGATTCCGATGCCAATGAATCCGCGCAAATGGTGCCGCTCGTCGAGCGAGTGGATGGCAAGCAGCGCGGGCCATTGTGGACTCTGCTCTTCGCCGTATGCGCATTGCTCGCCATCGGCTGTGTGAATGTCGCCGGACTCCTTCTCGCCCGCGGTGTGCATCGCGAGCGCGAGATGGCCATGCGTGTCGCCATTGGCGCAGGGCGTGGTCGACTCTTTTCGCAGGTGCTCACTGAAAGCCTGTTGCAAGCGCTGCTCGGTGCCGCTGGAGGCATGCTGATCGCCAGCCTCTTGCTTCAGGGCATGAGCGCTTTTCTGATTCGCGCTTTGGATCGCGGCGCCGATGTACACATGAATGGCTGGGTGCTGGCCGCAGCCATCGCGGTTGCTGCGCTCACCAGTCTCGTAGCTTCGCTTTACCCAGCATCGCGGCTTTCCGGCATCGATCCCAATCGCGCCCTCAAATCCGGGGCGAACGCCGGCACACAGCGCTCGCAAAGCCGACTGCGCTCCGCTCTTATCGTCATCCAGGTCGGGCTTACGCTCGTGTTGCTGGTGGTGGCGGGACTGCTCATGCGTTCGGTCACGCGCTATCGCGACGCCGATCTTGGCTTCAATCCTGCGCACCTGCTCACCGCCAAGGTTGCACTTTCCCGCTCCCGTTATGAGGGACGCGACATGCTTACCGCTTTCTACGGACCTCTCGAAGAGCGCGTGCGTCACCTTCCCGGCGTCGAATCAGCCGGCCTCATCAACGTGCTTCCCATTGACTCTTCCGGAGACAATTCCTACATCCACATCGCCGGCCAGCCTCCTCTGCAGCAGAACTCCGAGATGCTCGCCGAGTCGCGCTATGTGAGCATGGGCTACCTCGAAACCATGGGTGTCGCGCTCCATCGCGGCCGCTCGCTCTCTCCTTCTCTCGATGGGCCCGACAATAAAGCCGGAACTGTGCTGGTCAACGACGCGTTTGTGGCCCGGTTCATTCCGCACGGCATGGACCCTCTCTCCGCGCGCATGGACGAAAGTGCCAAGGAAGAAGAGTGGACGCGCATCGTTGGCGTGACCGGCAATATTCGCCAGAGTATTTACGACCAGCCCTTGCCGGAGCGCGATTGGCTGATGGACGAGATTCCTTCAAAGTACAAGCCCGACCTGATGTCGGAAATGTTTGTGGTTGTGCGGACCAAGGGGAACCCGGATGCGCTTGTTCCCGGCATCCGCGCCATTGTGCACGATCTCGATCCCACGGTGCCGCTCGACGAGCCCCGTACCATGAACCAGGTTGTCTCCGAAACGCTGGTGCTTGAGCGCATGGAATCGTGGCTCTTCGGCATCTTCGCATCCCTCGCGCTGCTGCTCGCGCTGGTTGGGCTTTACGG
>PLTV01000263.1:0-2659 GCA_003164635.1 Acidobacteriaceae bacterium
GTGCTCCGAGGCCGAATATCGGAGACAATCGCTCACGAAGCAAGTCGTCGGGCACCGCGCCGTCTTTTTGCAGGCGCATTCGGATTTGCTGCTCTGACAATGGTCGCTTTAGCCAGCATATTGACCATGCGGCATCTTGTCGCACGGGACGAAAGTGTTCCGCCCGCGTCAACCACTGTCAGTGTCCTGCCCAACCGTAATGTCACTCCGGGGGCAGTGCGCGCGGCTTCACTCGAGCAAGTTTGCGCTGTGGCGCAAGAGGAGGTCGTGAAAGATGTCTCGCCGTCACAACGCGAGAGGGTTTTTGCGGAGTACGGCATTCCTGCGGCCCAGCGCGGGGACTATGAAGTAGACTACTTGATCACTCCAGGGCTGGGAGGCAATGACGATATCCGCAATCTCTGGCCCGAGCCTTATCACACTGCGACGTGGAACGCTCACGTTAAGGACGCGTTGGAAGAACGTCTGCATGAGATGGTTTGCTCCCATCAACTCGATCTTGCGGCGGCGCAAAAGGCGATTGCCACTGACTGGATCGTTGCCTACCAGAAGTACGTCCGGGCAGTTCCTGCGAAAGGTTAGCTGTCCTGTCAGGTGAAATTTGGAGTCAACTTAGCCTTCAGGCCAAACCAATCATCCAGAGCCGTCTCGGGAATATTTTTACGGGACAGGTACCCGAAAACGCCCCAGTGTCCCTGAGCATTTTTGGATCTACGCAAGATCGCCGAGTGACTCACCGACGCATCCAAGCAGTACCGGATCAGGCTCCAAGGTCTACAATTGCCGGCTTTTCGGGTACCCCGCCTGGTTGCCGAATTCGGACTGATTCCAATGTTGCCGCGACGGCGGCAAGTTGCGTTTCGCTTCGTCCAACGGCCCGTTGGACAAATTGAACTCACTTCTCCTACTAATTCTTCGCTTTACTTTTCTTGAGTTCCGCTTCGAGTTCCTTGGTAGTTGGCAGGTTCCCGCGCAACTTCGTAGGCAAGCTCGTCGTTAGTCGGTAAGCCGATACTCCAATCGGTCTCGTTGCTTCGCGCAGCGCATATTCAGCGATAATCGCGTTCTTTGATTTGCAGAGAATGATACCGATACTGGGTTGATCGTCCTGATGGCGCATGAGGTCGTCGATCGCCGCCAGATAGAAGTTCATCTTGCCGGCGTGCTCAGGCTTGAAGGGTCCCATCTTCAGCTCGATGACGACAAAGCAACGCAGTCTTATATGGTAAAAAAGCAGGTCGAGCTTGTAATCTTCACCGCCTACTTCGAGCGGATACTGGCTGCCAACGAAAGCGAAGCCGACACCAAGCTCAAGGAGGAATTTGCGAAGGTGCTCCAGTAAACCGCCTTCTAGTTCCTTTTCCCGCGCGTCCTCAGCGAGAGTGAGGAAGTCGAAGTTGTAGGGGTCCTTCAGTGCCTGTTGTGCGAGTTCCGATTGCTGTGCCGGCAGTGTTGCACGGAAATTTGTCTGTGCCTTCCCCTGCCGCCGATAGAGACCGCTCTCAATCTGATGGACGAGCACGTTGCGGCTCCATCCGTGTTCAACCGCCCGATGAATGTACCACTCGCGTTCTGTCGCGGTTTTCACGAGGTCGAGAAGTCGAACGTTGTGCCCCCACGGGATTTGTCCAACAACCTGTTGGACAATTTGCTCGTCTGGCCACGCCTCTGCAAACGCGCGCATATAGAGCAGGTTCGTTCTAGAAAACCCTGTCATTCCCGGAAACTCACGATGTAGGTCGGCAGCGAGATGTTCAACAACCTTTGCGCCCCAACCCGCCGCGCTCTGGCGCTTCAGGATCTCGCGGCCAACCTGCCAGTAGAGCAGGATGAGTTCGCGGTTCACGGCGAAGACTGCTTTTATTTGGGCAGTCCGAATCCGCTGCTTTAGGTCTTGCAGGAATTCGTCGTATCCGACCGGGCGCGTAATGAGAGAGNNAATCAAAGCCCCGGATATTTGAAAAAGCCACCGGCGACGGTGGCTTTTTTCATTCGCGGTGGACTCAGGCGACCAGCGACGCCAGTTCACCGCTATTGACCTTGGTGGCGGCGTCCTTGGAGCGAACGCCCTTCAGGTACACCATCGTCGATTGGATGTCACGGTGGCCTAGCCAGGACTGCACAGTGCGGATATCTACGCCATCGCGGAGATGGTTTGTTGCGAAGGTGTGCCGAAATTTATGCAGGAAGAAATTCATGCAATACGGACCCTCGGCGCACTTGTTGCCATGCTCGGTCACGCACTGTCCGCAGTTCAGACCGGCACGCTCCGCGACCCGCTTGACGACCATATCCATTTCGCTGTCCGGGCGGCCCTTCGTATTGCCGAAGACAAAATCGTGCGGCCTCGCCGACTTGCGTTCTTTCCGCTTGCGCAGGCGTTCTATCAACCCCGCGGGGAGCGGCACGGTGCGCTCCTCCCAGTTCTTCGGCGTAAAGCCCCACTTCGTTTTGGCGGTTACGCGCGCGATCTGATGCCGAAAGTCGAGGTCCAGATATTCCAGATATCGAATCTCCTGGTCACGGAAACCAGAGCCCAGGATGAACTTCAGCATGTCGGCTTCATCTTCGGTTGCGACCTTGAACATCGCTGTCAGTTCTTCGGCCTCATACATCGGACGGATGGCATCGACGTACTTGGGCCAGTCGCCCTTTTCCA
>PLTV01000263.1:2723-5575 GCA_003164635.1 Acidobacteriaceae bacterium
GTGTAGCGGTAGGTCAGATGGGTGCGAGGCTTGCGTTGCATCTTCACATACCGGAGATAGGCATCGATGGCATCGCCGATTGTCGTCTTGGCCGCAACCTCCGGCTCAGGCTCAGGACCGGCAATGAGGCCATCGCGGATGGCGCGCAGCTCGATAGCCTTGCGGCGGGCCTGATCGATGGCTTCGTCTCTGGCGACGGCTGTGCGGTAGCGGCGACCGCTCCGACCGCCGACCCGCCATTCGATGTAGTAGGCGCCTTCAGGGTGGACTTCAATCTGTCCGTTGATGCGCACCCGATCCTTGAGCCGGCCATTGGCTTCGGGAACGACAGGGGCGAAACGCCATCCGTCGGCGGTTTTGATTTTCTTGATGAGATTGACGCGGTCGGCGTAGTCGGGGGCGTTGAGAAGAGTGCCGAGTGGCTTGGGAGTGGGCATCCAAAATGTCCTCCTCTGGGCCATAGCTTATCAAAGCGTGGACACCAACGTGGACACCAAGGAGTTATGTTACTGATTCCAAAGGTAGCCGGTTAGAAGGCAGCGCTCTAACCAACTGAGCTACGTCCCCAGTAACAACGCGAATCCACAAAACCTTGTGTAGCGACTTGCAAATAACCGCAAAACGGTCCACACGTACAGGTCTCAAGATCGCACGCTGCAGCTGGCGCAAAACGCCCGAACTACGCAAGCTCAAGGCATCGGTTGCAACAACAGGCTTAAGTGTATCAGAAACTTCTACCTCCGCTGGACCGGTCGGATGCGAAGAAACCTGTTCGACAAACGGCTTCCCTCCTCCACCCATCTCATCTTCCCATCAGCCGCAATTATGCGGACCAGGCCGTCCGGTTTGCACGGGCGGGAGTGTAGCCCATATCTGCAGAAATTCCGCGGACACACTGCAACAACTGGTTCGCAATTGACGGCAACTTTTGTGCCGTCACGCGAAAGGATGGCCCCGAAATGCTCACAGCAGCGACGGGCAGTCGTTGCGCATCAAGAAGCGGTACGGCGATGCAGCGCAAGCCCTCTTCAAATTCCTCGTCATCCACGGCGTATCCACGACGCCGAGTCTTTTCCATCTCTGCGCGCAAGGCTTCAGCATTGGCGATGGTGCGATGGGTGAAGCGCTCGAACCGCGTGCGTCGAACCACTTCGGCCGCCCGATCGTCGGGCAGAAAGGCAAGAATCGCCTTCCCCACTGACGTACAGTGCACAGGATTACTCGCGCCCACGCGCGTGATCATGCGTACCGAGCGAGCCGGCTCGATCTTATCGATGTAAATAACCCGCGCAGCTTCAAGAATGCACAGATGCGCCGTCTCTTCTGTCTCGGCGACCAACCTGCGCAAATGCGGTTGTGCGCGGTCGCGAAGGTCGTATTGCTCAATGGCGCGATTGCCGAAATCAAACAGCCGCAGTCCCAGTCGAAATTTGCCGTTGGTCGTCCGCTCCACCATGCGGTGTCTCTCAAGAACCATAAGAAACCGGTGCGCTGTACTTTTATGTAATTGCAACGAGGATGCAACCTGCGCTAGGCCCAGCGGTGTCTCGCTTTCTCCGAGTAAGTCAAGCACTGCGAATGCCCGATCCAGAGCCTGTACCTTGTAGGTCCCTTGAGGAGCAGCGTCTCGCATCTTGAACCTCCATTCCGCTAAGTGGTTTCCTGTTTCAGTTTGACGGGTTCGTGTCCTCATGTCAAGACTGGGGACGAAAGCCCTTAAATGAGATCTAAATGCACCCGTCGATCTGAAAATCGACCCTCAGAAAACTGATCGCTCGCAGCCGAATCCGGGTCGCAATGAGCGCGTGGGCGGGCCGTCGACCCGCGATCTACGTTGCCGTTAGTCGGGCATCGTGATGTCTGCAAAGGAAGGTGCCGCGCTTCAACTCACGCCGGCACGACGTCGCCCTCGCCTGGCGCCAGAAACAGATTTGCCTCCAGCCCGTGCTGACGCGTGTACAGGTCGAAGTAGCGGCCTCCCATGGCGAAGAGCTCAGCGTGGTTGCCGCGCTCCACAATTCTTCCCTGCTCCACAACCAGAATCTGTTCCGCTCTGCGAATCGTCGAAAGGCGATGCGCAATCACAAAGGTCGTCCGGCCTTCCATCAGCTTGGAAAGTCCTGCCTGGATCATCGCCTCCGACTCGGAGTCGAGAGAGCTTGTGGCTTCATCCAGAATCAGAATGCGCGGCTCGGCCAGCAACGCGCGGGCAATGGAAAGCCGTTGCCGCTGCCCGCCGGAGAGTTTCACGCCGCGCTCGCCGACAATCGTATGGTAGGTCTCGGGAAAACGCTCAGCGAACTCGTCGACGCGCGCCGTGCGGCAGGCAAACAGGAATTGTTCTTCGGTCGCTTCGGGGCGCGAAAACAAGATGTTTTCGCGAATCGTTCCATCGAACAGAAACGAGTCCTGCAAGACAACGCCTAGTTGCGAGCGGTAGGAATTCAGGTCCACCCGCGCAAGGTCCACATCGTCGACCAGCACGCGCCCGCTCGTCGGCGAGTGAAAAGCACAAACCAGGCTGATGATGGTTGACTTCCCTGATCCTGAAGAACCCACCAGAGCCGTAACCGTGCCGGGCTTGGCGAGAAAGTTGATTCCGTGCAGCACCGGCTTCTCCGGTTCGTACGCGAATTCCACATCCTCAAAACGGACGGTGCCTTGAATCGGCGGCATTGTTTGCGTTCGCTCGGGGCTTTTGTTCTCCTCGAGTTCGTTCATGATCTCGTTGGTGCGATCGAGTCCGGCGAAAGCTTCAGTCAACTGGGTGCCGATATTCACGATCTGGAACACGGGCGCAATCATGAATGCGAGAAACATGTTGTAGCTGAAGTAATCGCCCACAGTCCAGG
>PLTV01000263.1:5618-9477 GCA_003164635.1 Acidobacteriaceae bacterium
ACGCCGCCCAGCGACTCTGTCAGGCGCCCTGTCACTTCGGCGTTGATCTTGCCTCGTTCGCGGAAGATGGGGCGAATCCGCTTGAACGCGTATTGCAAAACGAAGATAAATGCGCCCATGACGGTAAATACGGTGAGCGTGACTTTGGGGCTGAGATGCAGCAAGTAGAGAAACGAGAGCAGGGCGGTGAGCATGCCGCCGACGAACTCAACAAGTCCGGTGCCNNTCCACGTCGGTCATGATGCGGGAAACCAGTGTTCCGGTGCGGTTCTCGTCGTAGTAGCTCACTGAAAGCAAGCCGACATGGCGCTGCACCTGGCGCCGCATTTCAGAAATCAGCCTTTGCCCCGCCTTGGAGAGAAGTTGGGTGAGCGAAAACGATGTGATCGCTTGCACGACCATCGCCCCAAAAACGACCACAATAATTCTTGGCAATAGCTCGGGGTGCGGATGCTGCGTTGAGAGCACGCGATCGAGCAGTGTCTTCGACGTGTAGGGCAACACNNNNCCGTGGCGCGGTGAACGCTCGGCGCGCGAGCCGCCCATGCCTAGACCGCCGCTCCGCATGGTCCCCAAGCCCTAAACCTTCCCCGAGCGGCGTGCGGCGATGAATGAGCGGATGCAGAGAATTACGAAGATCAGGAGCAGTGCGGCCATGGTGAGCTGTGATCCAAGTGCGATCTTGTCCGGCGGAAGTCCGGCAGAAGTGGCATGCACGTAGCCTTGAATTGCTTTACCGGCCGCACCAAGAAATCCAAGCAGCCCAATCGTTACATTGATGTGCATGAAAAGCTTGCGCCGTTTTTCATCGGGGCTGGTGGCAAGAAAACCGAAGATTCCAAGCGCCAGACCGAACCATGTGGGAATCAGTGCCGTCGGATGAAGACTCCCCGTGCCCAGGTAACTGCCCAAACCCAGAATCACAAGAAGGAGCCCAAAGACCAAAGTCAATTTCGCCAAGAAATACCTCACTTACGATCCAAGGCAAGAATATCAGTAGGAGAGATGCGGCACCGGGCGGTGTCGATGCAAATGGAGCGCGCAGGACGATTGAGCCGCACATTCCAAGTAAAAGGAACCGGCCCCGGCATCCAATCGAAAAACACTGTCTTAGCGCTGAATCCGCGCCGATCCGCCCTGTGCGAACGCCCGCACCTGCTCTACAGTGGCCATGGTGGTGTCCCCAGGGAAGGTGGTCAGCAACGCCCCATGCGCCCAACCGAGCTTTACCGACTCCTGCGGCGTCTCTCCGTTCAACAGCCCGTAAATGAATCCTGCGGCAAATCCGTCGCCACCGCCAACGCGATCCACTACGTCGAGGTCTACCGTCGGGGCCGCGTACGTCTTCCCCTCGACCCATGCCACCGCGCTCCAACTGTGGCGGTTTGTTGAGTGGACTTCCCGCAGCGTCGTGGCCACGGCTTTTACATGCTTGTGCGTCTTAAGCACATCGTCAATCATGCCGAAAAAGACGCTCGGGTCCAGCTTTGATTTCGCGGCCACCTCGGGACCCGGAATGCCCAGCCCCTTCTGCAAATCTTCTTCGTTCCCTACAAGCACGTCTACGTTCTCAACAATAGAAGCGATCGTCTCAATGGCATGTTCGTTGCCGCCGTGAATCTTCCAGAGTTTCTCGCGGAAATTCAGGTCAAACGAAGTAACTGCGCCGGCAGCCTTGGCCTCACGCATCATCTCCGCGGCAAGCGGGGCGGTCGTCGGCGAGAGCGCGGCAAAAATACCGCCGCTGTGTACCCACTTCACTCCCATCGCGAAGATTGCTTTCCAGTCGAAGTCTCCGAGCTTCAGTTGTGCAGCCGCTTCGTTGCATCGGTTATAGAACACCACAGGTCCGCGAGCGCCATAGCCTCGATCGCTATAAACGGTGGCCATATTCGGCCCCGTAACCCCGTCGTGCTTGAAGTGCTTGTAGATCGGTCTCACGCCCATGGCGCGCACCCGCTCGGCAATCATGTCGCCGATCGGATAGTCCGACATCGCCGAGACAACGGCGGTCCGCATCCCGAAGCAGTCTGAAAGGTTCGCAGCAACATTGAATTCGCCGCCGCTCACGTGGATGTCGCACCTGGTCGCCTTGCGGAACGGGATGATGCCGGGGTCGAGCCGGTAAACCAATGCGCCCAGCGAAAGAAAATCCAGTTCCGCGCCCTTGCGAAGGTCTAAACCCTTGCTCATCGCACACTCCCAATTGGTCGATCTGTTCTGAAAACCTGCCCACTACATAAGTTTGAAGATCGCACTATTCCAAACGCACTATATCCTCGCTCAGCCTTTCCCGGCAACCACTGCCTTCACATCGGAAGCCACCTGCGGCACCGTCCACTCGTTTCCGGGATAAAACCGTACCACCTTCCCATCGGGGCCAACCAAAGTGGTCGACAGCGTATGCGTAATTGTTTCGTCCGGCCCCGTCGTGATGCCGACGTTGAAGAATCTCGCCATCTCCGGAAGAACCTCTTTGTCGGGCACCGCAAAATCCCAGTGCGCAAATGCGTTGCTTGCGTCGCTTCCTATGTAAGTCGCGCCGTACGATCGAAGCCTTTCAGGCGTGTCGTGATCCGGGTCGAAGCTGACAGAAAGCAGCTGGGTCTTCGCGTGGGCCACAGGGTCGGCGTCCAGGTCGCGGTTCAACTGCGCAAAGTTGCGCGTAACCAGTGGACAGAAATTCGGCAAAGGGCAGCGCGTGTAGATGAAGGTGATCAACAGCACTTTGCCCTTGAACTGTGCCAGGTGGATCGTGCGCCCATCCTGGTTGCGCAGCTTGAAATCTGGAACGTCATCGCCCGGTGTCGGAACGTGATAGATCACCGTCGGCCGGTAATCCGGCTTGGCTTGCGCAACAACGACGAAATGATCGAGCCAAACCTCCGCATCGGCATCCTCAGAGACGAGCACATCGGCGGTAATCGTATCGCCCGGATGCAGTTCGCCCAGGATCGACGGGTCCTTCAGTTTGTAGGGCATAGTCATGGCATCCATGAAGCCCGGTATGGCTTCATGATTCAGCGTGACCTCACCCTTCTCACTATCGGTGCGAATCACCTTGCCGCGAAGTTTGTAGACTTTGACGTTCTGCGGCGAACTCGTCGCGACAAGCTTTCCGCCGGAATGGCAGCCGGCTAGCACAGCGACACCGAGAACAAAGGATAAGAATAGACGACGGTTCACTGCCCAGTGTACAACTGCGACCAGCAACCGATTCGTCCTGGAAGCGCGCAAGAAAAGGCGTGAACTGGATTGACGGCCACTCCTTCGGGGCGGACTCGTTTTGCAGATGGCGGCTCCGTCGCCGGGCAGCGTATAACCCAGAAATGGGAGACCTCGTCCCCGACGAAATCGACATTTGGTTACGCAAGGGCGGGACGGTCGTCACGGCAAGCGAGCGTGCCGCGCGCACCCTTGCAACGCGCATCCATCACGGCCGCCGGCTTGAGGGCCTTTCGGCGTGGCTTGCGCCCCAAATCCATGATTGGAAGAGCTTTATTCGCAAGTCCTGCGCGGAGCTGCTTCTCGACGGACGGCTTGTCCTCAACCCCCTCCAGGAACAATCTATCTGGGCTGACATTTTGCAACAGAATGGCCTGCAAGCCGGGCTGTTAGAGGCGCCCCGCTATCGGCTTGCCGCAATGGCGATGGAGGCGTACGAACTGCTTTGCTCCTATGCACCGCAATCGCTGCGAACGGCTTCCCGACGGGCTTGGCAGAATGATGCGGAAGCCTTCAGCCGCTGGTTAGCGACCTTTGACGATCGCTGCCGCACCAACAAAATCATCAGTCCAGCCCGGCTTCCGGTTGAATTGCTCGCGCACTTAAGCAACGAAACCTCAGCGGCCGACGCATC
>PLTV01000240.1:0-6567 GCA_003164635.1 Acidobacteriaceae bacterium
CGCCAGATCGCCGACTCCATTCAGGAAGCGATTGCTCCGCAGGGCGTCGGCGTGGTAATCGAGGCGCGCCACCTCTGCATGATGATGCGCGGAATTGAGAAGCAGAACTCCTCAACCGTGACCAGCGCCATGGTCGGCTGCTTCCGCCAGAAAGAAACACGCTCCGAGTTCCTCTCACTTCTGCGCCAGCCATCAACCGGCGGCGTCTAGCCGGGAGAAGGTGCTCAGGCGGCGGCCTGAACAAGCAGAGACAGCAGAACGTCGCGACGAAAGATCCGCGGCAGTTCTTATCGGAGCCCCGCAAGTCCACCAACGCAGTCAGCATCCCCACCGCGGCACCCGCCAACTTGCGAGCTCGCGATGCGCGCGCAGCGTGCGCAAACTCGCGGCTTTCAATTTCTCGACAAGTCTCTGGAGTGTCCCCCCGAATGCGCAGCGGAAGGATCTGCGGTTGTTCTTCGCTGCCCAACTACCCGCCCCACCTCCCGTATCACCGCAAAGGCAATAAGAGATTCTGATGAACGCACTGCACTGAAGCCGCCAATCGAAAAGAGAGTTGACACTAGTTTCCATGGAAACTATAATAGTATCCATGGAAACTAAGAACGCGCGCCGTCCATCTGCCTCCGGCCTCGAAGTCCATCTCGGGTATTGGCTGCGACTGGTGTCGAATGCTGCCTCGGGCGATTTTGCACAGTCATTGCAGGCCAGGCGGACATCTGTTGCCGAGTGGGTTCTCCTGCGCCAGCTCTACGATAGTAGTCGGGCAACGCCGGGAGAATTGGCCGATGCCCTGACAATGACCCGCGGTGCGATCTCCAAGATTATCGACAAACTTGAGTCGAAGGGCTGGATCAGGAGCCGGATCAAGCCCGAAGACAATCGCGTCCAACTGCTTTCGTTGACAGCCGCCGGTAGGCGCATTGTTCCTGAGTTAGCAGAGATCGCTGATCGCAACGACGATCGGTTTTTCGCTTCACTTGACTCCGGCGAAAGGCAGACGCTTCGTCGTTTGCTTGGCAAACTCGCAACCTCTCATCAAATCCGCGATGTCCCTGTCGAGTGACGCAACATATCAACAACCCACAGCGTAAAGCAGGAGAAGAAACGATGAGCCTGGCAGTCGACAATCTGAATACGGCGATGCGGAGAGCAGCAGCGATCCGCCCGAAAGTAGGAGGATTTCCCTATCTTGCCGAGTGTCTGCGACAGGCCGGAGTCTCTCGCAACATCTGGTCACTTCCAGCTTGCCAAAGCCTGTTCCTCACCGGGCAGGGGCCCGTCGTGATGCAAGGAACACCGCTGATTTCGGGCACTGCGGACGTTCCAGGTTTCAATAGAGAGACCCTCATCAAGGCTCTACGGGTCGACCAAGCCGGCGAAAGCACGTTTCCTGAATTCCTCGCAGCTACTTGGCAAGCCGGAATCGTCCGCTATGACGTGGACTTCGCCGCGCGCACCGTGACCTATCTGGGCTGCCAGGGCGAGGAATACACCGAGGCCTATCCGGCTGTCGAGATCGAATAGCCCGTTTCACGAGGTGCGTCCACGCGGAAGGCGACTTCTCGCCTATCTCTGCTCCAGCCCCCGCGCCGTCAACTGCGCGATATCCAACAGCTGCGGTGCGCTCGGTCCCTTTTCCGCCAGCGCATCCCGGAACATCGTGTTGCAGAACGGGCAGGCCGTGCCTATCGTCTGGGCTCCCGTGGCCACAAGCTCCGCGACGCGATTGTGGCTGACACGCTCACCGGTCTCTTCTCCGAGAAAGGCAAGACCTCCTCCGGCTCCGCAGCAGAAGCTTCGCTCCCGGTTGCGCGGGGGTTCAATGAGGTTTCCCGCCAGGGCTGCGACGGCCCGGGGTTCTTCGTAGACGTTTCTGTAACGTCCCAGGTAACAAGGATCGTGATAGACGATTGTTCCATTACCGCTTGGATGCGGAAGTTTGTCCACGTGCCGTGCGAGAAATTCGCTGTGATGTTCAATTTCCGGTGAAATCCCGAAGTCCTTCCAATCCTCCGCGATTGTGCGCACGCAATGCGGGCAGATCGACACAATCTTCTTCACTTTGTTCTGCTTGAGCGTCTCCAGGTTCGCCTCGGCTAACTGCTGGAAAACCAGGTCGTTACCTAGCCGCCGTACGGGGTCGCCCGTGCATTTTTCTTTACGCAACACTCCNNTCGTATCCGCCCATGCATCCCAGCCACAGGCAGTACTCCTGCGACCCGTCGAAAATAGGCAACTCCTGCTTCTGGATGAACTTATCCCGCTCCAACGGATTGATGCCCAGTGCGTTGCTGCCGCGCTCAAGCGTCAGGAAGAGCTTCGCTCCATAGTCGTTATCCCAGGTTCCGGTATTCACCGCTCCGCGCCGCAAGCCTACCAGAATTGGCACATGCTCGATGCCCACCGGACACTGGAATTCACACGCCCCGCAGGTGGTGCACTGGAAGACCGCCTCCTGGGAGTTGTACTTGCCCAGCAGCGGCTCGACCGACGCCGGCCCCAGGTCATTCAAGTACGCTCGCACTCCCAGTACAATTTCCTTCGGGTTCAGAAGCTTGCCGGTATTGGCGGCAGGGCAGTGCTCGGTGCAGCGCCCGCACTCCACACACGAGTACGCCTGCAAACTGACGAGCTGGGTCAGGTCCTTGCCCTCCACCAGCCCAAAGTCTTCATCCCCGGCGAGTGGCGGAATCTCTGCAAACGACCCCCGCGACAGAAATACCGTCGCCGGGCTCAGCACCAGGTGCAAATGCTTCGTGTGCGGAATGAGCGGCAGGAACGTGAGCAGCGCCAGCGTGTGCAGCCACCACAGCACCCGCGCCGAAAGGGAAGTCTCCGTAACTGTGAAGGACGCCAGATACGTCGCCATCAGGGCGAAGATTAGAAACGCAATGAAGCCCGACTCCCACGACACCTTCGCTCCCAGCCAGCGCGGCCGCACCAGGAATCGCCGTACAAACAATCCTGCGATCCCCACCGCGCACGCCGCGGCGAACGCCGCCGCGAAGTAGAAGTAGAGTCGCCCGATCGCTCCGTCCGGCGAAAGAAATCCAATCCCCAGCCCCGTCGCGCAATGATTCAGCGTGACAAGCCCGAACGCCAGAAATGCCCAGAACACCAGCGCATGCGCAAATCCCGGCAATGGCCGTTCCCGGATCACCTTCGCCTGGCAGAGCACCTCCCAGACGAAGTCCCAGACGCGCTTGCCAATCGGGAAGAGATGAAAGTTAGGGTCCTTCTTCGATGCCAGGATCTTGCGAACGACGACGCTAAACCGCCGCCAGAACAGCCATCCTGAGGTAATCCCCATGGCGGCGAAAACAATCCTCTCGGCCAGCGAGAAGTGCACAGGTTCAGCCAAAGTCGGAAGAGAAAGAAGCATATACGAAGCTCGACGCCAGCCTCACCATACAGCAAGACCCGCACGCTTGTCCGGCTCGGCCTCCATCACGCCCTCCACTGAAAGCACACCCCAAACCCATCCGGATCCGTCACGTACAGCTGCTTCATCCCGTAATGCGCCACCTCCGGCTCCCGGACGTCGAGCCCCTTTGCGCGCAAATGCCGGTACGCTCCATCCACATCCGGGCAGCCGATGTAATTGCACGTGTCCCCGTGGCTGGCAACGCGCGCTGGGTCCGGTGTCGGCGGCCGCTCCCCGTAGTCGTAGGCCGTATTCAACATGATCTCCGTATCGCTTTCATGCCGAAGCAGGCACCAACCAAATTCGTCCGGCCCCCGCAGCGGCGCATGCTCCGCCACTTCGAACCCCAGCACATCGCGATAAAACCGCACCGACGTTGGCATGTCAAATACCTGAATCAGCGGACAAACGCCGCGCATCTCGATTGCCATTCAACCCTCCGATCCCGGGAGCTTGCCTCCGCGCCCGCTCAGCTCTTGAATGCATCCAGCCTAGCGGTCTCCAGGCCGTTTCGCAATTCACCCGCCTCGCGATATCGCCTTGAACCTCCTGTGATCGCGGCCTCTCAAGGCAATCGTGCTAAGGCGCTATATTCAGGAGTGGCAGCGCATTCAAGATCCGCCGCCCAGCCATCCTCTAGGAGACTCCTTTGCCGCGCTATCTCGTCACCGGCGCCGCCGGCTTCATTGGCCGTTCCATCGCCGCCGCTTTGCTCGCCCGTGGCGAATCTGTCCGCGGCATCGACAACTTCATTACCGGCCGCCGCACCAACCTCGACGGCCTCGAAGCCATGGAGTTCGTCGAAGGCGACCTGACCCAGCCCGCTGACTGCGAAAAGGCCTGCCACGGCATCGAAATCGCCTTCCACGAAGCCGCCCTCGCCTCCGTTCCACGCTCCGTCGCCAATCCCGGCGCTACCAACGCTCACTGCGTCGACGCCACTCTGAATCTGCTCGTCGCGGCCCACGCCGCCGGGGTCCGCCGTGTCATCTACGCAGGCTCGTCCTCGGCCTACGGTGACACCCCCGCCCTCCCCAAACGCGAAGACATGCTCCCCAACCCCATCTCCCCCTACGCCGTCGCAAAGCTGGCGGCCGAGCATTACATGCGCGTCTTCGCCCGCGTCTACGGCCTTGAAACAGTCGTTCTTCGCTATTTCAACGTCTTCGGCCCCTACCAGGACCCCACCTCCCACTACTCCGGCGTCCTTGCCATTTTCTGCCGTATGATGCTCGCCGGCGAGCACCCCACCATCTACGGCGATGGCGAACAAAGTCGCGACTTCACCTACATTGACAACGTCGTCCATGCCAATCTGCTGGCCGCCGCTGCCCCCGCGGAAAAGGTCTCCGGCAGCATGATGAACGTCGCCACCGGCTCTTCCATCACCTTGAATCAAATTGTGAATTTATTGCGCGATTTGACAGACTTTAATGCGGTTCCAGTCTATGCAGAGTCCAGGTCGGGCGATATTCGCGACTCCCTCGCCGACATCCATCTCGCCAAAGAGTTGCTCGGCTACGAACCCCAGGTCAGTTTTCGCGAGGGCCTCAAACGCACTGTCGACTGGTACCGCACCGGATTTTAGCTGCGCGAGTTCGCTAGAATATCGGTTTGAAAGGGCTCGGATTTATCCGTGCCGCTAAGTCGACTCAATGCGGTCGGTTCTAGAGACTGCTGAAAAAGAGGTTGCTGAAAAGATCTACGTTCGTGCTTTGTAATCAGGGCACGACTTTAGTCGTGCCGAGAAAGCCTCCAAAATGAGAGGGCTTTAGCCCCTGCAAATGTCGGACGCGGCGTCGAGTTCGAAGAGTTCCCCTCATTCCTAAGCCTGTTCAGCCACCGGGGCGGGCCGTTCCGATTTTGAACCAATCCCCGAGCCAATTCGTGCTCTGTTTGACCCCTGTCCTGACATCTTTCGACGACTATCGAGGTTGGCCGCCCGAGCTGTGGTTCGGCTCATCTGCCATCGCGCCGCCCTGCTGGCCCATTCCGTTCACCGCAGCTGGATCAGCTCCGGGCTGCGCAACCGGCGGCGCTTGCAGGGTATGCGCACCCGATTCGGCAGCTCGCAGAACAGCGCCCGGCAAAATCCCCAGAATCAGCGTAGCCGCAGCCGCGAAGAAGAGCGCCGCGGTTACCGCGACCCCTACGCGAGTGTGCGGTCGCGCCGTCGCGTTCGCCGCCTCATCTGGCCGTTGCGCCGTCACCAGCGCCAGACGCAGATAGTATGCAGAGGCCAGCCCCGAGTTCAGCAGGCCGATAAGGGCAAGCCAAACCGCCCCGCCATCGACCGCCGACGAAAACGAATAGAACTTCCCGAAGAATCCGCCGGTGAAGGGAATCCCCACCAGCGAAATGAGGAAGAAAATGAGCAGGCCGCCCAGCAGTGGGGAATTGTAGAGAAGCCCGCGGTAGTCCTCGATCATCGGCATCGATTCGTCGTATCCGCTCACCACCGCGATCACCGCGAAAACACCCACATTCATCGCCGCGTAGGCCGCCAGGTAAAAGCTCGTCGCGGCAATCCCACTCGTCCCTGCACCCGCGAAAGCTGCCAGCATATAACCGGCCTGCGCAATCGAAGAGTAGGCCAGCATGCGCTTCACGTTCTGCTGCCGCAGCGCCGCCAGGTTTCCCACGGTCATCGACAAGGCCGCCACTACCCACAACAGCGGCGCCCAAAGTGAATGCAGCCCCGGAAACATCTCGTACACAATGCGCAGCAACACCGCAAAAGCCGCAGCCTTCGGACCGGTCGACATCAGCGCCACCACCGGCGACGGGGCGCCCTCATACACGTCCGGAGTCCAAACTTGGAACGGTGCGGCCGATACCTTGAACAGAACCCCCACCAGCATCAGCGCCATGCCCGCAAGAATGAGCGGCTGGTTCACGGCAAGCGTGGCCTGCCGCGCAATCTCGTAGATCTGCGTTGTGCCGGTCGCGCCAAAGATCAGCGCAATTCCATAAAGGAAAAACGCCGTCGCAAACGAGCCCAGCAGAAAGTACTTGATTGCCGACTCAGGACCCCGCTCCGTGCTCTTGCGGAAGCCCGCCAGAATATACGTGGCGATCGAAGAGATTTCGAGCGCAATAAACACCACCAGCAGTTCGACCGCGCCCGTCATCAGGCACAT
>PLTV01000240.1:6624-6782 GCA_003164635.1 Acidobacteriaceae bacterium
GTCTCTACGGTTCCAAAAAAACCGGTACCTTGCGGAAGCGAAAGCTGCCAAAGGCTAGCCCACAGCGCCAGCGTCGTTCCCAGCGCGCCAATCCATCCCACCGAGCGCCGCGGGACACCCGCCGGAAGCGAAGCGTCGATCAGCATGATCAATACGCC
>PLTV01000240.1:6822-8290 GCA_003164635.1 Acidobacteriaceae bacterium
GTGAGCGCCGCGATCGGCCACACTGCGACCAGTTCGTTCACGCCCAGGTCCCTCGCCGGCCGCGCAGCAACAAACTCACTCTCCGGCCCATAAAAAATTCTCTGCACCAGCCACAGCATGTATGCCGCACTCAAAATCACGCCCAGCGCCGCGGCCACAGCCCATCCCCGGCTTACCCCGCCGAAGGTGCTTGAAAGAATCAGGAACTCTCCCACAAANNGCGCGCCCAGCAGCACAAACAGCGCCGCATCCACAATTTCGTGACTCAGAATCTGGAAGACCGCGCCGCTCGAGCCAATGAACGTAAATCCGTATATCCCCACCACGATCAGCCCCAGGTGACTCACAGCCGCAAACGCCATCAGCTTCCAGAAATCTCGTTGCACCAGCGCCAGGCAGGCGCCATAGAGCACCCCAATCACGCCCAGGCCGATCAAGTACGGCGCCACAGCGCGCGCCTGCACCGGAAACAGCCCGATGTGGAACCGCAGCATTGAGTACAGTCCCAGCTTGCCCGCAACCACCATTGCCAGCGCCACCGGCGCTTCGCTGAATGTGTCGGAAAGCCAGCCATGCAGCGGGAACACCGGAACCTTCACAGCAAACGCGAACAGGAACGCCAGCGCCACCCAGACCAGCGCCGCAGTCGAGAATGACCCATGTGCAATTAGCGTTTGCAGCGTCACAAAATCGAAGCTCCCCGTGCGCGCATACAGCCACAGAATCGCCACCAGCAGCGGCGCCGAAGGAATAAACGTGAAGAGGAAAAACTTGAGCGCGGCCTTCGGTCCATCCTTGCGTCCGTACATCGCAATCAATATCGCCATGGGCACCAGCGACAATTCCCAGAACCCGTAATAGACCATCAGGTCAAGTGAAATGAATACCCCGAACATCGCTGTCTGCTGAATCAGAAACAGCACAAAGTAAACCTTGCGCCGTGCCTTGATCGCATTCCAGCTCGCCAGCACGCCCACCGGCGCTAACAGCCCCACAAGAACCACCAGCCACAAGCTGAGTCCGTCCACGCCCACGTGGTACGCAATGGCCGGGTTTTCAATCCACGGTTTGTTGATCGCAAATTGAAATCCGCCGCGCACCAGGTCGTAATGAAAGGGAAGATGCAGCGTCAGGCCAAAGTTCACCAGCACCGTCAGCAGCGCAATCCAGTTGGGTAATTTGGCGCGGTCAGGAAGCAGCGCCACCAGCACCGCTCCGCCCAGAGGAACCAGCAGGATCAGCGTGAGAATCGAGTCATTGATCGCGTTCATTCTCAGTGCCCCGCCATGTTGAGATGAATTCCGAAATTCGCCAGAACCGAGGTCCAGGGTACGATCACAAAAAGCAGCAGCGCCGCAGCGCCAGCCGCCACCCATGCAGCATACGAGCGGATATTGCCCGATTGCCACCGCTGCAGCAGCGCACCCGCAAACGTTGCCAGTCCGCCCAGCAGCCACGCCGCGCCGCC
>PLTV01000204.1:0-1583 GCA_003164635.1 Acidobacteriaceae bacterium
GCCGCCATGATCCCCGAATCGCAGGCCGACAAGCTTCTCGCGCCCATCTACACCACCTACAAAGACATTGAAACCACAATCCTCGCCCACGCCGGCGACATCCAACTCACCCTGCTCTGCACCAAGCCTACCCTCGACCTGGCCCAGCGCCGCGTCGATGAGTTAGCCGGAAAACTTGAAGAAGCTCTTGAAGANNTGGCTCTATGCCTCCGGGGCCGACGCTGCCGACAATCTCGAACAAATCGTTCTCTACTACCTCGGCCTTCGCCAGTCCACCCTGGCTGTCGCAGAAAGCTGCACCGGCGGTTTGCTTGCCGAGCGGCTCACACGCGTTCCCGGGGCTTCGCGCACGTTCCTCGGCGGAGCCGTCGTCTACTCCGACGCCCTTAAGGTGGCCTTCACAGGCGTCTCTGCGGACCTGATCCAGAAGCACGGCGCCGTTTCAGCCGAAGTTGCCAAGGCACTTGCTTCCGGCATTCGCCTCCGTACCGGCGCGTCCATCGGCGTGAGCATTACCGGCATCGCCGGCCCCACCGGCGGGACAGAGGAGAAGCCCGTAGGCCTGGTCTACATCGCCATCGCCGACGGAGAAAAGGTGGAATGCGCGGAAAAGAACTTCCGCGGCGACCGCCAAAAAATCAGAGAGTGGACCACCCAGCAAGCGCTCGATTTGCTGCGTCGGCGACTGAGGTAATCACGCTCAAGGAACACCAGGTCGGAAAGTCGTAGGTCGCCGGGGGGCTCACCCTTTCCCGGCACTGACGCTGGGTTTCCCACCCTTCGATTCTTTTTATCGAAGGGTGGGAAACCACGAACCTCCGTGGCACGCCAGCACGTCTCCTCCACCGCGGGTGGTTGATGCGATCCAATTCCGGCGATGACTTCTTGAACCACACGAAAACGTCCGCCCCGATCACGGACCCCATCGCCCACGCATCCCGCATCTGACTCAGTCACGGGACTGGAATCACTCCGCCCCGAACAGATCATCAAGGAGAACTCAAAACATGACGGATAATCGCGTGCGCCCCGGCGAACGAAACGAAGATCAATTCACCGCACTCCTCGAAGCGCAATCCTCCTCCCTGCCCAGCAGCCTTTTTCTGGCCGCTGCGGGCGCCTCCATCCTCGGATCGCTGTCATTGCAATTCGCCGGCAGAAAGCACGAAGCTCTCTTCGTCGGCCAGTGGGCCGCGCCTTTCCTGCTGCTCGGCATCTACAACAAGCTCGTCAAGCAGCATGGCTCCGACGCCGCCGCCAAAGAAGACTGAGGCACCGGAATTCAGCCTTTTGAGGGAGCAGGGGCATTCATGCCCTGACAGACAGGCCTCAAGAATTCAGGTCACTACAGGTCGACGGAGGGAGCAGGGGAACTCGACGGAGGGAGCAGGGGCATTCATGCCCCTGACAAACAGCCAAAAGAATTCCGGCCCTCAGACCCGGCTCCATTAAACTGGCACGGTCCGGAGAGGCTTGTCGTGGTCTTCGCCAAAAAACTGCGCGCGGGAGTCATATGCGGCGAGATCACGACCAGCATCCGCATCTGGACCAGCCCTCATGTGAAAGTGGGCAACCGTTACGCC
>PLTV01000204.1:1680-4380 GCA_003164635.1 Acidobacteriaceae bacterium
TCCCTGACAACTGATCACTGACCACTGTCTTTACTGCTGCAGCACCACCGCATCGCCTTCCTTCAGGCCGCTGGTGATCTCGGTAACGTTGCCGTTGGAAAGACCGACTGTAACAGGCAGCTTGCGCACACCGTCTTTCTGGTGTTTGTCGGGAATCTGTACCGAGGCGTTTTTCTGGTTGTCGTAAACGACCGCGTTCTCAGGAACCGTGAGCACGCCCTTGTGCTCGTCGAGCAGGATCTCGGCATTGGCCGTCATCAGCGCCTTCAGTTCCCCGCCCGGATTGTTGATGGAAACCCGCACCTCAAACGTCGTCACGTTGTCTTTTTCCACGCCCATGGGTGAGATTTTGGTGACCTTGCCATTGAACGTGCGGTCGCGGAAGCTTTCCACCTTGATGCGTGCCGGCTGGCCAAGGTAGACGTGGGCAATATCGGCCTCGTCGACCTTGCCCTGCACGTATACCTCGCCAACATCACCCTCGGTCATCACGAGTGTGGCCGTCGAGCCGAGCACAAGGATGGAGCTGACCGCATCGCCGATCTCGACGTCACGCGAGAGGACCACGCCATCCATGGGCGCCAGAATGGTGGTATAGCCGAGTTCCTCTTCGAGCTGCTTCAGACTTGCCTGGCTCTGCATCACCTGCGCACGGGCCTGCTTCAGCTTGGCAATATCCACGCCAATCTGCGCCTTGGAACTGTCGCGGCGCGTGAGGGCCGCCAGGTAGTCCTTGTTGGCGTCGTCGAGGGTCTGCCGGCTGACGATGCCGTCTTTCTGCATTTCGAGATTGCGATCGAGTGTGGATTTATACATGGGCAGGTCAGGCGCGGCGGCGTTCACTTTGTCCTGCTCCACGTTGGCCTCGTAGGTGCCCACGTTGGCTTCCGCGCTGGCCAGTTGCGCCCGCTGCGCCTCAACCTGGGCAAGAATCTCCATCTGATCGAGTTCGGCCAGCGGCTGACCCTTCTTCACGGTATTGTTGATGTCGACAAAGAGCTTCTCGACGATGCCGGAGGCTTTCGACTTGACCTCAACCTTGGTAATGGGCTGAATCTTGCCGGTCGCGACTACGGAGCGGGCCACGTCGCCGCGCGTCACCTTGGAGATGCGGTTGGCATCCACGCCCGAGCCTTTCGCCAGCCGCGCCAACCCCAACCCCGCCACCGCGACAACGACGAGGATCCCCGCGCTCAGCCAGATCCAGAATTTTCTGCTCCTACGCGCTGCCGCCACAAACCCCTCCAACGTGGGAAGAACCTCAGCACTCCCGCGCTGCGTTTCCCGTGTGAATACAGATTGAAAACAGTGTCCGAATCAAGTGTTCAGACGTTCCCGATGATTCGCTGTCATCTTTTACGCATCCTGGCGGCAATTGGTTCCAATTCCGGGGTGCAACTTCGGAACCGGATTCGGCTCCGTTGCGTATCTCTTTCCAACCGCAACTCTCCGCGTCCAAACCTCAATGCAGAATTTCTCAGATACTCTCGGCCAGGTCTTCCGCGCAATGGTGGCCAACAAACTGCGGACATTCCTCACCATGTTCGGTATCGCGTGGGGAGTGGGATCGCTGCTGGTGCTTGTGGGGCTGGGTGAAGGCTTCCGCAGCGGGCAGCACAAGCAGCTGGCCACCTTCGGCAACGACATGGTCATGATGTGGGACGGGACGATTCCGGCGCTCGCCAACCAGCACACGGGCATGCGGCCTTATCAATTCACGCCTGGCGACGAAGCGGCCCTGCGCCAGCTGCCCGAACTGCGTGCAGTGACGGGATTTTTGCAGCGCAACGATCTCTATGAAGTGAGCGCGTTTGCCAACTCTTCAGGCCAGGTCGTGGGCGCGGAGCCCAATTACGCTGGCATACGCTTTGTACCGATCGCGGAGGGCCGGTTTATCAGCGCCGGGGATATCGCCAACCGCGAGCGCGTGGTCGTGCTTGGATCGAAGGTCTCATCGCTTCTTTTTCCGGGCCGGCCCATGATCGGCGAGACCATTACCATCAACGACACGCAATTTACGGTGGTGGGCCGCGTGGGGTCAATCAGCCGCGGCAACAACGACAGCGACAACCAGAAGGTCTACATTCCGCTGAGCACGATGCAGGAACTGTTCGCGATGAAGGGCGATAATGTGGCCCGCGATGCCTTGAGCTCAATCCAATATCAGCCGGCCATCCATGGGGATACCACCGCAGCGGTTCCGGCCGTGCACCGTGTCATCGCGCAACGGCATGGGTTCGATCCGTCGCTGAAAGATGCTTTCGACGAGTGGGACACCATTGAAGAAGAGCACATGATTGGCGCCATCTTCAACGCCATGGACATTTTTCTCGGCGGTGTGGGAGTTGTGACCTTGGCTCTGGGCGCGGTGGGCATTATCAATATCATGCTGGTCTCGGTAACGGAACGCACGCGCGAGATCGGACTGCTGAAGGCTCTGGGCGCGACGAAGCGCAGCATCCTGGCGCAGTTTTTCTGGGAGGGACTGCTGCTGACGGCGGTGAGCGGGGTGATCGGAATTTTTGTTTCGGCAGGCGGCATGTGGGTTTTGCAGGAATTGCTGACGGGCAAGGTGCCGGGGTTCGATCCGCCGCGGCTTGTTCCGTGGTCGGCGGCGCTGGCGCTGGGCTCATTGGTGATTTGCGGCGTGGTGGCAGGGCTGTATCCGGCCAGCAAGGCAGCGGCGCTGGATCCGATTGA
>PLTV01000204.1:4387-11285 GCA_003164635.1 Acidobacteriaceae bacterium
GTCCGCAATTTGGAAGCTTTTGTCTGCCGTGTTCAAACTGTCATCTGTAATCCGTCATCTGTAATCTGGTGAACACATGCTGAAAGATATTCTCGGACAGGCTTGGGAGGCGATGGTGTACAACCGCCGCCGCACAGCAATCACGATGATCGGCATGGCCTGGGGCATCGCCACGGTGGTGCTCCTCGTCGCTTATGGTGCGGGATTCAGCGCGGCCATTGAGAATATTTTCTCGAAGTTCGGCACCAACACCATGATCTTCTGGGGCGGGCGAACGAGCCAGCAGGCTGGCGGCGACAAGGCCGGCACGAAGGTGCGCTTCATGCTGGACGACATTGACCGCGTCTCCAACAGCGTGCCGGGAATCGAGCACATCTCGCCGATGTCGTCGAAGAGCGTTCCCGTGCAGAACGATCTGCATACATATACCTGGAACGTGAATGGAGTGCGGCCGGCTTACCAGGAAATCTGGAAGCTCAATCTTGAACAAGGTCGATTCTTCAACGGAGCTGAGGACCAGGAGCGCGCCCACGTGTGCGTAATTGGCGCCGAAAACAAAACCAAGCTATTCTCGGGCGGCTGGGCGTTGGGCGAGACGATCCGTTTGAATGGCGAGGCTTTCACAGTGATTGGCGTCATGAAGCCTAAGATGCAGGAAGGCGATAACGACGACAGCAACCGCAATATCTATATCCCTTTCAACACCAGTTCCGACTTCGTTGACACGACCTATATTGACAGTGTGTGGCTCGACTATCACGGCGATCACGAGATGGTGGAGAAAGCCCTGCGCGAAACCATGGCCGCCGCCCATCACTTCAGGCCGACGGATCATAATGCCATGGGCGTTGCCAACCTGATGTCGCAGGTGATCGTGTTTCGGATGCTCTCGATTGCGCTGTCGATTTTGCTCACGCTTGTGGGCGCCTTGACACTGGGCATTGCGGGAATAGGGCTGATGAACATCATGCTGGTTTCAGTGCAGCAGCGCACGCGCGAAATCGGCATCGAGAAAGCCCTGGGCGCGCAGCGGCGCCATATCCTGGTTCAGTTTCTGGCCGAGGCCATGGCAATTACCGGCGTCGGCGGCGTGGCAGGAATCGGGCTGGCCTACCTGATTTCCGCGCTCGTCGGCCGCATCACGTTCTACAGCGCGCTGGCGAAGAACGCCGAGAGCGCGGATATTCGGCTGCTGATTTCGCCGACCTCTGTGGTTGTCGCGACGGTGATTCTGGCGATTACGGGACTTGTCAGCGGCATGATACCTGCGATTCGCGCGGCGAACCTCGATCCGATTGAAGCGCTGCGGTACGAATAGCGGGCGTTGCGCCTCGCACATTGCTGTTTCAGACTACGGTTTCGGTGCGCCCCCACCCGGCGCCGGTGGAGCAGCAACCTTGGCGTTGGCGATTTCCGGATCCTTGAGCGCCTTGCGCGCCGCCTTTCCGTGCGGCCCGTCAGGATCGTAATCGAGCACCTTCTGGTAGTACGTACGCGCTTCGGCGAATTTGCCCAGATGCCTGTCGGACTCAGCCAATCCCCAATAAACTTCCGGTTCATCGGGCGAAAGAACCATTGCCGACTCAAAACGTGAAAGCGCCGCTTTCCAGTTTTTCGATTCGAGATAATACCCGCCGACCTGAATGTCTTCTTTTGAAGTTTCCTCGTGCTCAGGCCCCGGAACAGTAAGCTTTCTCTTTTTTCCCTGCGGCTGGTCGTCGTTGTCGCCGGGAAGAATTTTTTGCAGCCCGGACTGGCTGGAGCTCCACGCATCGGATTCCCCACTGTCGGCCGGCGCAGCAACATCGTCAGGGCTGCGCACGGGGTCGGCATTGTCGCTCGGCAAAGGCAGGCGTACGCTGTCGTCTCCGCCATAGGTGCCTTCAGGGACGGGAGCGGCGCCTTTCGAAGGCATCACGGGTACATTATTGGTGTCTTCAGGAAAAGGATTGGTCCCTTTCGGCGCGGGCGCCTGCTGTGTCGTGGACGGGGGCTTCTGTTGCGGGTTTGCGGGCGGAGTCTGCCCAGCCGCGGCCTGCACGCATAACAGGGCCGATGCAGCCAGAGAGCCTGCCCAAAGCGCCGTAAGTCGAGTTCTCTGCATCATCGAAACCGATCCTGACTGGGTTCTCACCGATCCATGCTCCACCAGGCACATCTCAATGGTACGATGCGTCCATACCGCATCTCAACTTAAGGAACGCATCGCACACACGCATGGCACTCATCATTCGCTCTTCCGCAATTCACGCCGCCGGCTGCTATACAACAACCCCGATTCCCAAGGGTCGCCGCGTGGCCGAGTATACCGGCCCACGTCTCAGCAAGGAGGAGGCCGACGCGACCTACGAAGACTCGCCCATCACCTACCTTTTTGGACTGGGAAAAGGCCAGATCGTCATCGACGGCCACAGCATGGCCATGTTCATCAACCATAGCTGCGACGCCAACTGCGAAACCAGCGAAGTGGGCGGTCACGTATGGATCAAGTCGATTCGACCCATCGCCGCGGGGGAAGAAATCACTTACGATTATTGCCTTTACGATGGCGGAGACGATGAGGCCATTTGCAACTGCGGCGCGAAGACTTGCCGCGGCACCATGTACTCGAAAGAGGAGATTCGGCACCGTAAACGCGCGGCGAAAAAAGCCGCGCTTGTCATGCCCGCAAGGCCCTGAAAAAAAGATTGACGAGCGATTTGGAATCGGTCTTGGGGAATCTGCAAGGCAGATGTCCAAATCGCATGGTCTCAGGCGTCATGGATGTAGCAGGCCAGAAACCCTGCAAATTCAAGACGGAGGTTTTCCGATGCAATATCTTCTATTGCTCCACGCGAACGAAGCTGGCTTCACAAACATGACGCCCGAACAGCAGCAACAGGGAATGGCCGCTTACATGGCCTACACCGAAGCTCTAGTGAAGGCGGGCGCCTATGTGGGGTCGAACCGCTTGCGGCCGGTGGCCACAGCAACCACGGTGAAAGTGGTCGACGGCAAGACGCAGGTACTCGACGGGCCATACGCGGATTCGAAAGAGCAGCTTGGCGGTTACTTCCTTATCGACGTTCCTGATCTCGATGCGGCTCTATCGTGGGCTGCGCGGTGCCCCGGCGCAAGCCATGGAACCATAGAAGTGCGGCCGGTTTGGGCGATGGAGCAGGCGGCGGCTAAAGTGGCCTGAGCATATGGCCGGCGAAGGGGACGAGCAAGCACGATCGATGGCCGAAGCGGTAGCGCACCGAAGCTATGGCAAGCTCGTCGCCTTTCTCGCAGCGCGCACGCATGATCCGGCAGAGGCTGAAGACGCGGTGTCTGAGGCTTTTGCAACGGCTCTTGCCGACTGGCCGCGGCAGGGGTGCCCGGCAAATCCTGAAGCGTGGCTGCTGACGGTCGCGCGACGCAAGCTGATTGACGGTTTTCGCGGCGCGATGCGCCGGCAGACGGCCTCAGACGAATTGCAAGTGGTAGAAGATGCGCTTGCCGCGCCTGAGCCCGGGGAGATTCCGGACGAACGGCTGGCCATGATGTTCGCTTGCGCGCATCCTTCAATTGACGCGGCGGTGCGCGCACCGCTGCTGCTGCAAGTGGTGCTGGGCCTTGACGCCAGGCGCATTGCTTCAGCGTTTCTGGTGTCGCCGGCGGCAATCGGCAAGCGCCTTGTGCGCGCCAAGGAGAAGATCCGCAGGGCCGGTATTCCGATTCGAGTTCCGGAGCGGGAAGAGTTGCCGGCGCGGCTCGATGCCGTTCTCAATGCCATTTATGGTGCGTATGCCGAGGGTTGGACAGACCCATGCGGCTCGGATGCGGCGCGGCGCGATTTGACCGAGGAGGGGCTTTTTCTGGCACGCCTTGTGGCAGCTTTGCTTCCCGTAGAACCGGAAGCGCTGGGGCTGCTGGCACTTCTACTCCACACAGAAGCGCGACGAAAAGCGCGACGCAGCGAAGCCGGCGAATTTGTGCCGCTCGCGCAACAGGACACATCTCTTTGGGACAGGGCGCAAATGGATGAGGCGGAAGATTTGCTGCAGCGCGCCAGTGCCCTGGGGTCCATTGGCAGGTTTCAGCTCGAAGCGGCGATCCAGTCCGCGCATGTACACCGCTGCCGCAGCGGCCGTGCCAACTGGGCCCATGTGTTGAAGCTTTACGATGCGCTATTCGCCCTAACGGAATCGCCGGTCGTGTTGCTCAATCGTGCTCTCGCCGTTGCCGAAATGGACGGCGCAAGGGCCGGACTCGCAGCCATGCCAACTCTGGAGGCCCATGCGGGGATGGTTGAGTACCAGCCATACTGGGCCGCGCGCGCCGAGTTGCTGGCGCGGGTGGGAGCGCATGGTGAGTCGAGGGAAGCCCTTGAGATTGCCATCGGACTGGAGCGCGATCCGCCTGTGCGCCGATTTCTGGAGAGACGGCGTGGATGAAGAAGTTCTATGACAATCTTGTATCGAGCCCGAGTAATCGCTCGGCGTTTCTGTGGGCCAGTTTTGCTAGGTCATCCGGGGCAACGGAGCTTGCCAGCGCGTCGAGATAGGCGCGCCCATTTGCCGTCGGGCTGAAGGGGTAATCGATCGAGAACAGGAGCCGGTCGATGCCGATTACATCGATCGCGCACTGGAGTGGAGGTTTGGAGAAGTAGCCGCTCGTCGTGACGTGGATGTTGGTTTGGAAATATTCGGCGACGGGCTGGCGAAGCTGCGACGCCCGCGACATGACGGCGCTCGAGCGTGCCAGCGCGTAGGGCAGGCCTTCACCCATGTGGCCGATGATCACTTGCAGGCGCGGAAAGCGATCGAACAGCCCTGAACAAATGAGACGCAGCGTGTGCAGGCCGGTTTCGGCATGCCATCCCCATCCGGCGATCGAAAGAGCGAAGCCCACAAGTTCGGGAAGGCCGGAATAGTAGGCCTCGCGAACGCTCTTCGGAGGCGGCGCGGGATGAAGATAGATCGGAACGCCAAGGTGGTCGGCTGCCTCGAAGACCGGCAGAAAGCGCGGATCGTCGAGAAAAAGACCGTCGGTGGTCCCGTCGACCAGGGCGCCGGCAAAACCCAATCTCTCGACGCACCGTTCCAACTCGGCAGCTGCCCCGGTTGGATCTTTCAAGGCCAGTGCGGCAAATCCGGCTAATCGGCCGGGGTGCGCAAGCACCGCATCGGCAAGCTCGTCGTTGACGTCTTTGACCAACGCGCTGGCGCCCTGGGCGCTTAGCTCATCCAGTCCCATGGATGCCAGCGACAAGACCTGCAAGTCAATCCCAGCCGCGTCCATGTCGGCAATGCGCCCCGCCCCAATGTCGAGCAGCTTGGGTTCAAGGGCTGCCATCGGCGCGGGAACTGGCTTGGCTGGGTTCCTTGTGGCTTTCAGAAACGATTGGGTAACGAAATGCTCTTCCAGCGTGACGGTTTTCATTTCCACTAAGATGATCGGTCTTGACGGAAGGATTCAACGAGTCATACTCGCTTGGGTCCGCCCCGCGCGCCGTGGATATCCCGCGGTTTCAATCTCTTAAACCGGAACGATACAATCGCCTAGGGTCCTTCCAAACGACGGTTGGGCTTCGCGGCCACAGGGTCACTGCTGCCAAAGGAGCGTAGGGTCGATGGGTTACCAGGTTCTGGCTCGAAAATACCGTCCGCAGCGCTTTGCCGACGTNNACGTTGCCGGCCAGGATCACGTCACGCGGACCTTGATGAACGCGCTGGCGCAAAACCGGATCGCGCACGGCTATATTTTCTCCGGCCACCGCGGCATCGGCAAAACGACAATCGCGCGCATTGTGGCTCAGGCGTTGAATTGCCGCACCGCAATTGGTACGGACGCGCGGCCGACGCCGGAGCCGTGCGGGAAGTGCGACTCGTGCGTCGAAATTCGTCAGGGCAATGCGGTCGATGTGATCGAGATCGATGCGGCCACGAATCGCGGCATCGACGAGATCCGCGAGTTGCGCGAAGCCGCCCGCTATGCGCCCTCGCGCGACCGTTACAAAATCTACATTCTCGATGAAGCGCACCAGATCACTGAAGCGGCATTCAACGCGCTGCTGAAGACGCTGGAAGAGCCGCCTGCGCACGTGATTTTCATGATGGCGACGACGGAGCCGGAGAACATTCCGCAGACCATCCGCTCGCGTTGCCAGCACTTCAGTTTTCATGCGGTAAAGTTCGATGACATTCTCAACCAGTTGCGCATGATCGCCGAGCAGGAAAACGTGGCGGCAGAGGACGCGGCGCTGGCGCTGCTGGCCGAAGCGGGCGACGGCTCCATGCGCGACGCCTTGTCGATCATGGACCAGGCGATCGCTTCCGCTCCTCTTGAAAAGGGCCGCGCGGTGCTTGCGGCTGCACAGATTCGCGANNATGGCGAAGTTGGGTGGCGAACAGACCGAGTTGTTGCAAATCTCGGGGGATGAACGCGCGCGTGCAGCGCGAACGGCTCTGCTCTTCACCGAAGAGGAGCTCACGCGCAATCTGCAGATTGTGCTGCGCACGTTCGACGACTTGAATTACCGCCAGGAGCAGCGCTTCCACCTGGAGCTCGGTCTGCTCAAATTGATCCATGCGCAGCGGTTGATTCCCCTGGAAGAGTTGCTCAGCGGAGTGGCCGCAGGCGCCGGCTCGCGCAGCGGTGGCACGGCCCCGCGCGCGGTATCCACATCCGCGCGGCCGGCACCTTCCGCGGCGCTCGGTGCAGAACCATCCATTTCGCCGTTTACGCGGACAAAGCCTGATTTCGACAGCGCTCCGCGGACGCCGAGTGCGGCTGTGAGTTCAGGCCCGCGCCTCGAATCGAAGCCCGCCACCGTTTCCACGATGGAAACGCCAGGTGATCGTACCGCGACCGTGCCGGCCATCTCTCCTTTTTCTGGAAGCACGCCTTTCCCGGCCACAGGCAGCCATGCGGC
>PLTV01000110.1:0-4386 GCA_003164635.1 Acidobacteriaceae bacterium
TACGAGGCGCTCAGGACGCCATCGGGGGTGGTGCCTGGCTCGATGGCGAGCATCTTGCGCAGGACTTCCTGCTGGCGGTCTTTGGGGATGACGTCGTAGAGAACGCCGAGGATGTTGGCCTGCTGGCTGAAGGCTTTCTGGTCAGGGGTATCGGCGAGAAGGCTTCGCGATGCGGACCAGCACCGGGAGTAGATGCCCTGGCGAACATGGGCGGCGCGCGCGGTGTAGCGGTCGGCGAGAACCGGATCACCGAGAGACTTTTCGAGGTCGGCGGCATCTTTCAGTGCGCCAAGGTATTCGAGCGTGGTCATGCACGATTCGCCGTTCTTGTCGTAGGTAGGAATTGTTTGCCCGTCCTGGACCCAGTCAATGAAGCTCCACCAGGGCACTTCGTGGAGCAGGCCGTCGGGCTGTTCGTACTGGGCGAACCAGGTGAAGATGCCTCGAGTGCCGGGGACTAGCGTGCTGGCGAGATGGTCGGCATCGGGGCGGTACATCCAGTAGTCGTGGAGCATGTCCACATAGAGTAGTGAAAATGTGGGGATAGACTGCGGCAGGGAACTGGGGTAGCGGCTGCGGGTGATGCCCTCGGGTATACGGGAGTTGTCGAAAGCGCGCAGAGCCTGCCGGGCAAGGCGGTCGTCGCCTGCAACGGCATAGGAGATCAGCGCCTGTATGCGCGTGTCGCCCACATATTGGAGCTGCTCGTAGTAGGGCGTGTCCATGTAGGTTTCGTGTGCGTCGTCGCGGGCGGTACGCCAGCTGACGTTCCAGATTTTCGCCAGGTCGGGGTCGTCGACTTTGAACTTCGCTCGTTCTTCGAACGGATACGCTGTGAACTGAGTGTTCAGGGATCCGAGAGTCAGGGCTTCGGCGCCGGTTTGTATGTCGAGGTCGAGATAGCGCCAGGTGCGCCACCAAAGGGGCTCGAAGGTGCGGTTGGAGCCGCCATCGGGCAGAAAGCTATCTGTGAGGCCGAGATCCTTGCGATCGGCGACTTCATCGCGATCGCCTTTATGGCCGTCTTTGTCGTAGAGGGCTTCGGCGTAGGAGAGGATGATCTTGGAACCTTTACCGCCGGAGACGCTGAGCTGCGGATAGGCGGTGGTGAGAGTCTTGCGATCCAGCAGGATGTGGACGTGGGTAGTTGCCGGGATTGACGCAGAGGCTGTTGGGAAGTTCTGGAGGCTTGACTGAGGTAGGCCCTCGACGCGGACGATCGAGCCGGATTCAGTTGAGGCGTATGCCATGTGCGGCAACTCGTCAGGCACTAAGCCCCAGGGGTTGTCGCCGGTGGTCTGCGCGGAGTGAGCCTCGTTGACGCCGCCATAAATGCTGTCGCGCATGGGTGAGGCAGCGCGGACCCAGTCGGCGCCGCTGGCCGTGGCGGACTGCCAGTTCCAGTCGTAATGTGCCGCGTCGATCTGTTCGCCCGGGCCGGCGGCCATGTAGTCCTTGAACGTGACAGTATCGCGCCCAAGAGCTTGATGGCCGGGCTCGACTTCGACCTGCCATCCATCAGGCTTATCCCCGCCGGTGCTGATGGAGGCCGCGCCGGTTGCTTCGCTTTCGAGCAGAAAGGCGGTGCGGTCGGAGTACTGGGCAATGGCGGCAAGGACGCCCCAGTTCCAGACGGTGGCCGTGATGAGGTTGTCGCCGGACTTGAGCAGCGGGGCGAGGTCGAAACGCTCATAACGCCAGTGCACCAGGTCCCCGCGAGCGGGGCCATCGCCGATTCGCTGGCCATTGACGTAAAGGATGAAGCGATTGTCGGCACTGACACGGACGATGTAACTTGCGGGGATAGAGGCGAGGTTAAGCGATCGCCGGAAATGCAGGACAATTGGCTCGCGCAGAGGCGCGGTGGGGTGAGTGATCCAACCAGCGTGCCATTCGCGTACAGGCGGGTCGAGTGGGGCGGCGGATTGAGCTTGGAGACCAAGGGCGGCGAGGGCGAGAACAAGGGCAGCAAGAATTTGGCGCATGGATTTTGGGCCTTCCGTCAGACAGAGAACAGCTTAGAACACTTGTCCGCGTGGAGGCATTTTTTGCCGGGCTTGCTTGGATCGGAATGTTGTTTCGCTCAGGCGAACGCAACGACCGATGCGTTCAGGGGCAAGCTGAACGAGGCTCCGGAACGGTACGGAGCCTCGTTCATCTCATTCAGAGTTTCCGGCGAGAATCGTTAGTACTTCATGTTTTCCAGGTCCTCGATCAGCCCCGGCCCGGTCGGCTCCCAACCCAGTGTCTTGCGCGTCCACTCGCTCGAAGCCGGCATATCCAACGCCGCAGCACGCCCGAAGAACGGCCCGAATTGCGCGCCGGCCTCTTCAGGCGTGATCGAAACCACCGGCACGCCTAGGCCTTTGCCGATTGTCTCGGCGATCTCGCGACCCGACACTCCCTCTTCCTGCACGGCGTGATACGTCGTCACGCCGGGGCCCGTTTTCTCAACTGCCAGACGATAGAGGTGCGCCACATCTTGCAGCGGACCCGCAGCCCAACGGGATGCGCCATCGCCCACGTACGCGGAAAAGCCTTTGTCGCGCGCGAACTGAATTAGCCACGTCACTAGCCCTTGCTTGTGTGTGTCGTGTACCTGCGGCAATCGCACAACGGCCACGCGTACTCCCTTTTCCGCCACTGCTTGCGCGGCCTGTTCGGGCCTGCGCGGCATCATCGGAGAGTCTGTCGGAGGGTCGCTTTCTTTGCGCACAAGGCCTGGCGAGCCGCTTGTGATTCCGATGCCCGAAGTCACCACCAGCAGCTTGCCCGGTGTAAGCACCGATCCCAGCGCTTCAATCGCCTTGATCTCGTCCTGGGCATTCTGGGCAAACTTTGAGAAGTCGTGATTGAATGCCAGGTTCACCACGGCATCCATCCCGGTGGCGCCGCTGCGCAAACTGTCAAGGTCTTCGAGGTTGCCGCGATGCACCTCCGCGCCGGCGGCCTTCAGCTGCTCCACACCGGAATCGCTGCGCGTAAGGCCGCGCACCTGGTGCCCTGCCGCAATCAGTTCCTTCACCAGTTCCGTTCCAATAAAGCCCGTTGCTCCCGTGACAAATACTCGCATTCTCATCCTCCCGCGGTTAGTGGCGCTACCCTGAAGATCGTGCCGGAATTGACATGCGCGATCCAGCCGAATAAAACGGAGACAGTCTCCGAATGGATAGATAACCGGAGTCGGTCTCCGGTTGCAAAAACTTTTAGGTAAACCTGGCTATGCCCCAAAAGAAGATCCCGCCGCATTCGTCTCGCAAGCCACGCGCCGATGCTCAGCGTAATCGCGAGCGCATCCTCGATGTCGCCAAGGAGATTTTCACCCGCGACGGCGCCGCCGCCAGCCTGGACGATATTGCGCGCCACGCCAAAATCGGCCCGGGCACGCTCTATCGCCACTTTCCTACACGCGACACCCTTATTGAAGCCGTCTACCGCAGCGAGGTCGAGAAACTCGCCGCCGCCGAGCAGCTCTTTGCGGCTGCCATGCCGCCGCTCGAGGCTTTGCGCGCCTGGATGCACCTGTTTATCGACCACGTCTCGGCCAAGACGCTTATCATCCCCGCCATGAACACGGTAGCCGGTGGCTCCATGCGGCTTATCGAGGGCTCCCGCTCGCTGATTCACGCTGCCTTCGTGGCTTCGGTGAAGCGCGCCATCGCCAGCGGCGATCTTCGCGCCGATACCGATCCCGACGATTTTGTTCGCGCGCTTGTGGGCATCTTCCATACCACGGCGAGTCCGGGCTGGGAGCCGAGCGCCCGCCGCCTGGTCGACATTCTCATCGCAGGTTCGCGCTCGACGGCGAGGCGCCGATCCACTTCGCGCCGTACGCAGCAAAAATAGCGAGACCCGCATTCATCAAGGTATTCAATGGCCGTATTAGCCGATCGAAGGCAAGTCGCACGGTCGCCCTTGGGCATCGAAGTGTTTGCGGGACTCCCGTAACTCACACAGGCATCTCAGCGACCGTTTTGAGGCAGGGAATGTCGGATTTTCTGCTGTATGCATTTGATTTATCAGCGTTGTAACCTCGTATTCACATTGCGCCGGTAGCCTGTTTGAGGTGAGCGTCCACGTGCCCGAGATTCGCATTTCTGAGCCCCGCATTCAAACCGAACCGAACGCCGAGAACCCAATGCCCGTCGGAAATCGCGGTGCTGTTGAGGTTTCGGTCATTCGGGGTTTCCTGTTATCGCGCGGAAACTCTGCGATTGCGGATCGGGGTTTTCAGTGGCTGATGGTCCTTTGCGCGCTCAGCATTTTCGGCATCGTGGTGTTGATTGCAAGCGAACTGGTGCGGGGCTCGCAACTCTCCTGGGCCGGCACGGGCTTCCGATTTTTCATTTCGAAGTTCGTCGATCCGGACACAAAGTTGCCCCAATA
>PLTV01000110.1:4423-5672 GCA_003164635.1 Acidobacteriaceae bacterium
TACTGGCCGCAATCCCCAGCGTGATTTATGGTTTGTGGGCCATGTTTGTGCTTGTGCCACTCCTGCGCGCACATGTAAACCCCTGGCTTACCAGGTTGTTCGGATGGACGGGCTTCTTCGGCGACGATAATCCGACCGGACTTGGATTTGTCGCAGCCGGCGTGATTCTGGCCATTATGATTCTGCCGATCATTTCGTCTTTGACCCGCGAGGTGATGAATGCCGTGCCCGGTTCGCAGCGTGAAGCGGCATTGGCGTTGGGCGCAACGCGCTGGGAGATGATCCGGATCGGTGTTCTGCGGAATGCGCGCATCGGCATTGTCGGCGCAGTAATTCTAGGCCTGGGCCGCGCCCTGGGCGAGACCATGGCTGTCACCATGGTCATCGGGAATACGCCGCAGATCCAGCGGTCGCTGCTGGCGAATGGCGCATCGATGGCCTCGGTGATTGCAAACGAATATGCAGAGGCGACGAGCGATCTACACCTAAGCGCACTCACCGAGATTGGCCTGGCGCTTTTCATCGTGACGATTATTGTGAATGCGCTGGCGCGGCTGCTGGTTTGGGCGGTTACGCGGGGTGCGCCGGCAAGGGTGAATTGAGAAGGGCAAGGGATTTAGGTACGAAGGGACTGGGGACGTAGAGACGTAGGGAAAAGACTTTCGGAATCGGGAGCGAAGACGTGGCGGAAGTAAGGACACAGCGGGCGAAGAACAGGTTGCGGTCGCGAATCCGTTGGGTGATCGACGCCTGCGCCACGGGCCTTGCTGTTTTGTCAACACTCCTGGTCGTGGCACCGCTACTGGCGATCTTCGGTTATCTGATTTACAAGGGTGCAAGCTCATTGAACCTAACCTTCTTTACGCAGATTCCCAAGCCGGAAGGGGAGGTTGGCGGCGGCATGGCTAACGCCATCGTAGGCTCCGGCGTGTTGTTGGGATTAGCCAGTCTCATCGGCGTTCCAATCGGTATTGGTGGCGGCATCTTTCTGGCGGAGTTCGGACGCGGAACCAAGCTGGCCAACGCGGTCCGGTTTACGGCGGATGTGCTCAACGGAGTGCCATCGATTGTGATGGGGGTTGCAGTGTATGGGCTAGTGGTATCGCCGCGAATGCCCTTTTCCGCGATTGCAGGCGGCGTGGCGCTGGGCATCATGATGATTCACACGGTCTGACGGACGACGGAAGAGATGCTGCTGATGGTGCCTAACGCGGTGCGCGAGGAGGCACTGGCGCTGGGCGTGCCCGAC
>PLTV01000344.1 GCA_003164635.1 Acidobacteriaceae bacterium
GCGGCTATATGGCCAACTGGATTCTGGGCCACACCGACCGTTTCAAATGCATCGTGAGCCACGACGGCATGTTCGATGCCGAGTCGGCATTCGGAACAACCGAAGAAGACTGGTTCAACATCTGGGAGTTCAAAGGCCACCCGTGGGATTACTACGGCAGACCCGATGCAGAGAACCCCTTCCGCAAGTGGTCGCCGTCGCTCTCCGCAAAAAACTTCAAAACGCCGACACTCGTGATTCATGGTCAGCTCGACTACCGGCTCGATGTGAGCGAAGGCTTCCAACTCTTCGACACCCTGCAATTGCTCAAGGTCCCATCGAAGATGCTCTACTTCCCCGACGAAGGTCACTGGGTCATGAAGCCGCAAAACTCCCAGCTCTGGTACAAAACCGTGAACGACTGGGTAGATGAGTGGACGAAGTAAGGCAGCCGACAGCTTTCAGCTATCAACTGTCAGCTTTTTCGTGCCACAGCAACATTCTCAAATCGAGACGCCCTCACCGTCTAGCCGAGCAGTACCAACTGATAGCTGAAAGCTGAGAGCTGCTCTTATGCCGTTCGCCCCCAAATCCGCGAAGAAAAGGGAGCCGCTGAATGAGGCCGGCCTCTATGACTACGCGCTCAAGGCGCTCGGCCGCCATATGAGAACGGAAGCGGAACTGAAGCGACTCATGCAGGCGCGCGTTGAACCGGACGCGCATGGCGAGGCCGCGGTGCAGGCCGTGATTGCAAGATTGAAAGAAAGAAAATATCTCGACGATCAGGCATTCGCCGAGACCTACACACGACTGCGGCAGGAGAATCAAAAGCTCGGCGCGCGTCGCGTGCGCAACGACCTGCGGCAGAAGGGTATTCGCGACGACGTAGCGGAAGAGGCTGTCGATGCGCGCTACGGCGAAACCAACGAAGAGGCTTTGGCGCGCCAACACCTGGAGCGCAAGAGTATCCGTAAGCCCGCGAACGAGAAGGAAACGGCACGAGTCATGCGTCGGCTAGTCGCAGCGGGGTTCTCGACCGGCGTTATTTACAAGATCTTGCGCAAGTGGGACGTGCCGGACGAGTCGCTAGCCGCGCTCGACAACCTGGACGATCAAACCGGGGGGGAATAGCTCTCAACGAGAGGTCGGCGCAGAGTGTGGTCTGGGATTGCCGGCGATCGACTCGCGAATGTTTGCCAGGGGTGCGCCTCCTACGAATTCAATTCCGCCTTCATTGCCCAAAGAGCGCACACCGAGCTGGCTCCAAAGGGCGGGCAAATCCACAGAGACCGGCTTGTCTTTCCACGCCGCGTACAGCCCGGTCAGAATATGAGTTCCCGTGGCGCGGTCGCCAATCGCCAGTGCCTTATCGAGCGGCCAATCGTGGTCGATGGTCCCGCCCTCGGCCACTACGGCGCGCAAAGCATCCTGAAGTCCCTTACGATTGTTGGTCTGGCGGCGAATCTCGACATCGGCGACCAGGCAGAAGAGGCCACCGCCCCAGTAGGCGCGTCCCCACGTATGCGTCCGGTCCATGCCCGCGTCTCCCGTTGTGGGTTCGCCTTGGGGCATGCCGTGCACCATGTCTGCCCACACCTGGCTCGCAGCGAGCTCGCCGGTCATCACGCGGGCCAGCGGCTCAACATAGGTCGCCGTTCCCTCCTCGATCCAGTGCTGATCGTCGGGCATGGAGGGAAACGCCCAGTGCACCATTTCGTGGGTTGTAACCCAGTCGTCCGCAAGCTGCGCGGCGGTAAAGTGCCGGCCGACGCGGAGACGGGTAAAGGCCTGAAAACCGCCGTTTCCCGGCCACGTGGTTCCACCGATTTCGCCGCGTGTTTGATCCGCCGGCACCACTAAAATGCGCGCCTGCGCGACCGGCAGGCGGCCGTAGTAGGCAACAATCGCAGCCGCCGCCGTGTGGATGTGTTGAAGGATCGCGTCCCGAGAAAGGTCCAGGTCCCCTTGTGCAAAGTCAACCTGGATTTTGCCCGCGCCGAATGAAAGCGTGCGTGAGGAAATAACGACAGGCGCTGGCCGGTGCGGTTCGCCTCCTGGTTGGCCGTAGGCGGCAAAGTGCAGGCAAGACACCGGCAGAACGGCAAGCGCGAGAACGAGCCGGAACGGGCGTATGAGCATGATCGGTTGGACGGAGAACACGCCACGGCGTACAGCGTGCCTAGGTCTTGGACGCCAGAATCTCAATCTTTTCCACCTGTGGTGGCTTAGCAAACAACTCTTCGGCCTTTGCAAACAGAGCCTTGGCGATTTCGCCGGTCAGGTGCGCTTCCCTGCCCTGCTCGTTCTGAAAAGTATCGAAGATGCCGAATTTTGAGGGGCCGAGCTTGAGCGCATACCAGGCGGTTGTGCCGCTTTCCCTTACGGCGAGTGGCTGGGCCGACTTCAGGAACGATTCAACTTCCTGTTCCTTGCCGGCCTTGGCTTCGAGCATTGCGTAGAGTGCGAGCTTTTCCATAAGTTCCTCCGGGTTCATCCTCGCGGGTTTCGATGCGAAAACTCCAGCCCGCGGTGTTCCGGCGCCGTCTGGGTCGGGTGCGGGCCGCGCAAATGCCGATTACACTGGAAAGGTCATGAAACTTCGCACAGGGAACGAGATACGCGAGCTGTTTTTGCGCTTTTTTGAGACGAAGGAGCACCGCCGTGTGCACTCCTCGTCGCTGGTGCCTGCCAACGACCCGACGCTGCTATTCACCAACGCGGGCATGAACCAGTTCAAAGACCTCTTTCTCGGTGCGGAAAAGCGGGAGTACGTGCGGGCCACGACCAGCCAGAAGTGCGTACGCGCGGGCGGCAAGCACAACGANNCACCACACATTCTTCGAGATGCTGGGGAACTTCTCATTCGGCGACTACTTCAAGCAGGATGCGATCAAGTTTGCCTGGGAACTGGTGACAAGCGAAGAGTGGTTCGGGCTTCCTAAAGACCGGCTCTACGTAACCATCTTCGAGGGCGACCCGGCCAATGGTGTTCCGCGCGATAACGAAGCCGAGCAGTTTTGGATTGAAACCGGCGTGCCCAAGAAGCGCATCTTCGAGTACGGCCTCAAAGACAACTTC
>PLTV01000126.1 GCA_003164635.1 Acidobacteriaceae bacterium
CAAGCTGATTAAAAGTTGGCAAACCAAAACTCCTTACACTCGAAACCCTGCTGCAATCCAAACTTTTCAGCCGCGCGCAGAATCCTTCGGACCTTCTTTCGCCCTTCACGGCATACAAATCCGTAAAGGCGCAAGAAAGCCCTCAAGTTGCTGCTTCGCNNCATAGCCCTCCAAGGTGGAGAACGCGCGGACTCCGTAGCGATCGCCCCTGCCCTCTGCAAGATGAGAGCCGTTCCGGGACTTTGTCTGGCCGGTCCAACTGCGCCTGGCCTAGGATTTCGACCCAGCCTGATGCAGTCCGCCGGGTCAATCCTTACGCCACCGTTCAGACACACGGACGGAGGCGTTCTTGCCGAACCTTCTTACAATAGCAAGAAACTGAGGCAGGGTCAACGAATTCAATCGCCGGCCTCGCCGATTTTCACCGAATCCTCAATTGATCGACTGCAGCTTCCAAGCACCGCTATCCAGCGCGAAAGTAGCCGTCTTCTTTGAGCTCAGCTTGTTTCCCGGGTTATGGGCAATGTCCTGGAGCGTGCTGGAAATGCCGTCCAGATTCAACGCCTCGTTGTAGACGACGCTTTTGGTTCCACCCACGTCGTCGGAAGGATCGCCGACGTCGCGCGCCTTGAGGTGATTTGGGGTAATCGCAGTGATGACGAGCGAGTAGGCCTGATCGTCGGCACTCGATGGACGCCACTGGATCGTATCCCCGCCGCCTGGAAGCTTGACCTGCTTCTTGCCTTCCGGCGTGAGGATAAAGTCGGCCCAATATTTATTGGGGTAAATCTTGGTACGATCCCAAAGTTTGGCGGTGGCGCCCTGGCGCATTCCTAAGTCGTTGACAACAATACCCGCTCCAGTTGCCTCATCGGCGTCATATTTTGCCTGGATGAGCGTTGTTGCGTTGGCGGCCGACAACTCTGGGGCCGTCTTGCATCCTGCTATCACCATCCCGGCGCCCAGCAGCGCCACTGTCCCGAACAGTCTGATTCCGACTACGTTTCTCACACTTTCCTCCAGAGATCGCTGACGTATCCCAAAATCGTCGACCCGCCATTTTTCTCCTACTTTCACCTGCTGTCAATGAACTTGAATGTGACCTTGGGCACACATGAGCCTTTCGGCGGATTCTTCTGCCCTTTGGAATGTGTAAGTACCTGATAATAAGGGCTAACGAAGCGGCAGACCACCGGGGGTGGCATCGAGGGTGCGCCGACGGCAATTCCTTTACCCCAGGTATTGGGTCAAGCAATCTGCATGCGCGCCGCGCTAGTTCTCGCTGGGCATCTCAAGGTGATCGACCACGACGACATCGACCACAATTGGGTCATGGGAGGCTTCGAGTTTCAGCCCGAGCTGATCTTGAAGTGCTCTAAAGAGCTCATCGCGTGCGTCGTCTGCGGTTGCCGGCGTGTCTCCATTGGACTCGACCACAGCCGGCCACTTGAGCGCGATGTCGTATTTGCCGATCAGGCCGGTCTGATCGAGAACCTCACGATCTGTTGTCCCCCGGGAAAGCGTCCGCACCAGATCCGCCATGGTGACCGCTTGACCAGTGATCTCCGTCGCGCGCCCGCTCAACCGGCCGGGATGGTAGTCAGGGCCCGGATTCTTCAGCCGATCCGGATCAGCCTCTTTCAACTTCGATCCACCTTTCGCAACAACCAGCGCGTAGGCGGGAAACTCTTTCTTCTCAAGATGAAATTTCAGCTTGAACCGGTCGATGAAAAGTTGCTGCATCATCGCCTGACGAGCGTCCCTTCCCTGTTCCGGAGGAAGGCTCTTGAATGCCGCCACTTTTTCGTCATCGATCTTGGCCTGGATGTCGAAACGCGTGCTGTTCGCCCAGTCGGGCAATCCTGAAATGTATTTGGAAGACCGCAACCCCTTGAACGCGATTCCGAAGAACGAATTGAGCGGGGCATTCGTAATCACAACGCCGTTGGCAGGGGAGCGGAAGCCGTAGCTCATCGTTCCCGACTTGTTTTGATGGATGGAAACGGTGTCGAAGACCCAAGGCGTGGAACTCGCCTCCACTGGCGGGGGCGCGGACTGGGCCCATCCGGCTACAGAGGCCGCGATGAAGGCCAGCAATACCAATGGTGCGCGAGACGTTATTTGCATTCCTACCCCGCTCCGCAAAATTTTTGGCCCTCGCGGTCGACCGTCCAGAATCACAAACCGGAAGCTTGATTTTCTTGACGCAGCGCCGCATTCCACTGCTCGCAGAAATGCTTCGACCGTTGTCTCAGTGTGTCTCCGCCTTGGTCAAACGGCCCGACAGCAGATCCAGGAAGCCGCGCTCGTCGGACTTCAGGCAGACCTGGGCGTTGGGTGACCCTGAAACCTTGTGCGTGAAGCCCCTGTCGTCTACCTCGATCCGCATGGGGGTTGCTGGGCACAGCTCCGGATGGATGGCATACGTGACGGCGACGGGGTCGAACAGAGTCGGCGCCAGCGGGTGGCCGTCCGATCCGGCCATCCACTGGTGATAGAGCAATGTCAGCTGGTCAGTAAGCGGCGAACCGTGGGCAAAGATGTGCTCGCGCTCCTTTGCGTCCAGATGGATTTGGGTTGAATCCAGCGGCATCACAAATACCGGCACGCCGGAGGCGAACAAGGCTTTGGCGCCGGCAGGATCGCGATTGATGTTCCATTCCGCATCGGGCGGGCGGCGCTCGCCATTGGCGCCGTCGTAGCCGCGATCGATGCTACCGCCCATCAGGACAACGCGCTTCAGTTTGGCGAAGGTGGTTGGGTCTTCCTTGATCGCCTCTCCCACATTGCTGAGCGGACCGATGGCGATCAGCGTGATCGCACCGGGATGCGCGCGAATTTGATCGAGAAGGAAGCGCACTCCGCCGGGATGGACGGTTTTCGGCCACTGTGAAGCATAGGCCATCTGCGTGAAAACGTTGGTGTGCGCGGTTGGCACGCCGGCGGCAACTGGAATGTTTGTACGGCCAACAGCGTGCAGATAGCGATCGACAAGCCGGGCGCGCAACTCGGTATCGCCGAAGGTGGTCGTGATACCGAGCAGCTTCAATTCGGGACTGCGCAGGGCCAGAGCGAGTGCGAACGCATCGTCAATGTCGTCGCCGATGTCAGTATCGAGGATCGCCAGTTGTGGAGCGGCTGCGGGACCCGACGCTGCCGTGTGGCCAACAGCGAGCTTGACTCCAGACAAAGCCGCGGCCACGGCACACACCGCAGCGACAAATCGCAGAATCTTCATGCACATCACTCTAAACGGGGCGCCAAGCCTTCGCGCGAATTAAGGTTGCGCGCTCACCGGGCTGATCGAAAACCTGTGCGGCTGCGGCGCGGCCGTCTCGTAGATCGAATCTTCAAGCGAGTTCTCGAACTCCTGCATGCAGTCCGGCTTGCCGGATTCCGCTCCCGTATCGGCCTTGCGGATGGCCATGCGGAGATGGATGTAATGGGTCTCGTCACGATCGCGCACCAGCCAGCTGACGCGCTGCGCCTGGGCGCGCATCGGCGTCTGAAAATCGGCAAGATTGATGCCTTTGGCCAAGTCAGCAGCGGAGAACGTGCCAATGACCGTGTCGTCGATCTGCAGCTTGTAGTTTCCGGCCGCAAGGTCAGTAACGTGCAGCGGTTCCTGATTCAGCTGTTGTTGAATGTCGCTGAGTTGCAGCAGGAGTGCAGAGGTCGCATTGTCCTGGAGAATCGGCAATGGCAGGCCGCGGTCCGTTTCAAGCCAATGCAGCTCGCCGCTCTCTGCACGCAGTTGATCGATGCTTGCATTCTGCGCTTCAATGACTGCAGCTGCGCGGCCATCGATGGTCACCGACGCAACCAGCGCGGGCGCATGCCAACCCTTCAGCAGAGCCTCGGCCATGACCCAGTGCGCGAGCGGATCGGGATGCACGCGATCGGGAAGCAACAGTTTCGCAAGCATCGGATCGAGCTGCTGCGCCTTCTCAAGCGCAGAAACGACGGGCGCATTCAGGTCAGTAAATGTTGCTCCGTACTTTTGCGCCAGGTCTTTGTCGAGATCGGCATAGTGCTGCATCACGCCGTTGTAGCCGCCCGCGAACCGCGTCGGTCGCGTCACATCGTCGAACGGCGATGGGCCGAGAAGCGTGATCCGCGCGTCCGGCGCATGTTCACGGATCGAATCGAGGAGATGCTCGAAGCCTTTTGTATACGCCGATTGAGTCGCGTCCGTCGTCGGCTGGTAGCTGCCGTCGTTCATACCCAGCATCACGGTCACGACCGTTGGCTTGAGAGGAAAGACATCGCGCGCCAGCCGTTCATCGATGGGTCCACCGCCTCCGCCGGTCACGCGATCGCCGCCCACGCCCGCGCCGTAGAAATGCACGCGCATTGAGGGAAACCGCGTCACGGTGTAAAGTTCGACCCACTGGTTGTAGTAGTTCTGCTCAGTGATGCTGTCGCCGTAGAAGACGACGGTGTCGTTGTTTTTCAGGTAGAAGCCGGGCACGCCAGCGAATGGAGTTTTGGGCGCCGACACGACTCCGACCAGCGAGTCGGCACAACCGTAATAGAGCAGCCACTGATCGTGGAAATAAACCAGGCCCTCCGCAAAAGTCGTCCCCGCAATGTACTGGCCTGTTTTTTCGTACGGCATATCGGGCTTCAGATCGGGATGCTCGGCCTGCGCCACAAAGTGCGCTGGATCGTGCGCGTCAAAGAGCGCTTCGCCCATGCCATAAGCGTTAGCTCCAAGATCGGGATCGCCTCCCTGCACGGCGTTTTTGCCGTTGTACAGCACGACGATACCAGCAACGGTGAGCACAGGCGGCGGGCCGGTCTCAGGAAACGTGCTGTCGAAGTGGCCGGGGCGCGGCTTCAGCAATTCAATCGGATTGCCCTGCGCATCTTCGACGGGAGTCCAATGAACGAGATCGGTTGAAGTGGCAAGATGAATTGCGCCTTCGCCCCAGTACATCCAGTACTTCCCGTTGATCTTCGCGGCGATGAGTCGCCCTTTCTCCGGATCGAGGCGCGTCACCATTCCGGCCGACTTGTACTTCAGGTCTGCGTACTTGCCGCCCGACGCATGCAGAAATGCCGGGCCGTGTTTCGTCCAGTGGACAAGATCGCGCGAACTGGCAACACCCACAGAGTAAGTCTTGCGATTCCACTGCGTGTACGTGAGAAAGTAGGTTCCGTCTTCGCGCTCCACAATGCGCGGATCTTCGACGCCGCCGGGCCACTCGCGTGCCTGCTGCCTGTCTTTCGCGGGAAAGAACACAGGCTCGGCACGGCGCGTGAAGTGAATGCCGTCGTCGCTCTCAGCCAGGCCGAGCCGCGAGGTATGGCCGCCAATCTCCATCGCGCCTGAATCGTCCTCCGCGCGATAAAGAACGAAGACTTTGCCGTCGCGCACCACAGCCGCGGGGTTGAAGGTATGCAGCGCCTCCCAGTGAACGCTCGCCTTCGCCAGCGGATCTTTAAAGATTGAATCTGGCTTCGGCGGGATCACGGGGTTGCCGCTCTCTGGCCGCGTGAAAGGCCCAATTTGCCAGGGCGCGCCAGACTGCGCCACCGCATAATTCGCAACAAGAAGGGTTGCAGCAAGAATGAGCTTATTACGCATGGTTTTTTTGATTGACCTTCTTCCCGTGCACCAGTGTAGGGACTTCATCCGCTCGTCTCCAACTGNNNNGATGCCGCCCGGCCTCCCAGCAGGTTGAGCGTGGCGGCATACTCATCGCCGGCCTCGTAGGGCGGATCGAGAAAAACGAAGTCGAAAGTAGATCGAGTTTCGTGCGCCTTACCGCCATTTGAAAATTGCTTGAGCCAACCGCCCACCGTGCCCGCATGAACGTGGAGGCCAGCCGCAAACCCCAGGCGATCCAGGTTCCCGCGCAACGCCTTCAGCGCCGCAGGCGCGCGCTCAACAAACATGACCTCTGCTGCTCCACGGCTCAGAGCTTCCATTCCCACCGCGCCCGAACCTGCGTAGAGATCGAGAAACCGAGCACCATGGATGCGCGGGGCGAGGACGTTAAAGAGGGTTTCGCGCAGGCGGTCGCTCGTGGGCCGCGTGGCGAGGCCGGCGGGAGCGTCGAGCGAGCGGGAGCGGTGAGATCCGGCAATGATGCGCATCGGCCATCAGCATACCGGACCCGGAGCCACTACAATCGCTGTATGCGAGGTTGGTCGATTCCACTGGGCCGCTGGATGGGCGTTGAATTGCGCGTCCATGCCTTTTTCCCGCTGCTGGCCGTACTGTGTCTCGCATTGAGCACGGGCGACGGGCTGGGGCGAGGGATCGGCCTGTTCATGGTTCTGGTGGCGGCTATCCTCGTGCGCGAAACTGCCCGGCTGATTGTTGCCGCGTGGATCGGACTGCGCCTGCGCGCTGTTCTTTTGCTGCCAATCGGCGGTTTGTTCGCCTATGCGGATCCCGAGAGCCAGGAGAAATCGAACAAGGGCGCTGCGCAGTTCCTGCTCACCTTCACCGGCCCGTTAACCAATCTGGCCACGGCGTTTGTGCTCGCGGCAATGTTCCTGGGCGCCGGCGGCAACATCCAGCTTTTTGTTTCCCCGCTCATCTCCGCCGGGCATCTGCTGCGCTCCATGGTCTGGCTGCAAGCCGGATTGGCTTTGGCGCACTTGCTTCCCGCCTACCCGCTCGATTGCGGCCGCCTGATTCGCGGCAGCTTCGCGCGCAAGCACGGATTCGCGCTCACCGGGCGGGCAGCTACAGGACTGGGCCAGGGATTGGCGTTAACCGCGATGATCGGCGGCATGTTTCTGCATAACTACTGGCTCATTCTCATCGGATTTTTCATCATGATCGGCGCGCAGATTGAAGATCAGGGCGTTTTCTTCCAGTCCGTGGTCGACACGGTTCAAATGCGCGAGGTGATGCTGAAGGATTTTGCGACACTGTCGCCTTCTGACACGCTTGCCGACGCGCTGGTGCGCTGCGTTCACTCTTTGCAGGAAGATTTTCCCGTGGTGCGCGGGCCGCAGCTGGTGGGCATTGTCTCGCGCCAGC
>PLTV01000138.1 GCA_003164635.1 Acidobacteriaceae bacterium
GGCATTCAGCGTGGTGTCGAATGTCCCGTTGGCGTCGAGGAAGTAGAGGTTTCCCGTGCTGTCGGCAGCAAGCCCATCGCCGCTCATCCAAATGGAACCCTGGCTGCCGTTGGGCGTGAGATTCAGCACCTGGGTTTGTTGCAGCGTGGACTCGCTGAAGCCCATGACCCACCCCGTGTAGGGCAGGCCATCGCAATGCGACGTCCAGGCAGTGTAAATGGAACCGTTGGAGAGGAGCAGAGCCGCGCGTTCCGCATAATCGCCGGGCGCGAAGACAACATTGCCGCCGGAAGAGCCGTCGCCCGTGCCGGGATAGGTTGCAGCAATTTCGGTAGGCGTGCCGAGCGCCGCGCCGGTGGTGAGATCGAGAGCATGCAGGCGCTGGTGATACGCGCCGCTCGAGTCCTTCGACATGGCAACGACGAAGATCGTTCCATTCGTGCCCTGCTTGCGATCGATCACCGGCGTGGATGTGATGCCGATCTGCGGCGAGATCTGCGCGCAGGAGTGGTCGTCGCTGGTGGTTTCGCCGGTGGCGAGGACCGAAGTATGCCAGATTTGCGCGCCGGTGTCGGCGTCGAACGCATAAACGCTGTCGCCCTCTGTTGCGACGTAGAGAACGTTGCGCACCGAACCGCCAGCGGTGAGGCCCCTGAGGTAAAGCGGCTGGGCATCGACGTGGCCATCGACGGTGTCAAAGGCTATTTTTCCAAACTGGGTTGAGTTCACGTTCGCCGGTGTGAGAGTGGTCTCCTGCGCGTTGAGGCCGTCGCGCGCAACATCGTCGTGATAGGTGGTGATATCGGGAATTGTTGCTCCCGAGGAACCAGCCTGCACGGTAAGGGCGAGGGAAGCGGCGCTTGTGAGACTGCCCGAGGTTCCGGTAAAGGTGACGGTGGATTGCGACGAAACGGTCCCGGTGGCGGCGGTTAACGTGGTGTTTTGCGCGGTCCCTGGGACGAGATTCAAGGTTGCCGGATTCGCGGTGACTCCCGATGGAAGCCCGGTGATGGCCACCGCCACGGTGCCCGTGAAGGAGTTTGCCGGCGTGGCGTTGACGCTGATGGGCGAGCCTGCGGCGCCGGCAACGAGAGTGAGTGAGGTGGGTGCGACAGAAAGCGTGAAGCTCGGCGTTGTGGCAAGAGCAGTGAGGGTGAGCGCGGCGCTCGTGGTGTGGCTCAAGGTGCCCGAGGTGCCGGTCAAAGTGAGTGTGGCCGATCCAGGCTTGGCCGACGAGGAAGCTGTCAGCGTGAAGCTTTGTGGCGTTCCGGGGGTAAGCGTAAGGGTTGAGGGGGTTGCCGTGACGCCGGCGGGCAAACCGCTGAGGCTGAGGGTGACTGGACTGTTGAAGCTATTTGTTGACGAGGCGGTCACGCTGGCTTGTTGCCCGGCGCCGCCGATGGAGAGGGTAAAGCTGGCAGGCGTGGCTGAAAGGGAAAAGTCCCCGGCCTGACCTGATCCGGAGTGAGTTCCGCAGGAAGCGAACACGAGGCTCAGCGCGAACAGGACCGGAAAAATAAGCGCCCGGACGTCGAGAGTGCAGCACCGGCCGGTGGTTTGTCTCCCCTTCCGCGATGATTCTGCCTGATGGACCAACTCCGGTGCTTTCTTCCCGTTGCGCATGAACAGCCCCATTTTGAAATGAAATTAGATTGCAGACCTAGACTTGGATGCTCTTTTGGAGAAATGGGTCGTTCGCTGCAGTTTTGGGGAATGTGGGTTGATGCGGGGATTCGATTGAGATCAGGCGGGCCCGCCGAACGGATTAAGGGGCGTCGGGCGCCGGAAATATCAGACGCCAGGCGACAAGCGGACCTTTTTCCCATAGTCTTGAAGACAGAATTCCCGAAATGTATGATTCCAATACTTGTTTGAGTTTAGCGCTCGAACGAAGGATCGGTCTCAGAACTGGATAGGATGAAGATGCTGCTTGAGGTGTGTATCGACTCTGTCGAATCGGCGATCGCGGCCGAGCAAGGAGGTGCAAAGCGTGTAGAGCTATGCGCCGATCTTCTGGAAGGGGGAATTACTCCCGGAGCGGGTCTGATTGCATCCGTGCGGCGGCATATTTCGATCGACCTTTTCGTCATGATTCGCCCCCGCGGCGGAGATTTTTTTTACTCAGACCTCGAATTTGAGGTCATGCAGGAAGAAATTGCTCGTGCACTTGAATTGGGAGCGAATGGAGTGGTGCTCGGGCTCCTCGACCTGGATGGCCGCGTCGACGTAGCCCGCACCCGCGCACTCGTGGAGTTGGCCGCGCCCATGCCGGTGACGTTCCATCGCGCGATTGACATGACGCCCGACCTGAAAGCGGCATTGGAAGACGTGATTGAAACTGGCGCCGCACGCATCCTCACGTCGGGTGGGGCACCGAGCGCCCCTGAAGCGATCGATGTGGTTTCTCGATTGGTTGAAGTGGCGGGTTCGCGCATTGGCATTATGCCGGGCAGCGGCCTGAAAGCGAAAAACATCACCGCCATTGCACAGGCGACGGGCGCGCACGAGTTTCACACGAGCGCACGCAGTGCAATCCCCAGCCCGGTACGGTTCCGCAAACAGGGAATGGCTCTGGGCGATGCGCTGGATCGCGAATACAGCAGGTTTGTGGTACTGCCGGAGACCGTCCGAGCCATTGTTGCAGCGCTTGAAACAGCCCGTGAGCCGCTGATTGCCGACCGTTGACGTTGTGCGTATGGAGGCTGGCAGTCGCGCAAGTGGTGATCGTTTCGACCCAATTCAGTCACTGTATACTGATCGCAATTGAAACGCGACCGCCAGGAAATTTGAAAAGGTAAACCAAACCCATGACTGCCGGGAACCCCGCTGTGCAATCGGCCGAATCTTCAGCGAAACGCCGTTACAGCCTTTTTCTCTTAATGGTTGCCGGCCTGGGCGGCCTGCTGTATGGCATTGACGTGGGCATCATTGCCGGCGCGCTGCCCTATTTGGAAGCTACCTCGCACCTTACCGCCGCGCAACTCTCTTCAATTGTTGCCGCAGTGCTTCTAGGAACGGTCTTCTCCACGCTCTTCGCCGGGCTGCTCGCCGACTGGATGGGGCGCAAACCGCTCATGGTTCTCAGCGGGGTCACATTCGTCCTCAGCATCCCGGTCATCGCTCTCTCGCAAGGCTACGGACCCCTGTTTTTCGGTCGCCTGCTGCAAGGCATGAGCGGCGGACTCATCGGCGTCGTCGTGCCGCTCTACCTGGCTGAGTGCCTGTCCGCATCCAGCCGCGGAAAGGGCACCGGAATCTTTCAATGGCTACTCACGCTGGGCCTCGTGACGGCGGCAATAGTCGGCATCTATTACAGCTACCGCGTCCAGGCAGTCTCAATGGCCTCTGACGCTGCCACGCTCTTCGCCTTCAAGGATCAGGCCTGGCGTCGCATCTTCTGGGTCTCACTGCCGCCGGGTGTGCTCTTCGTCCTCGGCAGCATCATGGTGGGCGAGTCTCCCCGCTGGCTTTTCCGCCGCGGCGAAAAGGATAAGGCCTATGCCGCCCTGCTTCGCTCCCGCAGCGCCGAGCAGGCCGCTCTCGAACTGCGTGAGATGGAAGAGACCGCACTCCAGGCCCAGAAGAATCTCCCCGCCGACAAGCGCGTTCGCGAGACGCTTTTACAGCGCAAATTCGTCATACCCTTTCTGCTGGCTCTGGTGATCCTCGCCTGCAACACAGCCACCGGCATCAACTCCATCAACGGCTACAACGTAGGAATTCTGCTGCAGAGCGGCCTCTCGGACCTGCAATCCCACTGGGGTTATGTGCTGTTCACCTGCGTCAACTTCACCATGACCATGGTCGGAATGATGCTGGTCGATCGCAAAGGACGAAGGTTTCTGTTTACCGTAGGCACCAGTGGCATCATCGTTTCACTGGTCGGCGTCGGCATTCTTTTTGTGCGCACTGAGAAGTTCAGCATCGACGCCGGTGCCCAGGTTCAGTCCATGGTTACGCCCAATCAGGAGCTGACGCTGCGCTTCGATCCGGCCGAGGCAAGCACGTTGCTCGCTGCCCAGGGCTCGACCGGCAGCCAGATCGACAGCAATCGCGCCTCGTTGGCCATCATCTACTCTTACGGCGATTACACCGCTGCTACCAGCTTCGTCCGTTCTGACGATACCGCCGGCGCGCCCATTCAAATCACGCGCGATACCGCCGTGCCCGCCAACGCGGTCGAGTCCTTCTTCAAGAATCCCTTCGCGGATCTCAACGCAGCCCGTACGGCGCCGCTCAAAATACGCAAGGCTGTCGTTGGCCAGGTGCCCGGCGCTCATCATGGCTGGCTGGTTGCCATCGGCCTTTACTGCTTCATGGCCTTCTATGCGATGGGCCCCGGTGTATGCGTATGGCTGGCCTTGTCGGAACTGATGCCTACGCGTATCCGGTCGAACGGAATGAGTATCACTCTGCTCGTCAACCAGCTTGTTTCGACCATTCTCGCGGGCATCTTTCTGCCGTTCGTATCCAAGTACGGATATTCGTCGATGTTCTTTCTGTTTGCTTCGTTCACCGTTGTCTATTTCATCACCATTGTTTTCTTCCTTCCGGAAACCAAGGGGAAAACGCTGGAAGAGATTGAAGCGCACTTCGAAGGCAACGCGACGGCGTAACGGCGGCCGGCCGATTCCACGAAAACGTTTGACGCGGAGAACCATGAAAAAACTTCAGATTCTGCTTTCGTTCGCCTTGCTTTCCGCGGCTTGTCTGCTGCATGCGGAGCCGGTCGCGCTCTTTTATCTGACCAGCGGGCCCGATTCGATTCGCTCGTTTCTGGCGCACTCGCGGCAGATCGATCTTCTGGTGCCCACCTGGTACCAGGTGGA
>PLTV01000119.1 GCA_003164635.1 Acidobacteriaceae bacterium
AAGAGCGGCCGGTGAAGCAAGGCCAGCTCCGGCTGCCCGGCGGGAGCGGGAATCACAACCGGGAAGAGGCGGGCATCCTTGTCGTCCACGTTCCCGAACTCGATGCCGTCTGCCGAGGCAAAAGTAGCAAGCCCCAAGCGTCTCCAGTGGAAGATATCTTCCGATACCGCCAAGGCAATCCGCGGGCCATGTGACGACCATGCTGTGTACGTCATCAGGTATCGTTGAAGGGGCTCAACGAAGGTGACTCGTGGATCCTCACAACCGCCGCCTCCCGTCCGCAATTCATAATCGGCTTCGGGCTCGAGGGCAATACCAAAACGCTCCACGCCCATCGGGTCGCCAGCTTCATTGAACCGCACGCGCGCTATCCCGATCCTCGAGTAATTTCCTTTCGCAACCAACCGGGGGAAGAGATACAGTTCGCCATCAGGACCTCGGACGGCTCCTGGGTTGAGAACCCCTTCGACTTCATGCGGATTACCTGGCTCCGGCTCCATGATCATGCCCAGGCGTTGCAGCTTCAGTCCGCTCATCGAACCTCCTCGCCTGCTTTCCCCATCAGCCATGCTCACTTATCGCCCAGGCAAGCAAGAACGGTATTGATGACCAGGTTGGTATCGTCAGGCCCTTTGACGGGGATCGACACGACACCCGCCTCTTCGGCCGGATAATCGTTCCCGCCTGGAAACAATGCATCGCCTATGTAAATCATTTCTTTGAATGAGATGTGAAGGGTATCCCGCAGCTTCCCTACCCCGTAAGCTTTGTCGATCCCAGGCTTCGTTACATCGATGGAAGTTGCCCCGCCTATACGAATGGAAAACTCGGGGATAAGCGTCTCCAGGATCGCTGTGATTTTCTTGCGCTTGGCAAAATCCGGATCCCACCCTTCCTTCTCGGCGAGAGGTGCCTGCTGACCCAATGCAGAATAGGTAACCTGACTTCCCCGGTCCTCAACCACATTTCCCCAAACCCTGCTGGCGTGATACCCAGCCTCTCCTGCCGCCTTATAAAGGGAATCGATAATCTTCTTTTTTTGCTCCGCCGTAAGATCCTCTGAATAAAGCTCTTCCCAGTTTCCGTCGTATTGAAAGAATTTGGTTCCACAGGTTGGAAGCAGAGACAAATTCGCGAGGCGACTACCCTGGGGCAGATCGGCAAGAAGCTGCCTTTCAAACTGCGTCCACCCGCCCCCGGAAATGACAGCCACTTTGACGATTCCTAGAAGGTCACGCAGCAGTCCCGCCGTCTGCGGTGCGAGAGACGACTTGCTGGGCGCTAGGGTGCCGTCCAAATCGAACACAATAAGCTTTTTCATTCATCTCTCGGTTCAATATTCCGTGCGCGGATGATTTTCGTCATCATCACGGGATCGCGATCTCCAGCAGCCTTACCTCTCCGCTGGGTTGAAACGCGCACTCTCCTGCCTCCGCCGGTAAGAGCCAAACATCTCCTTTGCCGACCGTGTATGGAGTGCCATTGCGCCTGATCTGGCCTGATCCCTCAATGCAAACCAAGACGCGTGGCTCCGCCGTCGTCCCGACGGTAAACAGGTCTTGCCCAATAACCCTCCACAACAAAAAGGCAGGGCAATCGAAAAGTCGCTCGCGCTGAACGGGCGCGGTAGTCTCCACGATGGGAGTTACCAGGCCACTGTCGATTGCTCCGAATTTTATGCAAGCAAAGGCCTGTTCCACCTGGAGCGGCCGCGGTTCCTTGGTTTTCGTGTCTATATGGCCCCAATCATAAAGTCGGAATGTCACATCGCTATTCTGCTGAACCTCGAAAACCACAACATCGTTGCCTAGCGTGTGAATAGTTCCCGCAGGGATGAATACGGCATCGCCAGCCTTTGGGGAAATGCTCTCCAGGTGTTCCGCAATGGTTCCGTCAAGCAGCGACTCTCTCAGAATGCCGGCAGTTGTGCCCGATTTCAGGCCGGCATAGATTTGGCTCCCCATCTCAGCTTCAATTACAACCCATGCTTCGGTCTTTGCCGTATCGCCGGCTGGAATCAGCTCCGATGAATCGTCACTGGGATGCACTTGCACTGAAAGCATCTCGTGCGCGTCCAGAAACTTGAGCAACAATGGAAAACGGTGGAAGCGCGAAGAGAGTCTCCCCATCACCTGTTCCCGGAACTGCTCCATCACCTGGCCAAGAGTCTGGCCCTTGAGCGGTCCATTCGCAACCATGCTTTGGTGGTCGGTGCGGTCGCTCAGCACCCACGCTTCGCCGATCGGTCCTTCTCCCGGAAGCTGCCCGGAAAGCAGACTAGACAAGCGCCTGCCACCCCACAACCGATACTGATAGATTGGATCGAATCGGAGGGGATACAGCTGCGCGTTGCCAATTGATTTCTCTTCGTCACTTACCATCGGATCTCAATTCGCAGCAGTCGCGGGCATCGCGGGCCGCCGATGACCGTTTGGAGCCCACGCCAGATCGCCACTCAGAACATAGATAGCAAGCGCTACAGCCATGCAAACTGCGCCAATCCAGAAGCGCCGATCGCGATGCATGCGCCGCCAATACGGCCCTGGAGCAGGTTCACCGTTGGAACTGCTGTTTCCTTCTGGGTTGTGCTTGCTTCCAGTCATTGTTTCTCCATATCCGATGAGTAAATTCCGTTGCGTGCCGCTTTGTTGCAAAGCGCTCGATGATACAAGGCTCGCTGCGCCGCCGCGACGTTGGCCTGGCAGCCATTCCAAATTTCCAAGGCCGGCTGCTGGATGGCGCGGGCAAACGAAAATGCCAACTCCCATGGCAACCGCGACTTGAATCTCGTGTTCATCGCATTCAAACGCGCCGAAGCCAACTCTGCCCGTTGGCCGCCTGACAGGAAAGCTATCGCCGGCACCGCAGCAGGCACAGATCGCAGAAAGCAGTTCACGGTGGCGTCGGCTACCTCGTCCAATGTCGGTTGGATGCTAGCGGACATTGCGGGAAGCACCATATTGGGCTTCAGGACCATGCCTTCCAGAACCACCCTTTGCGTGAACAACTCGCTGAACACCGCGCGCAGAACTCTTTCGGTGACTTCGCAACACGTTTCCAACGTATGGTCTCCATCCATGACAACCTCTGGTTCGACTACAGGGACTAGACCTTCCTCCTGGCACAGGGCCGCATAGCGAGCTAGAGCATGGGCATTGGCTTCTATGCAACCCCAACTGGGAATGCTGGGGCCGATGGTAATCACAGCGCGCCACTTCGCAAATCGCGCGCCCATTTGAAAATATTCCTGTAGGCGATCGCGCAATCCGTCCAGGCCTTCTGTGACGTTTTCGCCGGGATGGCCGGCCAGATCCTTGGCGCCTGTGTCCACTTTGATGCCGGGAGTGATACCCGCCTCCATGAGGACATTGACAAAGGTTGTACCGTCGCTCTTCTGCTGCCGGATAGTTTCGTCGTAGAGGATTGCACCGCCGATCGAATCACCGAGCCTTGGAGTGGTCACAATCAACTCGCGATATGCTCTTCGAGTCTCGACGGTCTGCGGAATTCCTAACTGAGCGAAGCGCTTGTTACAGGTACCGGTGCTCTCATCCATCGCCAGCAGGCCCTTATTATCTGTGAAAAGCGAGTTTACGGTTTCTCTCAGCGTTTGCAAATTCATAAAGACGTGCTCGCTTCCTGCTCGGGCTGCTCCGGGGACCTGGGCTTACTCATCAAGGACACTTCCGCTCGCAACCGCGCTTCCGCTCATAGCTCACCGTTCAACGCGCCAGGACTCGGCCAGTCGTCGCGAGCCGGCATGAGTACTATCTACGAGAAAGCTACTGGGAGTCCGGTCAATTCTGAGCAGAACGCAGGCTGCTCTCTGTTTGGAAAAGAGAAACAGCTTTATTCCGCTTTCAAGAGAAGCTCGGACATGTTTGGGATGGCCTGGCTGCGATGTATACGATTGCTCAGCGTCTTCAAATGCCAACATGGAAAACTGTAGATGCAACACGCAGAACGGTTCCTCGAAGGTGGTGGACCCAATGCCTCAGAGCAAATATGAAACCGCAGCGGATCTGCCAAGCCACGCATCCCATGTTCACACCGCCGTCGCAGCTGCGCACCACCTTGGCGATCATGGGGCCGCGGAAGAGCTGAATGCAAAGGCTTAAGACTACTCAATGGCATCTTCCGATGAGACAGTTGAGATCGTGAAGCAAATCCACGCCCATCTGAGGGCGTAGATCGTTTTCAACGGCAACCTGACGATTATGGGAGACATTTAGAATGGCCGCTCCAAGCGCCTCTTTGAATTCACAATTAAGCCGTCTCATCCATCCCGAAGCGCGGAAGCCGATATTCGGAGTCGATTCAACTTCCTCTCTTCAGCTTGCGCCTCGCCCGCAGCGTCAGGTCAGGATCGCGGTGATTGGGAATCACCTTCCAAGGCAATGTGGAATTGCGACTTTTACCACAGATTTGTGTGACGCGATCGCTGCCGAATACGGAGTTGCTCAATTATCGGTGGTAGCTGTCAACGACGGAAAGTCATCTTACTCCTACCCTGAGCGGGTGCAATTCGAGATCAGCGAAGGCGATATCGCATCCTACAGAGCCGCCGCCGACTTCTTGAATAGGAGAAATTTCGATCTGGTGTGCTTGCAGCATGAATATGGAATTTTCGGGGGCAAATCCGGGAACCACATCATGGAGTTACTGAAGCACCTTAGGATGCCGGTAATTACAACTCTGCATACGGTTCTTCGGGAACCGGATCTGGACCAACGAGTTGTCATGCACGAGATTGCCGCACGCTCCGAGCGCCTTATCGTCATGAGCCAACACTCCTCGCGTATCCTTCAGGATGTCTTCAAGGTGCCGGCCGGGAAGATCGAACTGATTCCTCATGGGATCCCCGATCTGCCTTTTGAGCAACCGGGCATCTATAAAAGCCGCTTCTCTTGCCAAGGCAAGAGCGTCCTTCTCACGTTTGGCCTGCTTTCGCCTAACAAAGGGTTCGAAAGCGTCATCCAAGCCATGCCGCGCATACTCGCCAGTCATAGCAATGCGGTCTACATGATTGCAGGCGCCACTCACCCGCACATCCGCGCCCGAGAAGGGGATCGCTACCGGCTAGAGTTGCAAGCGCTGGCGAAGAAGATGGGAGTGGAACGGCAGGTCCTGTTCGTGAATCGGTTTGTCGCTCCCGAAGAGATGGCTGCGCTGGTCGGCTTGGCCGACATTTACATCACGCCTTACTGTCATGAAGCGCAAGCCGTATCGGGAACTCTGGCATATGCCATGGGCGCTGGGAAGGCTATCATCTCCACTCCCTACTGGCACGCCGCGGAAGTGCTGGACCATGAACGCGGGATGCTGGTGCCGTTTGAAAGCCCAGCGGCCATCGCAAAGGCGACGATCACGCTTTTGGACGATGACAAGGCACGCCAGGCGATGCGCGAACGCGCCTACCTTTATTCTCGGCGTATGATCTGGAAGCGGATTGCACAGTCCTATATGGCCGCCATTCTGCGTGCTCGCGCCCATCCTACGGAGCCGGTTCACATTGGGTTTGCCTTCCCGGCAAACACATGTGACGCCGAACAGCGTGTTGTAAATGCCTGAACCATTCCAGCGCGCAGATTCGTGCAGAAACGACCAACTCTGTGCCCGCCCTGCCGAGCCGCCTCAGCCACTGGTGCCGGCACATAACTGTGCTCCAATCGGCGCGTACTTGTGAACCCGGCTCGCATCAACGCGCAGTTCGCCGGCCATCACGAAACCAAATGTCGGGTGTTCTCCGAATACTTCGATCCCTCCGCCTGCAGCCGTGGAACGGTGTCCTGCCCATCCCACTAGATCCAGCCCACAGAGGCCGACAAACAGAGGGACGGGTTCGCCTTCCAGCGAACCCGCTCCAGAGGCATTAAGGAAGGGCAAGCATACAGAGGTGTGAGAATTTGTGCGGGGGTTGGGAGGGGCGCGGAAACTGGTTACTGCGCGGAATTGTTTGAGGATGCCTTTTTGGTTGAACACTACGAGAGTGCGCGCTCTACAAACTGTGCAATATGGCTCGCAATCACCTGCTGAATTCAGACCGTCAGAAGGTGGATCTCGAGGCAGCGGTCCATTGTGACCATACAGACGCATGACGCAATTCTAGGATGATGTCTGTCGAAGGCTTGCTAAGAATCTCATATGCGAACCAATCCAGAAAGGCTTTCAAGTTGAAGAAGACTGGCCGGATACAACTTGCGAGGGAGATCATCGCCCGGGTCATGAGAGAAATGCAGAAAGCCCGTTTGACGGAGTCTGGCCACAACGGCATGCGCGGCAACTCCGCGTCTGAACCAGCCGAACCGTCTATCCATCTCGAAAAAGCGTGATGCTTCCTTATATGAGCCCTGCTCAAAAGTGCCACGCAGAGGACGGAAAGGAAACGGAAACAATACAAGATGAGACCGATCCTTTCGTAGGACCGCACTCTAATATAGGTCAAAGTTGCTCAACGGCGCGCAATGCCTCAGATCACAATCGGGTATGAATAAGCTCTGGATCGGTTTAGTTCTCCTGTGCTGCTTTGCATTGCCCTTTGCGGCGCAGGGACAGGTTGTGGTGGTCGTACACCACCATCATCACCACCACCGCAATCTCAACCAGTAATCCGTCCAGGCTGAGAAAAGGCGGTTATTCCTGGCAGTAGCAACCCAGGCAGGCCGTCTGATTCATTTAAGAACGAAAAGGACTAATACGCAATGGAACAATCAGTATTCGAACACGTTGGCCAACAGGTTGACGATACAACGCACAAAGCCACCAAGGCAGCATCCGCGATTGCGGATGCTCTGGAAGACAGCGTCTCAGCAGCTCGGCGCGCGGCAAGAGATGGCGCCGAAGTTGCCAAGGAATTTCTCTACAACACAAGGAGGCGCTTGGAGCGACACCCGTTTGAAACCGTCGCAGTAACTCTTGCGGCTGGCATTGCGGCTGGAGCAATGATCGGCTGGTTAATGAGGCGAAAACGTATCCAGCCATAGAGGTAATCTACTGGAAGCGGGTCCAACTCTCTTTCTAAAAATGAACAGGAAGTGAAGGCGCGAATCATGGATCAGCACGCGACAGCTCTCGCTCGAGATGGGCAAATACAACGAGGAGCTCTCTCAAGACAGCCAGAACCAAAAGTGGAAAATCATTCTTCTTTGTGCAGCTCGCGGATGGCGTGGGCGAGTGGTTGAGCGACGATCAAGTCTTCATTGACGACGCGTTGCGGAACTCGCAAAAGGAACGCGCAAAAGGCGATTATGCTTCTCGGTAGGCGAGCGCTGGTAGCCTACCGCTGGGTCTTTCGTCGCCATGCGGAGGGTGAGCTACCGACTTTTCGCACGAACACACGCGTTCTGTGGCTTTGATCCGCAAATCCGCAGGGAATGGCAACGGGCTTGCGCCACATGCAATCCCCACCCAGAAAAGCAATCGAGTCGCTCAGACCGTAAAGGATATTTCAATGCTTGGTTTCATGATTCTGACTGTGAGCAACGTCGAACGTTCGCTGGTGTTCTACGAGGCAGCTTTAAAGCCACTCGATATCAAGTTTTTTCTGCCCTACAAAGGCAAAGGTCGTGAGCCGGACCTGTGGGGATTTGGCGATGGAAGGCAAGCATTCTTCTGGCTCAAGCAAGGAAAGCCTGATCCCGAATCAATCCACTGGGGCTTCATGGCCGATAGCAATGCAAAGGTCGATGCCTTCTACAATGCCGCACTTTCTGCCGGTGGCAAGGACAATATCTCGCCGCGGGTGCGCACCGAATACTCTCCCGGATATTACGCGGGCGATGTGTTCGATCCAGACGGTTACTCGTTCGAAGTCGTTCATAAGAGTTAGCCAAATCCATCAATTCGTTGCGGATGATCGAAATCTGATTGAAGGGTTTGCCAGGCTTCCGTTGGACCGTTCAACATCCCTTCATTCATGAGTCCGGAGTTAGCCCTGATTTCAAGCTGCGGTAGTTTTGTTCGCTAGGAGCCTCGAGCTAGACTGTCGTCGATTCCTGAATCGGTGTTACCGCGATTTAATCGTAAGCGTCCCGAGTTCCCCTCT
>PLTV01000346.1 GCA_003164635.1 Acidobacteriaceae bacterium
GAGCGGAGATTCTGCGAGGGGTCTATCGGCACCTTGGGTGGCAACTGGTGGAGTTTTGCCGGATGGCGCGCTACACGCCTGAGAACACGAAGAACTGGATCCGCACCGAGGGACTGGAGCACTACCTGGCGGCGCAGGCACGCGGCAAAGGGGTGCTGATCGTGACCGGGCATCTGGGCGCGTGGGAATTGTCGAGCTTTTACCATTCGCTGATGGGCTATCCGATGGGAATGGTAATTCGGCGGCTCGATAATCGACGCCTGGACGAATATGTAAACGCCATTCGCTGTATGCATGGAAACCGTGTGCTGCACAAAGACGATTTCGCACGTGGGCTTTTGACGGCGATGCGAGGGGGAGAGACGGTGGGGATTCTGATGGACACCAACATGCGGCCTCCGCAGGGGGTGTTTGTGGAGTTCTTCGGGCATCAGGCATGCACGGCATCCGGACTGGCTCGAGTGGCGCTGAAGACCGGCGCGGCGGTACTGCCGGGGTTCATGGTGTGGGAAGCGGCAGAAAAAAAGTATGTGCTGCGGTTTGGGCCGGAGCTTGGCTTTGCGCAGAGCGGCGATGCAGAAGCGGATGCGCTGGCTGCGACGCAGATGTGTGCTGCGGCCACGGAAGATTGGATCCGGCGCTATCCTGACCAGTGGCTGTGGATTCATCGGCGGTGGAAGACGCGGCCGGCAGGCGAGCCGGCGCTATATTGAAAGCGGACATCGAGGTGGGCATGAAATTGGGCGAGCTGATCGAAGCGCTGGGCGGCGAACTTCTGCAGGGAAGTCCGGAGTTTGTGGCTCGCGGCGTGAATTCGGCCGTTTTCGCCGGCCCTGCGGAGATTGTGTTTGCGGAAGATGCGGCCTCTGGCGAACAAGCGTTTGCGAGTGGCAGCGAGGTGATTGTTCTTCGATCCGCGAGCGCGGAAAACCTTGCGAGATTTTCCGGCAAGAAGGTGATCGTCACCACCCAGCCCCGGTTGTGGTTTGCGCGTGCGGGGAAGCTGTTGAGGCCCGCTCCAGCCGCGATGGGTGTGCATGCGACCGCGGTTGTCGGCGCGGATGTCGAGCTTGGCGAGGGTGTTTCGATCGGGCCAGGCGCGGTGATTGGCGACAATGCGCGGATTGGGTCAGGAAGCCGCATCGAGGCGGGCGCGGTGATTGGCGAAGGTGTTCGCATGGGCAAGGTCTGCCGCATTTATCCGCGTGCGGTGCTCTATGCGGGGACGATGCTGGGAAACCGCGTTGTGGTTCATGCAGGCGCGGTGCTTGGCGCGGACGGATTTGGGTATGTGCGCGACGCCGAATCCGGGGCTTACACGCAATTTCCGCAACAGGGAACGCTGGTGATTGAGGACGACGTGGAGATTGGCGCCAACTCGACGATCGATCGCGGTGCGTTGGAAGAGACGCGGGTGCGGCGCGGGACGAAGATCGATAACCTGGTGCACATCGGACACAACTGCGATATTGGCGAAGACGTCGTCCTNNCTCGCGGGTCAGGTGGGCATTGGGGATCATGCACACGTGGGGCCGGGAGTGATTCTGGGCGGGCAGGCGGGTGTGTTGAGCGGCAAGACCGTCACCAACGATGGATTGAAGCCGGGGACGGTGCTGTGGGGCACGCCGGCGCGGCCGTTGCCGCAGGTGTTGCGCGAGATTGCGATTGTGGGGCGAATGGCGAAGCGATCACGCAAGACCTCAGCGATCGACAAGAACGGCGAGTGAAGGCGGAGACAACGAGGGATGGCCATCATCGTCGTGGGTGGAAGCAGTCGTGGGTCGGGCAAGACTTCGCTTGTCTGCGGGCTGATTTCGGCTCTCAAGGAATTTAGCTGGAACGCAGTGAAAATCACCACGCTGGAACCTGCGCCCGGAACTCATTCGACGCTACGTCCAATACCGCAGCAAGCTCCTGACAGCTCTACATTGCATTCGCAGGACAACTGGCTCTGGGAAGAGACGCGTGCCGGAGAGGAGAACGACACCGAGCGCTATCTGGCGGCCGGCGCGGCACGATCGTTTCTCGCCATTCCATCGACGACCGGCGATCCACCGACGCCAAGGCTCGGTGATCTGCTCAATGAATTGTGGCCGCATTTCGGGCGAGGCAGCAGCTTTATCTTCGAATCGAACAGCGTGGTGCATCACGTTCACCCCAACGTTTGCCTGATGATTCACTCAACCTCCAAGCGCGCGCTGCGTTTGCCGGATCGCGAACCTTCGTTTGTGGCGGCGGTTAGCCATGCAGATGCAATGGTGGCCGTGGCTGAGAGAGAGGAACTAATTCCGCACGGCATCAGTTTGCCGAGTCACGAGCCAATTCCGGTGTTTTATCTGACCGATCTTGGCAGGGTGTCCCTCGAGATGCTGGAGTGGGTGCGGCTGAACCTGCGACATGGTTGAAGCGAAGGCGCAATCTTCAGGTTCGAGACGATCTCGCACAATCGAGGAGATTTCAAGCCGGCCCTCCGGGACGGCAAGACCGACCACGGGTTTCACCAGTGGCTATCTTCATGCTCTCCCTTCAGGAGAATCTTTCGGGATTGAGCCGTGTACAGCGCTAGATCACGGGTGCATACTGTCCGCGGGAGCAAACATGTTCTCGAAGCGGTTCGCCGGGCGTCTCGTTATCTTACAAAGCGCCCGATTCGAGCTTTTCCCGCTACCGTTTGAATCAGATTTGGGCTCGGAAACGAATGCGATAGGAGTGGAATTTGGCTTTCTGTAAAGAAGTCGCCTTTTTTTAAAAAGATAGATAGGGGTTAGCGGGGTGGTCTTCCCCGATCCCCTGCCGTCGGACGGACGCTGGCTTTTCGCTTGCAGGAGATTTGTGGTGTTCCATTCATTCCGCAGTGAGAATTTGGCATAACTGGGGCGCCGGGCAGCGGGCTGAGAGATGTCTGCACAGGTGCAGCAGGTTAGCGCCCGCTTCGCGGGCATTGCGAGTTAGCGAGTTCGCGGCGAGGTGGTTGACCCAGTGCATCGGCAGGGTGAAAGAGTGGACCTCATGTCGTCTGGGGTACGCGCCCGAGAGGAACAGGCGTGAAGATGAGTACATTTACTTTTCGGTGGGGAAGGGTTCGGGTTTGAGGGAGCCGTCGCGCTGTTTGAGAAGGATCTGGACTTTTCCTTCGGCGGCGTCGAGTTCCTGCTTGCAGAGGGCGGAGAGCCCAACGCCCTCTTCGAAGAGCTTGATGGACTTTTCGAGGGGCAGATCGCCTTTTTCGAGTTGATCGACGATGGTTTCGAGCTTCTTCAACGAATCTTCAAACGTGGGCATCAGCTGGCTCCGATCAAGCGGCTCCTCGAAATCATAACTGAGGGGCCGCGATCGTTCTTTGTGGAGTCGTGCTTTCCCAGGTCTGAACATCCAGATCTCCACCCCACGGACGAAGACCTGTCCGCGGGGTCCCCGGACCCTGGGGCACCCAAACTATTCCGCTGTGCAGGGTTCGGGCTTGGGCAAGACGTTGGCGATGACTTCGGCAGCGACGGCATAGCGTCCGAATGGAGCGCTGACCTGAACGCCCTGCACGAGGGGGCGCACGGCTTCGAGCATCTCCTGGGCGATTATGACGCCTTCCTTGCGGGCGGCGTCGGGGGTGTCGGCCTGGGCCATGCGCAGCATGATTTCTTCAGGCATGGAGACGCGCAGATCATTCTTCATAAACTCGGCATTGCGCAGGCTGGTGA
>PLTV01000256.1 GCA_003164635.1 Acidobacteriaceae bacterium
AGTCGTGTTCGGCCCAGTCGTCGGTAATCATTGTCCAGTCTTTCTGGGGCATCATGCCCTGAACGGACTCGAACGTCGGGATAGACACGCTGCCGGTTTCTGTCTTGAAGTAATCGTCGCTGATGGTGTAAAACTCGCGGGGCGCGCGCCAGTCATAAGGGCCATCGGAACGAACTCCGCCACCGGAATTGGAATTAGCCTGGTAGTAGCGTGTGGGATCCAGCTCCGTCATGAGCGCGCGAAGTTGATTGTCGATTTCTTTCGGTGGAAAGCCCTCGTTGCGCGCGCACCATATGGCGATGGAGGGATGATTGCGGAAACGCAGAATCTTGTCGCGCACATTGGCGATGTAAGTACTGACGTCATCGGGATTCGGGCCGTTGTTGGGGTTAGGCTGAAAGAATTCGTCCCACAAAAGGATGCCGTACTTATCGCATAAGTCGTAGAGATCTTCGTTGGTGCTTTGACCGACCCAGTTACGAATGAGATTGAGGTTAGCGATCTGGTGCATGTGAATCTGCGCGTCTAGACGCTCGAGCGGGATACGCTTCATGGCTTCATCCATGCCCCAGTTGCCGCCGCGAATAAAGACCGGCACGCCGTTCACGGAGATGGTGAGAGTTGAAGAACCGGGAACGGAATAGGTGATTTTGCGAACGCCGAAGGAGACATCCTGCGCGTCGGAGGGGTGCTGATTCTGGTCGAACTCAAGGTGCAAATCATAGAGGTTTTGGGGGCCGTATCCGTTGGGCCACCAAAGGAGGGGATTCATCACATGTAAGACGGGTGTGGTTGTGGGAGTGAATGTGACTAACATCGAGGAGTGGGCGGCGATCGTGACGGATTGTGCGAAGGTTATGCTCCCTATGGTTCCGTTGAGGACTCCGCTCTCCGATTTGCCGGTAACATTCTCGACGGTAGCACTTACTGAGATGTCGCTTGAATCGGTTTGCGGAAGGGGAAGATCGGTCGTAACGAGTGGATCCTTTACCAATACCGGGCCGGTGGCAGATAGAAAGACCTTGCGCCAGATGCCGGTGTCGCGGTCGTGAATGCCGGGTATCCAGTCCCAGCCGATGGTCGACAGGAAGGTGGGTCCATCGGCGGCGGTGATGCCGCCATTCGGCCCAACACCGGCGCGGAGAGTCTGTTGCACAGGCGTGCCGGGGTGCGGTTCAGGTGCGACGAGAACGGCGATGACGGCGTTTTTGCCGGCTGTGACATGCGACGAGATGTCAAATTTTCCTCGTATGAAGGCGCCGCGTGTCGTACCGATTTTCGATCCGTTCACCCAGATCGTAGACGAATAATTGATGCCTTCAAAGTTGAGCCAGACGTGCTCGCCTTTATAACCGGCGGGCACCTTCATCACGGTGCGATACCAATACGAGGTGCGGCAGAGGCTATCGGGAATTTTTTGGGGGCGATTGTTTTCGCCATAGAGCGGCTCGGCGTATACGTTGTTATTCACGAGCGTAGTGAGGACCGTGCCGGGCACGGTAGCGGCATACCAGTCTTTTGGCTCGAAGGACGCAGACGACACTTTCTCGCCGTCCTGGCTCACGTGAGCGATGTTCTGCAATTCCCATCCCTGGGATATTTCGACCGGCGGGGGCAGGGTTACCTGCGCGCTCGCGGCGAGTGCGAACAATGCGAGCGGAATGGCGACGAATGGGGTGCGAAGTGAGCCCGTGGCTGGGTATTTCAAGATGTCCCGATCCCTTCAAACTTACCGGTTGTGGGCGGATGACCGGATCGCTTCTCCAGCGAGCGCGGATGCCGACCAGTGGCGTTCTGCCTTGGCTCGTTGGCACGTTGGAATCAAGCCGATCGGGCTCAAGGGACACGGCCTAAAACAATGCGGCATGGAGCTTAGGATTTCCGAAATCGTCGAGTCAGTGATGAGCGATACCTCGCACTCAGCAGAAGCTTTGTCCGCAATTCGCTATCCGTGATGCGATGGATGCACGAACTGGATTACGTGGCCCGCTGCAGAAATCTCCACCCGTGATTGAGCCGTCTTCCACGTATTTCGCCGTATTCAGGCGTTCCAGCGCTGCTGGCCAAGCTTCGCAGTGAGCAAGCAGCTTGAGTCCAGCTGGACTGTTAACTGCAAGGTAACATATTTGTGTAGCATTTTTAATCTGGACTATTAACTGGAAGGCAACATACCCGCATAGCCTAGTTAATTCTGGTGGTACGGTCCGGTGCAAACCCGCGTTCCTTCTCCAGTTCGGTCCCTCACTTGTTGTGAATCTCACCATGTCTGGAATGAGCGCCAAGCCTACCGAGGGATCGGGCACTCACGGCGGAGAACCGACGTCCGAGAAGAATGGGCGTCAGATATTGAAAATTCATTGAAACGCGGCTGCTCCCACTTGCACAATCAAACGTTCGGGCCTACTCTTCTTGCAATTTGAGCCCGATCCACCTCGAATTGCGAAAACTAGGTTAGGAGTTTACCGGTATGAAAATCCCCATCGTGCTCGTAGTTCTGCTCGGGTCCCTTTCGTGTTCGCCGGCAGCGTTCGCTCAAAGCCCCGCGGGGCCAACCGATGAGAGCACCGCGAAGAATGGCCCGCCTGCGCCGGTAGCCTTTGTTTACGTGGCGCGGCCCACGCACCTGGATGCGTTCGCCGTTGCGGCGGACGGGGCTTTGACGCCGACGCCTGGCGCTCCATTTGCGAACCTCAGCCTCGCGGCGCTGGTGGCCAACCAGAAGTATCTTGTGGCCCTGGATGACAGTGGAGCATCCCTGCTCACTTTCGCCATCCAGTCGAACGGCTCGTTGGATCCCGTGAGCACGCTGAACGTCAAGAAGTATCTACCGTGTATTGCTGGGTACGCCGATCAAACGATGTTGTCAATGAATACGACGGGCGCCGATGTGTACCTTGTTGCCCCGGATTGCGATGCCAACAACCATTTGCTTTCGTTCAAGGTTGAGTCCAACGGCGACCTGGGATTCCTTGGAGCGAGCAATTATGTGTATTCAGTCGATGCCAATTTCTTTTCGCAGCCAACATTCCTGAGCAGCGATGCTTACGCTTACCAGGTTGGCTGTACCTATAAGGACGACACGAACGAGGTACAACTGACAACCTACAAGCGGTCAAGTTCCGGAATGCTGGAATACCATGAGGCCAGTGACTCGCCCGTGCCCACACCGCCCGCCAGTGCCGGTGGTATCTACTGCCCAATTGCCGCGGCAACGGGACCTTCGAGCCACCTGGCCGTGGTGATGGGCGACGTCGATAATAATGGCAATTACATAGGAAACACGGTATTAGCGACTTATTCCGCTAACTCGCAAGGAGTTCTAACGACCAAAAGCACTTACGAGAACATGCCCGTAGTTCCGGATGCGTGGATCGCGCAAGCCCTGAGTATCTCGCCCTCGGGCAAATATCTTGCACTGGCCGGAGATGGGATTCAGATTTACCACTTCAATGGCAGTTCGCCGATCACGCATTTTGTCACAGCAAAGCTGGGTGCTTTCTTCGATGAGGTCGCGTGGGATGGCAGCGATCACGTGTACGTCCACGATCCTCAGAACGGGAACGTGCACGTTTTTGCGGTCAGTTCCAGCGGTATTAAGGAAGCTCCAGGCTCGCCCTACTCGATTCCAGAGTCAACCGCGATAACGGTCGTGAACCGTTGAACGACTGCTGCCCATGGGCTGTGGTTCCGGGTCGTACGGCGGTTGGTTGCATTCTGCCTTACGACCCGGTGAATCACGCCTGGCTCTCTGTGCTGCCTGCTGAGCGGAGGCATTCTTAACGCAAGTTCCGATGTGCTGGAATTTGGCGATTTAAGATTGCCTCATGCACCCGCCCTCAATTTCCGAACGGCTTTGCGGCGGTGTTTCTACTCAATTTTCAGCGGGCCACGTGTCTTGACTGCTGCACAGAGGTCGTATGATTCGCTCTACCGCTTGCATCGCCTTCGTCGTCCTGCTTGCACTTCCCGCAATCAGCCAAACCTCGTCCGAGGCGACTCTGCCCTATTCGCCGAGCCTCGATGTTACGTCGATGGATAAGACCATCGATCCCTGCACGGATTTTTACGCATACTCCTGCGGCGGATGGCAAAAGAAGAATCCCATTCCGGCCGACCAAACTTCGTGGGGAGTGTATGCGAAGCTCTACCAGGATAATCTGCAGTTTCTGCGCGGCATTCTCGAAGAGGCGGCAGCCGCGAAGACGGCGCGCAACAAGGTGACGCAGGAGATTGGCGATTTCTACGGCGCCTGTATGGATGAGGCAGCGGTGAACCGGCGTGGCGTAGGCGCGCTTCAGCCGCAGCTGGATTTGATTGCGGCGATGAAGTCGACGAAGGACATTGCACCGCTGACGGCGCACGTTACTTTACCCTTTGGGCAGACATTGCTATTCGGGGCCGGCTCCGCGCAGGATCCCGACAACTCCGAGCAGGTGATCGCGGACCTCGATCAGGGTGGCCTGGGCCTTCCCGATCAGAGCTATTACACAAAGGAGGACGGCAAGTCGAAGGAGATTCGCGCACGCTATTTGCTGCACGTGCAGGCTATCTTCCAGTTGCTGGGCGATACGGCGGAGGCCGCAAAGAAAAATGCCGACACGGTGATGCGGATGGAGACGGCGCTCGCGAAGGCCTCGTGGACACGCGTGGAGCAGCGCGATCCGTACAACTTGAAAAACAAGATGAAGGTGGCCGATCTTGAGACGCTGGCGTCGGGCTTCGATTGGGAAACCTACTATCGAGAGGCCCGATATCCGCACTTCGAAATAGTGAACGTGGAATCTCCAAAGTTCTACAAGCAGGTGAACGAATCGCTGACGGCCGAGCCACTGGAAAACTGGAAGACGTACTTCCGCTTTCATGTAGCCGATTCGTACTCTGCGTTTCTATCCAAGCCGTTTGCCGACGAGAGCTTCAACTTCTATCGGGCTTACCTGCGCGGCGCCAAAGCCCAACAGCCCCGCTGGCGACAGTGCGTGCAGCATACCGACTTCAACCTGAGTGAAGCGTTGGGCCAGGCGTATGTGGCCAAGGTCTTCTCGCCGGATTTAAAAGCCGCGGCGCTGGATATGGTGGATCGGATTGAAGAAGCCATGCGCGCACGGATTGCGCAACTCGACTGGATGAGCCCGCAGACAAAACAGCAGGCGGGGATCAAGCTCGACGGGATTCGCAACAAGATCGGCTATCCGGATAAGTGGCGCGACTATTCCTCGATTGAGATTTCACCTACAGATTTTGCGGGCGACATGGAACGAACGGGGGCTTTCGAACTGCACCGACAGATCAACAAGATCGGACAGCCTGTGGATCACGGCGAGTGGATGATCTCCGCGGCAACGGTGGATGCCTATTACAACCCGCAGATGAATGACATCAACTTTCCCGCCGGAGTTTTGCAACCGCCAGTTTACGACCGCAAGATGGACGATGCACCCAACTTTGGCGACACAGGCGGCACCATCGGACACGAGCTGACCCACGGCTTCGACGATGAGGGAAGCCAGTTCGACGCCAAAGGCAACCTGAAAGACTGGTGGACGAAAGACGATCGCGAGAAGTTTGACGCGCGCACCAAGTGCGTCGACGATCAGTATTCATCGTATGTTGCCGTGGACGATCTTCATGTCAACGGCAAGTTGACGTTGGGCGAAAATGTTGCCGATCTGGGCGGCGAGATTCTGGCATTTATGGCATGGCAAAGCAAGACAAAAG